>JAHDHZ010000001.1:0-25832 GCA_020631045.1 Flavobacteriales bacterium | reverse complement strand
TTAGAAAGCATTAAAACTAAAGGCCAGAAAATATAAAATTGCTCTTCAACACCAATAGACCAGGTTTGTCCGATGTGCGGTACAGCACCATAAAGAGCATAGCCTAAATTGGGTAAGACAATTGAATTACACAACAGTTGTTTGAAAAAATTTTGCTCAAAACTCTCTTGTAGGTAATGAATTTCAATGCCATGAATCTGTGGCCAAATAAAAAAGCCCAGAAAAATCACCAAAAAATACAAGGGCCAAATGCGTAGTATTCTTCTTGTGTAAAAATCTTTGAGGTGAATTTGTTGATTTTTTTCTTTTTCAATAAACAGTAGGTAAGTGATTAAAAATCCACTCAAAGAAAAGAAAAAGTAAACACCCAAGGGCCCTAAGCTTTGAACAATATGATTTGACCAACTATTTTCAATTTTAAAAGCAGACTTTATCAGCTCAATATGGGTAATCATAACCATTGAGGCTGCAATAAATCTTAGGCCATGTAAACCTTTTAAATAGTGTTTAATCATTTTGTTGTGGCTAGCAAAATTAACTACAAATTCATATTCGTAGCCATTCTGGCAATTAATTTATACTTTGGTCACAATATTTAGCAAATGAAAAATGTAGTTTTTTTTGGAGCAAGCGGTAAATCATCGATTTACATCGTTGATTACTTGGTGCAGATGATAGATTCACATAATCTAAAATTGATGCTATGCGATCGAAACACAGCTGTACTTGATTCAAGTATTCAAGCCAATGCTCAGATAGAATGCGTTGATTTAGATATATCTGATGTAGAGAAAAGACAAGGTCTTGTGAAACAAGCA
Organism: Flavobacteriales bacterium; assembly: GCA_020631045.1. Lineage (GTDB taxonomy): Bacteria > Bacteroidota > Bacteroidia > Flavobacteriales_G > JALEGO01 > JAHDHZ01. The sequence goes on along the minus strand of JAHDHZ010000001.1, from coordinate 25,014 downwards.
GATTTTGTGATTTCAATGTTGCCTGCTTTTTTGCATGTTGAAATTGCAAAAGACTGTTTAGAGTTTGAAAAAAACTTGGTGACCGCTTCTTATGTGTCAAAGGAAATGAAAGCCCTTAAAAATCAAGTGCTTGAAAAAGGATTGCTCTTTATGAATGAAATTGGGGTAGATCCGGGATTAGATCACCTGTCTGCTTTAAATGAAATTGATCAGATCAAACAAAAAGGAGCCAAGCTAACACGCTTTGAGACTTTTACCGGTGGATTACTCTCTCCTGAATCAGACAACAATCCTTTGAATTATAAATTCACTTGGAATCCTAAATATGTAGTGATTGCTGGTAGTTCTGGAGCTGTAAAGTTCTTGCAAGAAGGCAAGCACAAGTACATTCCTTACCACAAACTTTTTAGAAGAACCGAGTTAATTGAAATTGAAGATTACGGAAAGTTTGAAGCTTATGCCAATAGAGATTCTTTAAAGTACATTGATTTATATGACTTAAAAGATGTTCAAACCATGTATCGTGGCACCTTTAGAAGACCTGGGTTTGGTAAGTTGTGGGATGTCTTTGTTCAGCTAGGAGTTACCGATGACAATTTCATCATAGAACACAGTGATCAGTTAACCTTCAGAGAATTTATCAATTCATTTTTAAAATATCATCCTACTGACTCTGTAGAGATCAAATTAAAACATTATTTAAAAATTGATGACGACTCAGAGATCATGGAAAAATTGAGGTGGTTGGGTATTTTTGAGCAAACTCCAATTACATTAAAAAATGCAACTCCTGCAGCCATACTTCAATATATTTTAGAGCAGAAATTAAAGCTAGAAGAACAAGATAAAGATATGATAGTCATGTGGCATAAGTTTGTCTATGAACTAAACGGAAAGATCTACGACAAAGAAACTTCTTTGGTTTGTTTGGGTGAGAATCAAAAATATACGGCTATGGCTAAAACGGTTGGATTGCCTTTAGCAATCTACACTCGCCTGTATTTAGAGGGAAAATTTGACCATATCAAAGGAGTGCATATCCCGTCTTTCAAAGAAATTTATCAGCCCATCCTTGAAGAGCTAAAGACCTATAATATTGAGTTCAAAGAACAAGAATCTATTCTAGAAAATACCTAAGGTTATTTCTTAAAAAATACTTATTCAAGGTGTTGAAAGAATTTTAGGTCTTTATACGAAATGATTTTGATGCCTTTGTAATAATGTTTTAAAATTGAGCGGTAATCATAGTTTTGTTTGCTCATCTCTATGGCTCCTTCTTGGCACAATCCCACGCCATGTCCAAAGCCTCTTCCTGTAATGAGTACACTAGTAGAATCTTCTTGTAAGCAGTAGTTAAATTGGGTCGATCTCAGGTGAAGTGTTGATCGAGCTTGTTTTTTAGAAAAGCAAATGCTGTCAATACAAATAGGTTCTCGGCTGATTAAACTATCTCGGGTTGGAATGCTAGCGTCATAAATAGAGTCGTGCTTGAAAAGTGTTTCCCACCTTGAAAAATCAACTGTTTTTTGCCAGTGATACTGAAGCCCTGCATGACAAAATGTGTCTTTTACAGCCTCAAGGTAATGTTTGGGATAAGACCAGACTTCTTCTGCATTAGTAGTGAATCCTCCGCAATTACTATGAAATGCTGCATGGGCCACTTCAATGTTGGTGTCAATTAAAATTAAACCTTTGGTTTGTTCAATGGCTTTGTATATGTCATTGCTGTGCCTTGCAACTCCCTTAAATACTTGACAGTGTACTTGATTGCAGAGTTGATAACCTTGATCTTCGTGTTTTCTCAAATTGGCTAAAGCATAAGTTCTAGAAATAATGGTTTGCACTTGATAAAAATTTGTGGGCTGGTCTTTGCCGCTCTCAGCTTCAACAACTCCTGAGATGTATTGATCAAGTTCAATTTTGTTGTAAAGCTTGAGCCCCCCGCCAACGCGCTTAATAATTAAATTACCTGAATAGATGTTTGAGCTTTTCAGCTCTCTAATACGACTTGAGGTGTGAATCTTAAATCGGGCATGTTCACCTTGAGCTTTGAATGTAATTGGCAGGTGAATATCAGAGTGATTTATAACAACTTGCTTTTTTTGTGTGATGTGAAGCCCTGCTTTTTTATATGAACCATTCAAGCTTGTGAAAGTGCATTCTGTGATTTGAGTGGTTGGATTTAGACAAATCAAAACCTGCTCACTTTTTACAACTAACTGAAAAAACACTAGTAAAATCAAACAAACAACACGCCCTTTTTTCATCTCTTGTTTATGTGTTGAATCATATGATCAGCAACCCTCTCAGAGACATTTGAAGTGCCAAGAATTGCTCTTAATTGATTATACATAAGCTGAGTTTGACTTAAAACATCAGCCTGTGTACACTTCTGATAAGTCGCCTTTAAATTTTTTAGATTTAATTCGTCTTGAATGAGTTCAGGAACACAAGGCTTGTCTAAAATAAGATTGACCAAACTGATGTATTTGACCTTAATCAAAACTTTTGCAATTAAATAAGAAAGTTTATTGGCTTTATAACATACGATTTGTGGCACTTTATATAGAGCAGTTTGCAAGGTAGCAGTACCTGAGGTAACCATTGCAAAACTTGCTTTACTCAAGGTCTCTTCTAAGGCATTATATTTAATTTGAATGTTTTTGATGGATGCCGTAAAGTGCTGATAAAGGCTTTGATCGATGTGATTGACTGCTAAAAGAATAAACTTTTTGTTGGGGTGATGTTTGGCAAAACTAGACATGATGGGCAACATGCGCTTGATTTCTTGAGTTCTACTCCCTGGCAATAGGGCAATTAAATCTTGATCTACAGAAGTGTTTTTTGGCTGAATTTCTTCTATGATTGGATTGCCAAAATAATGCGCCTGAATCTCATGTTTTTGGTAAAAATCTTGTTCAAAAGGTAAGATGACATAAAGTTGATTGACATATTTTCTGATTTTTTTAACCCTAGATTCTTTCCAAGCCCATAATTGCGGGGAGATATAATAGAAGGTTTGAATTTGTCTTTGAAAACAAAACTTTGCCATTCTTAAATTAAATCCAGGAAAATCAACCAAAATAACCACATCGGGTAAAAAGGCATCAATGCATTTTTGACAATGCGCTAAATTTCTAAAAATAGTCTTTAGGTTTTTAACTACTTCAACAAATCCCATAAATGAAAGCTCAGAGATGTGCTTTTTAAGCCCCAGCTGAGCTACTTTTTGCATTTGATCACCTCCATAATATTCAAATTGGGCTTGCTTGTCTTTTTGTTGAATGGCGCGCATGAGATTGGCTGCATGCAAATCGCCTGATGTTTCACCAGTTATGATAAAATACTTCACCCTTTTTGTTTTTGTTCTGTATTCAATTGAGATTCAGGCTCTATAGAAATATTTAAAAACACAGATGACCTACTAATGGGTCTATATTTAGAGCGGTCTTGAAACCCCGGTAGTTTTTTAAAGTCTAATGGACTTAAAGGTGAGAGGGACGAGCTTTCAGGATTGTAAAAAATGATTTGGTTGATTTCTTGTTTTTTAAATCTTATGTTCATCTCAGTGCTACTGGCCTGGTTTATACCGATGTAGTCTTCTTTGTTTTTTGGGTAATAAATGGTTTTGGCACGTTGCTGAATGCGCATATTTTTCAGTTTGTTGTCTTTTGTGAAAAACCCTTGCATGTATCTGCCAGAAATTTGATTGTATTTTACAGAATCAAGCGTTTCTAAAATAAAAGCATTTTCTAAAAAACGCATACTGTCAATTTTTCCAGTAGAATACCACAACAATATTGTATCTGCGGTCATTTGGTTGCTGTCGCTCCAAAGTACTGGGTTGGTATATAAATACATTAAAGAATCTTTTGATTTCATCACCAAAGAGTCACAAATACCTTGTAAATCTTTTTTATAAAACCTCACACCATGATAGGCAAATAATGTTTTACCTTCAGTAGAGTCTGAGAATGAGTAAAGCGTGTCAGCATGCAAGAACAGAGAATCTTCTTGAGAATATTCGATCATTAAAGCAGAGTCTGTAGCCAAATAGGTGCTGTCGTTGGTGTTGAAGCGCGCAAAATGCGATTGAATCATAATTTTTTCTGTAGTGTCGTCAATTTGTACATTGTAAAAGGCTTCACCTTGAGCGTTTTTGTCGTTGTAAACAATACTATCAGCTTTGATTTCTTGACCGTTTTTTTCAATGACAGCATCACCAATGAGTTTACAATCTTCATTTTGTTGATTGAACCACCCATATTGACAATAGATGTTTGTTTTGGCTTTGTATTGAATGTGCGTTGGGCCTTTGAAATAAGAAATATCAGTGGCTGTCTGGTGCATCATTGTATCAGAATGAATCACATAATCAGGATGCTTGTAAAAAACACTGTCTTTGAAAAAAAATTGCTTGCTTTGCGTGTAATAATAGCCAATTTCACTTTCAAGGGTGCTGTTCTCTGATCTGTCATAAAGAGTACCTCCTGCAGCGTAATAGGCCATTTTAGTATCAAAATTATACTCAACAAATGGAGCTTTAAGGGTTTTGTCTTTTTCTTTAAGCAAGACATTTCCAGTAATTCTGGCTTTTTTCTTTTTGCCAAAATACACCAAAGAGTCTCCTGTAATGCTCACTCCTTCGTCGTTTTTTATGCGAACATTAGACAGAGCTTTTATGATGTTGCTGTCTCTGAACATAAAAGCACTGTCACAAAACATGAGTGTTTCTTTGTATTTAAACTGGACGCTGCCGTTAAGTTTTTGTGCTCTTGAGATAGATTGGTCGTAAGATAGTTTATCGGCGTGGAGTAGCTGAATTTGTTTTTTAGAAGTGTCTTGTGAGCTTTGCTCAGCTTGAGCGATCAGAGCTGTAGAGAGACTCATGCATATGAACAAAAGCGTAAAGCGCACTACTTTAAGTCTTTTAAAAACAGTGTTTGAGTTCTGTCTGGCCCAAATGAAACTAAACTGATTGGGCAGCCAATGTATTGCTCAATACTTGAAATGTAATGATTGAGTTGTGTTGAGATTTCTTTTTTTGGATCAGCATCGTTTGCCCAGCCTTTAAAAGTTTGGTATTGAGCTTTCAGTTTTTCTGAAGCCTCGTATGGGAATTCTTGAGTTTTAACCTCATCAATCAGGTAGTGGTCACAAACTTTGATTTCATCTAAAATGTTTAACACATCAACTTTCATAAGCATCAAGTCAGTCACACCATTGAGCATACAGGTGTATTTCAAAGCAACTAAGTCTAACCAGCCGCACCTTCTTGGCCTACCTGTTGTTGCGCCGAATTCATGCCCTTCTTTTTGAATATTTTCTCCTATTTGATCAAACATCTCAGTAGGAAAAGGCCCAGATCCTACGCGCGTTGTATAAGCTTTAAAAATGCCAAAAACTCTACCGATTTTGTTGGGTGCTATACCTAAACCTGAGCATGCCCCCGCACAGATAGTAGAAGAAGAGGTCACATAAGGATAAGAACCAAAATCAATGTCTAACAAAGACCCTTGCGCCCCTTCAGCCAGCACACGTTTATCTTGTTTAAGTGCCTCATTGATATAATACTCAGTATTGATAATCGAAAAGTTCTTTAAATAATCAATTGCCTTGAACCATTTACCTTCTTGCTCTTTGAGTGATGATGTATCAAATTCGCGCAGATTCAAATCCGTTAAGTGCCTTTGGGTAATACGCTGATATTTTTCTTGAAAATCACCACTTAGCAAATCACCCATGCGCAAACCATTTCTTGCTATTTTATCTGTGTATGTTGGGCCAATTCCTTTTAGAGTAGAACCAATTTTAGAGGTGCCTTTGGCTTGTTCTTGCATAGCATCTAACAGCTTGTGCGTAGGCAAAATTAAATGGGCTTTTTGAGAAATTAAAAGTTTAGAGGCAACATCTACCTTATATTTTTTTAAAGATTCAATCTCTTGTTTTAATACAATGGGGTCAATGACAACTCCGTTGCCAATGACATTGATGGTATTTTCTCTAAATATACCTGATGGAATGGTGTGCAGTACATGTTTAATGCCTTCAAATTCAAGTGTGTGTCCGGCATTAGGGCCTCCTTGAAAACGTGCAACAATGTCATAGTTTGGGGTAATGACGTCCACAATTTTGCCTTTGCCTTCATCTCCCCATTGCAAGCCTAGTAAAACATCTACTTTCATTGATTTATGTTAAAGATTGTATTGAGTTTGGTCATGATAAATAGCTTGCTGATTTTCTCAGAAACATTTGTGATGATCATTTCATTTCCGTGATTTCTAATTCTTGTAAATAATCTAATTAAAAGAGCAAGGCCTGAACTGTTAAGGTATTCTAAATGTTTTAAGTCAACTTTTACTTCAGGTTGTTTGCACAAACTTTCAATAAGCTGATCATCAAAATTAATAGAAGTACTTTCAAGTAACTTTCCAGAGAAAGAGATGGTGCGGTCTTCTATTTTATACTGAAAACTCAAGAACGTTTTTTAGCGTAAAAATAAAGAGAGTGGTGAAGAATCTCGATGTTGAATTGATCTTCTAATGTTTTTTTGATGCTTTCAATTCTGGGGTCACAAAATTCAATGACTTGACCACTTTGAGCCATCACAATATGATCATGTTGCGCTGAACCAAATGATTTTTCATATTGAGATTGATTTTTACCAAATTGATGTTTTCGAATTAAATTACATGTTAATAACAATTCAATGGTATTGTAAATGGTTGCTCTACTGACTCTGTAATTTTTATTTTTCATCATAATGTAGAGCGATTCTACATCAAAATGCTCGGTCGAGGCATAAATTTCTTCAAGAATAGCAAAGCGTTCAGGTGTTTTGCGGTGGCCTTTTGATTCTAAAAAAGCATGAAAAATATCTTTTGCTTTTTCGTAAATATCAATATTTGCAAGCTCAGTCATTTGAGGTTTTTTCAATTCTTTCAGCTTGTTGAATCCCTTCTAATACTTTGATTTTATCAATGAGAGACTCTAAATGGTCTGTGTCATTGACATAAAGCATAATGGTGCCTTCGAACATGCCGTCATTACCCTCAAAGTTAATAGATTGCATATTAACATTTAGATCTGATGAGATTAATTTGGTGAGTTTGTTGATAATTCCTACATCGTCAATTCCTTTGATTTGAATACCCGCCATAAATGAGATGCTTTCTTTGGTATTCCATCTGGCTTTTACAATTCTGTAGGCATAATTTGAAAGTAGTTGTATGGCATTGGGGCAACTTACCCTGTGAATTTTAATACCTTGGTTGATGGTCACAAAACCAAATACTTCATCGCCAGGTATAGGATTGCAACATTTAGCAATTTTATATTTTAAGTTTTCAACACCCTCGCCAATGACCAGTTCACTTTTGCCACTTCTGTAAGCATTGATTACGTTTACCTCTTCTTTTTGTTTTTCAGAAGAACTTGATTTCTTTTGTTCTTTAAGCTCTTTGAAGTTTTTGAGTAATTTAAAATCAATTTTACCTAGCGCTGTCCGGTAAAACAATTCTTGATTGTTCTCAAGTTTTAAAAAGTTGGTCAATGTAGCAATGTTTTCTTCACTAAAGGCGATGCTGTTTGATTTGTATTTACGCTCTAGAATTTCTTTACCGTTTAATGCAACTGCTCGTCTTTTATCTTTTAGTAAGGTTTTAATTTTTGATTTGGCCTTGCCAGTGATGACAAAATTCATCCAATCTTCTTTGACTTTTTGTTTTGCAGAAGTAATGATTTCTACTTGATCACCACTTTTTAATTCATGAGACAGTGGCACCAGTTTAGAATTCACTTTGGCTCCGATGCATTTTTCTCCGATTTGAGTATGAATGTCAAAGGCAAAGTCAAGCGCTGTACATCCAACCGGAAGATTTCTGAGCTCTCCTTTAGGCGTAAAGATGTAAATCTCTTTTGAAAATAAATTCAATTTAAAATCATCTATGAAGTCTAAAGCACTTGAGTCTTGGTTTTCAAGTAAATCTCTGATTTTATTGATCCACTCGTCAATGCTACTTTCTTTGCCTAAATTTTTGTATTTCCAGTGTGCAGCATAGCCTTTTTCAGCTATTCTGTCCATCCGACTGGTTCTAATTTGTACTTCAACCCACCTTCCGCTAGGGCTCATTACAGTGGTGTGTAAAGATTCATAGCCTGTACTTTTTGGTGTGGTAATCCAATCTCTTAGGCGTTCTGGGTTTGGCTTGTAAAAATCAGTGACAATTGAGTAGACTTTCCAGCAGTCAGCTTTTTCATTCTTGTTTTCTGTGTTGAGAATAATTCGAATGGCAAAAACATCATAAACTTCTTCAAATTCGATGTTTTTTTTCTTCATTTTATTCCAAATCGAATAAATAGATTTTGTGCGTCCTTTAATTTCATAATGAATTTGACTATCGTCTAATGATCTTTTGATCGGAACAATAAACTGATTGATGAAGCGCTCTCGAACCTCTTTGGTCTTTTCTAATTTCTCTTCAATGCTTTTATAAATAGAGGGTTCGGTATATTTAAGCCCTAAGTCTTCCATTTCAGATTTAATTTTATACAAACCCAATCGGTGTGCAAGAGGGGCAAACATAAAGAGCGTCTCAGAAGCTTTGCTTCTTTGTTTGTGTGCAGGCATAGAGCCCATGGTGCGCATGTTGTGCAAGCGATCAGCAATCTTAATGATGATCACACGAATGTCATCAGAAAGTGTAAGCAGCATCTTTCTGAAATTCTCGGCCTGTAGGGTAGAGGTCTGGTCAAACAGGTTTGAGATTTTAGTTAATCCATCAATGATTTGAGCGATTTTAAGTCCAAAGAGGTTTTTTATATCAACCAAAGTCACTTCTGTGTCTTCAACTGTATCATGTAGCAAGGCGCAGATAATTGAGGTTGTGCCAAGGCCAATTTCTTCTGAGACAATTTGAGCTACTGCAATGGGGTGAAAGATGTAAGCTTCACCTGATTTTCTGCGCATAGATTTATGCGCTTCAACAGCCATGTTAAAGGCTTTTCGTATAATCAGTCTGTCGGTGCTTTTACTTAAATTCTTATTTGATGAAATCAGCTTTTGATAAGCTTCTTCGATCTGAATTTGTTCATTCTTTAAGTATTCTTCTGTGAGTTGAAAAGCTGCTTGCTTCATGGAGAAAAAAATACAAATTCTTTTTCAACCAATAGTCTAAAAAGAAGTGTAATTTTACGTTAAAATTTAGAGCATGGCTTTAGAACCTTCAGAGTTAGTATTAAATAAAGATTTGAGTGTTTATCATTTAAATGTCAAAGGTGAAGATTTGGCAGATGACATCATCGTAGTGGGTGATCAAAATAGAGTGGGGTTGGTTTCTAGTTTTTTTGATGAGATTTTAGTTCAGAAAAGCAATAGAGAATTTGTCACGCACACAGGTATGTATAGGGGTAAGAAAATATCGGTAGTCTCTACAGGTATTGGTCCTGATAATATTGATATTGTGATCAACGAGTTAGATGCAGCGGTAAATATTGACCCCGAAACAAAGAAGCTGAACGCGCAACAAAGACAGTTGAATATCATACGTATTGGCACGTGCGGGGGGCTTCAAAAAGAGGCAGAAATTGAAACTTTTGTAGCCTCAGCCTATGCTATAGGCTTAGATGGCGTATTAAATTATTACGACAAAGAATTTACTCAAGAAGAATTGGCCTTGAATATGGCATTTAACAATCATATTCAAGGCATTGAAAACATCAATAAAACTTATTCTAATCAGGCGAGTGAGAGTTTATTAGAGAAAATAGCTTTTGATATGCGCAAAGGAGTGACCTTAACGGCAAATGGTTTTTACGGACCTCAAGGGCGCGTGTTGAGATTGCCTACAAAAATCAAAAACTTCAATGATCAAATTTTAAACTTCAGTTTCAAAGAAGTGACAATTGACAATTATGAAATGGAAACCTCTGCTTTATATGGATTATCTAATATGTTGAATCATAAATGCTTAACAGTTTGTTTAGTTGTAGCCAATCGAGTAGCTAAAAATTTCTCTAAAGATTACAAGCCACACATGAAAAGGCTTGTTAAGACAGTTTTAGACCGCATCTGATAAGCGGGTTTTAAAAATTTTTTGTTTATATCTTTTTCATTCTAGTCTTTGAGCCAAACTTCAAGCAAGCTAGTTTTATAATTGTGTTAAAACCTCAAGAAATTAAAGCGCTTATCTCTCTGATTGATGATCCTGACGCAGAAGTTTACCATCAAGTTAAATCTAAGATTACTTCTCTAGGTTCTGCGGTGATCGCTGATTTAGAAAAAGCTTGGGAAGATTTTTCTAATGGGCCTATTTTTCAAAAGAGAGTTGAGCAGATTATACATGAAATACAATTCAATGAATTGTGTATAGAGTTGAGCAATTGGTGTAATTCTATTGATAACAGACTGCTTGACGGACTATTTTTAATTTCTAAATATCAGTATCCTGATTTAGATCAAGAGCGTTATTTGAATGCTTTGCACGAAATTGAGAAAGAGATTTGGATTGAGCTGAATGATCAAATGACTGTTTTTGAAAAGCTCAAAGTCTTCAATAAGATTTTTTATGATATAAATGGTTTTAGGGGCAATACAACTAATTTTCACTCTCCACAAAATTCATTTATAAACGACGTTTTAGATAGCAAAAAAGCCAATCCTGTTTTATTGGCTTGTCTGTACATGATTTTGGCAGGTAGATTGGGCATTCAAATCAGAGGAGTCAACTTGCCTCGTCATTTTGTGCTTCTGATCACTCAGCCCAATATTTCTCAAAAGTTCTTCATCAATGCCTTTAACAAAGGAACCTTATTAAGCAAGAGAGACATTGAATATTTTTTAAGGCAAGTCAAAGTAGAATCAAATGAATCTTACTTTACAGCCTGTTCAAATAAAGCCATCATCAAACGAATTTTACACAATCTATTGTATGCCTATCAAAATTTAGGTTATAAGCAAAAAGTTGAACAGATTAATATTCTTTTAGAAACCTTAAAGCAATCTATAGAATGAAGCCCAAATCAGTAGAGCACAAAACTTGTTTGATTTGCAACAGTTCATCTATTTATAAGTTAGATGAATATTACCCTACAAAGCCTTTGGTGCGTTGTCAAAATTGTGCTTTTGTTTTCATGAAGCCAATTCCGACTCAAAAAGAACTAGAGCTTTTTTATTCAGATTATGATTATGCTGAGCAAGGTTATTTATCTGAGCTTACCATTAAGCGATACCACGAGTTATTAGACGAATTTGAACAGTACAAGCAAACTAAAAACATTTTAGATGTCGGTTGTGGTAGGGGGTGGTTCTTAATTGAAGCTCAAAAAAGAGGGTGGAAGGTATACGGAACAGAATATTCAAAAAAGGCCATTGAACTCTGTACAGCACAAGGTATTGAAATGAAGCAAGGTGTTTTAAGAGCATCAGATTTTAAAGAAACCTTTGATGTAATTACCTCTTTTGAAGTGATTGAGCACATCAACAACCCAGTGGATGAAATTAGCCAAGTCTCGCAACTTTTAAGAAAACAAGGATTGTTTTACTGTACAACGCCGAATTTTAATTCATTGAATCGTTATTATCTGAAAAGTGATTACAATGTGATTCATTACCCAGAGCATCTTTCTTACTACACGAAAAAGACGTTAAAAAACTTGATGAAAGCTCATGGTTTTAGACCTTTAAAGGTGCTCACTACAGGATTCTCTTTCTCTCGTGTGAAATCGTCAAAAGGAGAAGATGAAAAACTAATTTCTGCTGGGTCTACTGATGAGAAAGTGAGAAATAAAATGGAGTCTAATTTGATTTTTAGATTCATTAAACTTACATTGAATGTGCTACTAAATTTGACAAGTAGCGGAATGTCTTTAAAAGGATATTTTATTAAAAAATAAATCATGCGTATTGATATTGTAAGTGCGGTTCCTAAGCTCTTTAATGGAGCGTTTTCTGATTCTATTTTAAAACGTGCTATTGAAAATAAACATGTAGAGATACACATCCATAATATCAGAGATTACAGTACTCACAAGCAAAAAAGTATTGATGATTATCAATATGGAGGAGGTGCTGGAATGGTGCTTATGGTTGAGCCTTTAGATGCTCTTATTGGTGAGTTAAAACAACAAAGAGCTTACGACCACATTATTTATTTGACTCCTGATGCAGCGCTTTTTAATCAAGAAAAAGCCAATATTTATTCCATGAAGCAAAATATTATGCTCTTGTGCGGACATTACAAGGGCATTGATCAACGTATTCGTGATTTACATGTTACAGATGAAATTTCTATTGGTGATTATGTGCTTTCGGGTGGAGAGTTGGCCGCCTGTGTTGTTTCTGATGCCATTATTCGTTTGATTCCTGGTGTATTGAATGATATAAGCTCTGCATTGTCTGATTCCCATCAAGATGGGTTGTTGGCTCCTCCTGTATATACTCGTCCTTCAGAGTATAAAGGTTTGAAAGTACCTGAAGTTCTTCTGGGTGGAAATGCCAAAGAAATTGAGAAATGGAGAGAAGAAAAATCACTTGAGCGTACTAAAAAAGTAAGACCAGATCTTTATTCTGATGATTAAACAATTAACAATATATTTATGTCTGTCTTTATTTTACTTTGATCTAATTGCTCAAAACAATTCAATTGTCATTCAAGCTTCAGTTTGGGCGAATGATAAAATTGACTTTCAAAGAATTATGGTTGTCAATAAGACTACACATACTGGGTTTATTGCTCAACAATCTTCAGATCTAATGATTAATTGTCAAAAAAATGATACCATAATGATTTCAGTAATAGGGTATGAGATTGCAAAATTGTGCTATGCTGATTCTGCTTTGAAAAAGAAGTTTAAAGCTGAAATTAAACTGCGACCAATTCTGAAAAACTTACCTGAAATTACCATTGTAAATAAGCGTACTTTAGATGAAATTTATCAAGATATTTCAAAGCTTGGTTATTCTAAACAAGAGTATTTAACCAGCGGAATAGATGCAGTAAGTAGCCCGATTACTTTTCTGTACGAGCGTTTCTCAAGAAGAGCTCAGGCAAAACGGTTGGCTATTGAATTAGAAAAACAAGAACAAACAAGAGATCTTTTAAAGGAGCTATTTGTTAAGTTTATTGATGCTCAGATCATTGATTTAGATCGAAGTGAATTTGAACAGTTTGTTGATCATTGTCGTATTTCAGAATTTGAGCTCATGTCATTGACACAGTATGAATTTATCGTATTGATTAAGCAGAAATTCAAGACCTTTAAAAGGTATGGATATTAAAAGCTTGCCTGACTTGCACCTTTTTTCTTAAAAGCAATAGCGATCAGTACATAGACCATAAAGGGTAAAATTGGAATTTTAAAACGCACCAGTGCTCCGAAATTAGTAGTTGAAATAGCTATTGAAAAAGCCATTAAAACACTGAAAAAGATACAGAATATTAAAAATGGATTTTGATTTAAGGTTTGATACAGTTTTTTCTTTGATTTAAAGAGTATGTAAACAAATAAAACAAGTAAAATGGTATTTTCTAGTCCTGAAAGTAGCATGACAATGTTTTTTGATTCCCACAAAAAAGGTCGAAATAGCCCAGTTATAGTTGCTTGCGGAAATTTTGAGACCACACCAGAAATTGAGGCTTCATAGTCTCCTAAATCAAATGAGTTTCCTTGATAATAATCTTGTTTTAAATCGTTGTAAGATACATGTGCTTTTTGAATGATAGAATCGACAGATGAATAGGTACCTAAATACTGACTAGAAAAAGACCAGATGTAAAATCCAAAACCAATCGCTCCAAACATGAGTATAGGAACTACTAAAAGTCGCACAATGGTGTTTTTTATTTTTTGAAAAGAATTCCATGAAATCCAGATCAAAGAAGAGGGCAGCAAGCCGATGAACAAATAAGGTTTGATGTTTACAATCCCCACGATGGCAAAAGCAAGTAACGATACAGTTAAGACTTTGTAGTGATTTTCTTTGTATAAAAACTTTCTTATGGCATTGACAACAATGATGATAAACATAGTTGTGAAAGTATCTTTCAACACTCCAGATCCCCAGAAACACAGTGAAGGTATAAACAAGATGTATTTGAATTTGTCTTTTAATTCAGGAGATTGTCTTGATATTGATTTATAAAATGTCCAAAGAGGTACATAACTCAAGTAGCTTAAGATTACTGTACTTGCCAAATAGCTTTTTGCAGCCAAAATATTGATAGGCACCATCAGTTTTACAACGGCCATTACGTGTGTGTCTCTGTAATAATATGATGAAGGGTAGCCCGTAGAAGAGTTAAAGTCATAATAATTTACAAAGTTGGGCCAAGAGAGCATGTTTTTAATAAATACCAACGGATTTGACTGAAGTAGGTTGATGTAAGGAAAGGTGTTGGTCCAATAGATGAAAGTATCTCCTCCACCATAATAGTAGATGTAAATCATGGCAAAAAAAATGCCGCTGAAAAACTTAAAACTTAAGGCTGTGAAAAAAAGCTTGTGTTCAGAGCGAATGAACATCCAACTCACAAAATACCCTAAAAAGATGAATAAGGGAAGTAGAAAAAAATCTATGAACTGAACGTAGGGGTAGATCGTTAAAAATGCTTTAATTTGACTTTACAAAGTTAGTGAATTTGCCTCAGTCTACTTTTTTTAATTTAGTATTGCCTCTCAAGCTTGATGTAATTGTATATGGTTATGCATCAAGTTTTCAAGAAAATCCTATTGGCAAAGTCGTTCAGGTTGAATTGAGAAGAAAAACATATTGGGCATGTATTGTATCTTATTACGAGCAAACCCCATCATTTAAAGTTCAAAATATTCAAAGTGACCTTGATGAAATGCCTGTTGTTTTATCGTTACCTCAGATTGAATTTTACAATTGGATGGCCCAATATTATATGTGCACTTTAGGTGAGGTATACCAGGCAGCTTTGCCATCAATCATTAAAAAAAACGGTACAACATCTTACCAATTCAAGCAAAAAAGTACTTTATGTTTAAGTGAGCAAAATCTTGATTTTGATCAGTTTAAAGGAGTAAAACAAATACAATGCGTTCAGCTCTTAAAAGAAAAGAATTTTGATCAGAGTACTTTAATTAAAGAGTATAAGATTTCAAAACAAACCATTGATCGACTTGTTGAGCAAGATGTAATTGTTCAAAAGACTCAAATTGCACCAAAGTTTAAACTCTATAAAAAAACACAAGAGCTCTCTGAGCTTTCTGAAGATCAATATAAGGCACTTTCTGAGATTAAAAAAGCATTTAAAAAGCTTTCTACATGCCTCTTTAAAGGTGTTACAGCAAGTGGTAAAACAGAGGTTTATTTACATTTAATTGATGCTTATTTGGCTGAAAATAAATCTGTTTTATTTGTCGTTCCTGAGATTGGATTGAGTAGTCAACTGGTCAGCAGATTTACCTCAGTATTTGGTGAAAAAGTAGGTTTGTATCATTCAAAATTGAGTGACGCACAACGCTATGAAATCTATTTGAAGCAATGTTCTGAAAATCCTTTTAAAATTATTGTTGCCACGCGATCTGGTATTTTTCTGCCCCATAAGAATTTGGGGTTGATCATTATTGATGAAGAGCATGATTATGCTTTGAAACAGGCTACAGCATCACCAAGGTATCATTTGAGAGATGCAGCCATCTATTATGCACACCAATTAAATGCCAATGTTTTATTGGGTAGTGCGACTCCTTCAATTGATTCATATTACAATGCAAAGACCTTAGATAAGTTTGCCTATGTAGAGCTGAACAAACGCTATAATGATGCATCTTATGCAGATATTGAGCTTATTGATTTGAAAGAGGCACACAGAAAAAAGCAAGTTTCTCAAGATTTTTCAGATCGATTGTTATCAGAGATTGATCAGAGTTTGAATAAAGGCAAAAAGGTTATTTTACTTCAAAACAGAAGAGGGTACAACAACTATCTGCAATGCGATAGTTGTGATCACATTCAAATATGTGAACGATGCGATGTGAGCTTAACCTATCATAAGAATCAAAAACTTTACTTGTGTCATTATTGTGGATTTAAACTCAAAGAACTTCGATTTTGTCAGTCTTGTTCAAGCACTTCGTTAAAACATCTCGGCGCGGGCACTCAACAGATTGAAGAGCAGTTAAGCAATCATTTTACAGATAAAGTGATACAGCGTTTAGATGTTGATGCTACTACTAAAAAAGGCGCTCACGATCGAATCATTAAAGATTTTGAGAAAGGAAAGATTGACATTCTTGTGGGCACACAAATGGTCAGTAAAGGGTTAGATTTTAATAATGTTGGATTGGTCGCCATCATCAATGCAGATCAATCTTTGTTTTTCCCGTCTTTTCGAACCAATGAAAGAAGCTTTCAGCTGTTTGTTCAACTTGCTGGAAGAGCCTCTAGAAGAAAAGGGGAACAAGGTAAAGTATTGATTCAGACCTTTTCTGCAAAGCACAGAGTTTTAGATTATGTAAAGCAGCAAAATTACCAGGCCTTATACGAAGCTGAGATTCAAGAACGCCAAGAGTTTGATTATCCACCCATATCAAAGCGCATTAAAATAATTATAGGGCATCAAAAAATTGACAAGCTAACCAGTGGCGCTCAAGTGCTTTCTTCGGCTTTAAAAATCGAGTTGCAAGATAAAGTGACTGGGCCACAATACGCCCTTGTCTCTAAAGTGAGAAATATTTTTTACATGCACATTAACCTAAAACTTTCAAGATCGAATTACATTGCAGAAAAACGTTTTGTTCAAAGCTGTATTCAAAGTTTTCAGAAAAACTATAAAGATCGATTTGTGTTTAAAATAGATGTTGATGCAATTGATTAAAGCAGTCTCAGATTTAAGGAAGTTAAGAGAGCTTTAAAATTTTGAACACAGTTTGAAAGATGATTTTAAAGTAAAGCAATATAGATTGATGGTTTACATAAGGCATGTTTAATTCAATTTTTTGGCCTAAAACATGGTCTATGTAATATTTTTCGGGATCTTTTTGTTGAGCCAAAAGCGCGTTTTCATTTATAAAATGAATGGAGGCGAGATCTGTAATGCCTGGTTTTACATTGAGCACAGCTCTTTGCGCTTTGGTATAATGTGCTACATATTTTTCAACCTCAGGTCTTGGTCCGACCAAAGACATTTGCCCCAAAAATACATTGAACAATTGGGGAATTTCATCAAGCTTAAAAGCTCTGAGAATACCTCCGATGTTTGTGATTCTTTGGTCTTTGTTACCAACAGTAAGCTGGCCTTTTTGCTCGCTGTTGAGTTGCATAGATCTGAATTTGAAAATCTTAAATTTTGTGCCCTTTAATCCGACTCTAGTCTGTTTGAAAAGAATGGGGCCTTTAGAGTCAATTTTTATGAGAATTGCAATGATCAGTAACAAAGGAGCAAGCAATATGATGCCAAAAATTGAGCAAAAAAGATCAAAAAAACGAATCATAAACTCTTATTCACACAATTTGAGACCACAGAGCAAACATATTCTTGTTGCTCTTGTGTTAAATCGTAAAAAACAGGCAATGAGATTTCTTGTGCATATTGCTTGTAGGCATTAGGATAATCTTTTATGTCATAGCCCTTGTTTTTGTAATAGCTCAATAAGGGGAGGGGTTGAAAATGCACATTTACAGCTACATCTTGTTTTGAGATCTCTTCAATAATTGCATCTCTTGTTTGTTCATCTATCCCTTTAATTCTAAGCATGAAAAGATGGTAAGAAGACTCTTTGTCTTTGGTTTTAAAAGTAGGAGGGATGTACCACTCAAAATCAGAAAAATAGCGATGATAGTACTCAACAATTGCTCTTCGTTTTTCAAGAGTCTCTTTATAACGTTCAAGCTCAACTAAACCTATTGCTGAGGCGATGTCTGTTAAGTTGCACTTGTATCCGGCATGGGTGACATCGTATTTCCATCCACCTTTTTTGAATTTAGCCAGTGCATCTTTGTTTTGACCATGTAATGAAAGGGTGTTGAATTCTTTGTAGATAAGTTCGTGGTCAAATTCTTCAGGGAGGTTAAAGTAAACTGCTCCGCCCTCTGCTGTAATTAAGTTTTTAACGGCATGAAAGGAGTGAACGGCAATGTCTGCACCGTGCACGGCAGGTTTTTGGTTGTAGGTAGCTCCGACAGAGTGGGCGGCATCTGCTAAAATAAGGGGCCTTTGCAAGAGAGCTTGTTTTTTGTTGTTGGCTTTAAATTTTTCTTTGATCTCTGGGGCAGAAAGAAGTTTGTTGAGGGCTTTGTAGTTGCAGGGATTTCCGCCAATATCTACAGGCATGATGGCCTTTGTTTTAGCAGATGTTTTGGTCTTTACTTGTTCTATGTCAATGTTGAAGTCATCACCAACATCGACCATTACAGGTTTAGCACCAAGGTGCTCAATTACATTTGCTGTTGAACAATAGGTGTAGGCAGGTAAAATAACTTCATCTTCAGGACCAATTCCAAACCATTTTAAAGCAAGTTCAAGCCCTGCTGTGGCTGAGTTTAGACAGATGACTTTTTTTGACTGTGTGAACTCAGCTAGCCTTTGTTCGAATAATTTGGTTTTAGGTCCGGTGGTAATCCAACCAGAACGTAAAACTTCATTGACTGCATCAATGGTTTTTTGATCAATTCTGGGTGGGGAGAACGGAACTTTCATCTTGATTCAAAGATAGGGTAAAAACAGAGTAGAAGAAAGCGAAAAATACGATGCCTGATTTAGTCTCTAAAATAGACTCTGCCATCATATGTAAAATACAGGCTAAGAGTATTGTGTAAAATAGAATGTCATTGGGTCTTTTCTTTAGTATGAAAAATGGTTTTAAAAGAATGGTTAAGAGAATGATTATTCCTGTAAGACCTATTTCAATATGAGTTTGAATATATTGATTGTGAGGGTTATACTTCTTAACAATAAATAGATCATAGCATTGATTTTTATACATTTTAATTAATTCGTCTCTTCCATCACCAGTCCCAACTCCTAAAAAAAAATTATTTTTCATAACAATCCAGGCTTCTTTCCAGATCAATAATCGGATATTAATGCTACTCGGATTTTCAGTGTTAATGCTGGTGTAATACTTATAATAATTTTGATCTACCTTCTCTTTTAAAGTGAAATAACTAAATATAGAAACCCCTAAAAATATAATAAAGAATTTAAATAGATATTCTTTTTTTACTAGTGTAAATATTAATAAGAAAATTAGAATTAATACCAAAACAATATTTCCCATCAAAGAGTTACAAAAGAAAATTCCTCCTAAGAAAACAATTATCATAGCGGATGATTTAAAAGGTACTTTTTTTATATTTTGTAATGCATATATGATAGAAATTGATAGGAAGAGAGCAAAGTATGAGGGGTGAATAAATGCTGAATAATTACTTCCAAAATAGTATAAACTAGAGAAATCAAATTCAAAAAACTCTAGGCATTTGAAATCTAATTTCTGACGAATCATTGCTTTTGCTAGTAAAAGCAAAACAGCTAAAAGATTACCTAAAGAAAAATATTCCATTACTTGGTTAATTAAATTCGTACGTTTTTTTAAATGAGTTAAAGAAAATGGTATGATTAAAAGAGGGAGTTTAGATTCAACATTCTTCATCCCAAAGTAGATGTTTTCTGTGTAAACCATCCCAAAAATGTAACTTGCAAATAAAATAATTAACAAATAATTTTGCTTTATTTTTGATAAATTGACAATACTTTTGTCATATATATTTAACAAAAAAAGAGATGCAATAAAGAGAAAAGTTAAGTCTGAATTAATTGGTAAAAAAAAAGCTGTTAGAGAAATAAGATTATTTTTTACCTTGCCCGTAAATAAGGTCATGGTTTATTGTGTTTTTCGCTAAAATTTAATTTTAAAACTCTGTAAAAATCATCGGCAATTTTACTCCTGTCAAAATATTCACAAATATAACTTCTAGAATTTTCAACAAGGCTTCTATACAGGCTCTTATTGGAATAAATGTTAATAATTTGGTTTTTTAAATCTAAATGATTTTCTGGCTCAAAAAATAATGCACATTTACCATGATCAACAAATAGTTTTTTTGCCTCTCCATCAACTCCAAGTATAACTGGCTTTTGCATTGCCAAAATCTCAAATATTTTTGATGGGATAGCACCAAGAAATAGGTCAAGTTTTTTAAGAGGGATAATACTACAATTAACGGAACTAATAATATCGGGCATTTCTTCTTTTTTTACTGGGTTGTAAAAATGGACATTATCTACACCTAACTTCTGCTTTATTTCTATAAGTTCTGATTTTAGCGGACCTGTTCCAAGAAGGATAAAATGAATTTTATCAGATTCTATTTGAGATGCAGCATTTAGAATAACTTCTAAACCTTGCGCATGACCATGAATACCTGCATACAGAAAAAGAAAATCATCATTTTTAAATTCATTTTCAGTTCTCCATGTATTGTCTTTTTTTGGAGAAAATTTATTTATGTCAATCCCGTTAGGTAGCCAATAAATATTTTTTTCACTAAATCTTGATTTAATATTATTAACTATACCCATAGTTTGTCCCGTGATTAAATTAGCTTTTTTGTAAAGAAATTCTTCAAGTAAAGTAGCCGTATTTAGAAGGAATTTATTCGAAATTATTCTAAGTTTCTCAGCACTTTCAGGCCATAAATCAGATACATTGAAAATAAATTTAGAACCTTTTATTTTAGCAAGAGAATAAGCTGAAAGACCAAGGAAAAGAGGTGGTGATTCACAAAGAATAACATCATATTTTTTTAATCTCAAAGCCCCAACAATAAAAGAAGTAAAAACAAATGAGAAATAATTTAATAACCTTAAAATAATAGACTTAGATTTTGAGCAAAAAATATAAGATCTGTGTATGGTTAGCCCATTAATTGTCTCTTTGTGATAAAATTTATTTCTATATCCCCTATGAACTATCATTTCAGGATAATTTGGCATAGCAGTCAACACATCGACATTTACATCTGTCTTTTTGTTTAGTAAAATAGCTAATTCAGATAATCTATTTTGAGGTGCTCCAATTTCTGGAGGATAATATTGAGATAAGAAAAGGATTTTCAAATTAGAGGCTTTTAATTTTTGAATAAATCTCACAAACACTTTTAGATGCTAATTCTTGAGTTAAGCCTTTAGCAGTTAATATTTGTCTTCCATTTGACTGAGAATAATTGTGTTTTAAAAAGTTAATTTTTTCAGAAATACTTGTTGGATTTTTTTCTACTATAAAACAATTTTTCACTCTATTTATTAGTTCTTTTACATCTCCAACATCATTTGAAATTACAGGCTTATTACAAGCCATCGCCTCTTTAATTATAGAAGGGCTTCCCTCGTTATCGCTACAGAGTAGAATCATATCAGAGGCATTAACATATAACGGCATTTTTTCATAAGGAATATTCCCTTTTAAACAGAGTAATTGTATAGATAACCCTCTTAGATTAGCAATAGCTTTTTCAGCGATATCAAGTCTTTTGATTTTGGGGTTATTTGAATTAAAAAGAACATAAAAAGTAGACTCATTCAGTTTTAATAGTTTACGACATGCGTTTTTTTCTTTAGGTACAAAAAAGCTGGTGTCAGGACACATTGGGATAATATGGCAATGATTTTTTTTAAGTAATTTGGCTTTTATCTTTTTAGATACACATATTGTTTTCCATGACAAAAGATTTGAAACTTGGGAGCAAACTATTGAGGTAAAGTTTTTTATGAATCCATCAGAAGGTGTATTGTTGATGTCACTTCCATGAAAAGTAATGATTTTCTTACATCTAATACAAAGTAACGATATAATAAGCGATTTTAATGAGCCATAATGTATATGAACAATATCTGGATTAAATAGCTTTAGTTGTTCTCTGAAGTTCTTTATCTGATAATAAATTTTTTTGAAGGAGTTGGCTGAAAAGAAGAATGTCTGTATGTCAAATTTGTTGTTAAAGCTTTCAATATTATTGATTTGATTTCTTGAGAAAATGAATGCATTTTCACTACCTTTTTCACATTGTAAAACATATAATATTTTAGTCTTCATTTTTATCTGACAAAGATATTGGAATCATAATCATTACAGGAAAAATAATGCCAGTGAAAATTAAGCTTTTATAACTTTCAGGCCCAGCTCTAAGAATTTGAGGTAGAGATGCGATTACTCCACAATATGCAATAAGAAATAAGAGCTGGTTTTTTTTGCTAATAGTATATAAAATATAGCTGTAAGAGATAAGGTATGAAATAAGTATTGCGCCTGTAAATATTCCAATGATGCCAAGATTAATATACCATCCAGAGCAATGGTGTATTGTAAAGCCTTGTTTTGATTTATTTCCAATACTTTGAATATAATATTTATATACATCATCAGAACGATTAGGGTAAATGAATCTTGGAATAACAGACTCTATAAGAGCCTTAAGACTTACTCCATAATTAACAGGGACTTTATATTTTAATATACCATACATAGAATAATGCGCATAAAACATTTCATTGCTAAAAATAAAATGATTTGCAGCAGACTTTAAAAGTTCTGTGAAGTCTAAATGATTAATTTGATTTGAATTAGTTTGATTATTTATTTCTTGATCATATAATATTTTAGGAATAGCCGCCCTTAGAGAATCATTAAAAAAAAGGGGGACTCCAATTAATAATATTATTGATGAAATAATAACAAGATGTTTCGGTTTAATGCTTAGATAAAATAGTATGCATAGTGTTCCAACATACATAATCTCTCTTTTATTACCTAAAAACACAAGGTAACACAGGAAAACTATTAGCACTAAGAAACTTATTAAGAGTAAAAAGAGTTTTAACTTAGATTTTTCTTGTAAGTAGTCGACAAAACACACAATGGAATTTATGAAAATAACCATTAGACCAATAATATTACTGACAATGTGTAATGAGTAAAATTTTTGATCTGAATAAAATCTTATATAAGAATAAATTGACTCTTGATTGGCTATTGCTTGAATAATTTGATTTTTTATAAAAAAAAGGCTTATGGCCATAAAGAAAAGACTTGTAGTGATGAAAATAAACTTGAATCTTATTGTTATTTTAAGAGTTTGTACTTTTTTAGGCATGTGTAATTTTTTTCCTTTTTTAAATAAAAAAAACATTGATGCAGAATAAGTCAGAAGGAAAAAACCATAATAAATGTTTGTTAAAGCGTATGTGTGATCAATTCTTAACTGAAATAAAAGCTCAGATACATGTTTGTAGTTAATTTCAAAGATTGAACTAATCATTAAGAAATGATCAATTATGATTACCCATGCTCCAGCATAAGTCCAATAAAAAATAAAAAAACCAGCTAGCAAAACTCCGAGATTATTAGAGAATAGGTAGCTTTTTATAATGAAAAAACAATATAAGATTGTAAAAAAACTTAATATCAATAAACAAATAATAGCGATCATAATTATCGTATTGAATTAAAATATTTTGCTGTTGTCTTTACACTGAGTATACCTAGTAAAGCTAATGATAGTGAAAAACAACTGACAATCTCAATAATGTTTATTTTGTAGACAAAATGTAAAAAACATAAGCTGACAATAAAAAATATTACGGAATACAACACATTTAAGCTATTAAAGGCTTTCTCATATATAGCATCAAGAACGCTTCTTAAAACGATATAAGAAACATATCCAATTATTCCCGCTCCAGTTATTATAAGAATTTCAAAAAGATTTTTAATCTCATGAATTTCAAGGAAAGTATAAAAAATAAAATCTCTGAATAAAATGATAAAACCCATTGCTAAGACAGACAAGATAATAGATATGATTAAAATTTTATAAATATTGTTTTTAATTTTAGAGATAGATTTATTTTTTTTTATTGCTTTGGATGTGACTGGTAGTAAGATCAAGCTAATTGGCCCAAATGCAGCAGAAAACATAGTGGATATAGATATTATAAATGCTAAATTACCTATAATTTTAATTTCACTAGTTTGGTAAGCAAATATGGATACTGGAGCTAGAAATAGTAATCCTAAAATAATGTCGCCTGGCACTCTTTGAATGCCATAATTGAATAGCATTTTCAAAGTTTTCTTTATTGAAATTATTTTCACATTACTTATGTTTCTTATGTTAGTTGAAATTGCAAAAAATAGAGTGAAAAAGGTTACTGTAAGGGAGGAATAGCGCAAATACAAATTAAAGTCTTTTATTATAAAGATGAATGTAAACGGAATTATAATAACATTTATAATCTGTAAAAAATTAGCGCTATTAAAGTCCATTAAGCCTCTGTAGTAACTATAAACTAAAGCATGAATTAAGAGAGAAAGTACTAGTAGAAGTATGCTATTGGCTAAATATGAAAAATTTTCACTTCCAAATATTAAATTACTAAAAAGGTCAGTTTTTAAATAGAGTAATAAACAAAAAAAAATAAAACCAAGAAAAGATATTATTAATCCTGAAATGAGAAATTTTATAGAATCTTCTTTGTCAGAGTTAATAGCAATGAACCTTGGTATTCCAACGCCATTACCAAGTGCTAAGGCAGGTATAATGAATGCTAATACTCTTTTTAATATTGAATACAAACTAAAAGACTGCTGATCATATTTATCTAAGATTATTTTATATAACCAAAAAGAGGCAATAACTACAAGAGCTTCAGTAATATAGGTCAACAAGTATTTTTGTTTTATACTCTTCAAGAGTTGCAAATTAAAATATTTTTGTACTGAGTTCAATATTAAAATTTACTTTTATCATAAATTTTTTATGAAAATCCTCACCATCATCGGAGCCCGCCCACAGTTCATCAAAGCAGCCGCAGTCAGTAGGGCTTTGAAGAAAATCTCTAGCCTGAAAGAAGTTGTGGTACATACAGGCCAACACTACGACAAGAATATGTCAGAGATTTTCTTTGACCAAATGCACATTGATCAGCCTGCCTATAATTTAGAAATTAACGGACTAGGGCATGGTGCAATGACTGGTCGTATGATTGAGGG
>JAHDHZ010000017.1:44791-46598 GCA_020631045.1 Flavobacteriales bacterium | reverse complement strand
ATTGATTATTGGGAGTTGAATCAAGCCTTTTCTGTTGTAGGTCTTGCAAACATTCAAAAGTTAGGACTAGATGCTAGCAAGGTAGATGTCAATGGTGGTGCTGTGTCACTGGGTCATCCGCTCGGTAATTCTGGTTCAAGAATTATTGTTACGCTCATCAATGTGCTCAAACAAAATGGCGGTAAATTAGGAGCTGCAGGTATTTGTAATGGAGGAGGAGGAGCTTCAGCAATGGTCATCGAAAACCTAAACTAGTGCAAAAGGGGTTGGCACATATGCCTTTGATTCCAGTTCGTATTCACACCTCTCACCGCTCTGAGCAGGTGACACAATTACTTTTCGGACAGGTCTATATGGTACTAAGTGAACAATCTGATTGGCTTGAAATTGAGATTGCTGATGACGGTTATCAAGGCTATATCGCTGTAAACCAATTTTACAGCATTTCAGATCAAGACTTTGAGAAAAAAAAGAATTGCCCAAATTATATAGCGTATTTAGATCAAAGCAAAGAGGTTGTATATCCAGTGGGAAGCAGAGATTTTAATAAGAAAAACCTGCCAACACCTTCTACTAAATTCAATAAAACATTCGCCCTTCAATTTTTAGGTACGCCTTATCTGTGGGGCGGAAAGTCTCACCTGGGCATCGATTGTTCAGGATTTACTCAAGTCGTTTTTGCTTTGTGTGGATGGCATTTGATGCGTGATGCTTCTGATCAAGCAAAGCAAGGAGAAAGTATTTCTTTTGATGAATCAAAAGAAGGGGATTTGGCTTTTTTCTGTGATTACAATTCAGATAAACAAAATATTACGCATGTGGGTATTATTCTAAACGATCAAAAGATCATACATGCTAGTGGTGTTGTGAAAATTGAAAGGGTAGATCAATACGGTGTTTTAAACGATAGTGGGATGTATACTCATAAATTACTCTTGATCAAGAGTCTTCAATCCTAGATAGTAGTTTTTAAGGTTTTTCAGGGTATTTATTACTTAAACTTCAAAATTCGAGAATCATTAGCGGCCTTTACAGTCAAAAAGATGGCTAATGGAGTTAAGATGATAGGAGCGAGCCACATGCCTTGATGAGCGAATAATTCACCTTGTTTCACGAGTTTTTCACCAGTGATGCCAATCACGTAATAGAAAATAAAAAATACAATTGAAATCAATACAGGTAAGCCAATACCTCCTTTTCTGGTAATGGCTCCTAAGGGGGCGCCGACAAAAAATAAGATCAGACTCATGAACGGAATTGCAAATTTTCTGTGCCATTCGATTTTATAGCGCTCAATGCGTTTTTTTTGCTGTTTGGTGTTGTTGATCGCTGAAGTGTTGTAAGATTTTGCATTGCGCAGCATCTTGAGCGTATTTTGGTATAATTTTGTTTTTTGTTTAGGCGCTAGGGTAGAGATAAGTTCAGTCGTTGAGATGAGTGAGTCTTGATGGATGGTGTTTGTAGCGAGAGTGTCTTTGAATAGATAGGTTTGGTTGGTGACAAAACGATTGAATTTATCGAAGCTTTTTTGGCTTCTCAGTTCAGTAGAATCAATTTGAGCTTCTAATTGTCTTAAAGAAAGCATTTCATAATTGTCTTTGAAAATCTCTTCATCAGTTTCTTTCATTTCAAAAGAGGAGAGGTCAAATAAGACTTTTTCTTTTTTAAAATTGGTTCGTGCCAATGGAAAATTGTTTTTCTGGTCATTGTCATTGTCTTGCTCTTCATAGCTCGCTCCATTATAAAGTTCAAAATACATGCTTTTTTCATCTTCTGAAATGACCATTCTACCACTGTCTGCACGAAT
>JAHDHZ010000017.1:24523-44691 GCA_020631045.1 Flavobacteriales bacterium | reverse complement strand
GCCATTGGAACCAGATTTGCTGAAGCAAAAAATAAAAGTTTAAAGACCAAATGCAATTCAAGGCCTTTTCCGATCATGTCGTCCATGTACTTCCATAAGAATTGCATGACAAGAAAAAACAAGACCACGAAAAGGGTCACTAAAAAAGGTCCAATGTACGAGCTTAGAAGAAGCTTGTGCAGCTTTTTCATTAAGTTATTTAATGCCTAAGTTCTTTTTTAAATCAGAGATTTGCTGTTCCCACAATTCTTGAGCTTCTTCAAGTTCATCTGGCTCAGCAAAATCAGTAACAGTCAAAGCCAATTCTCCTGTCATCGGAACAACTTGTAATTTGATCTCAAGATAGTAATCGGTATCGTAATCGTCTTCCCACTGAAGTTTGATGTGCTGATCTGTTTTTTTACTCAGAATTTTGGCTTCTTCTTCGGCTCCATCCCAATTAAAAATAAAGGTGTCATTTTGAATTCTTACATCGTCACAAAACCATTCAGCCAATCCATCCGGAGTACTTAATCTAGGGTAAATAATCTTAGCAGATGTTTTGATGATAAACTCGAGTTCAAATTTTTCTTTTGCAGCCATAGCCTTAATTTGTCGTGCAATTTATTAAAATATTAGAACATTTATACTCTTTTGGGGTTTTAATTTGGTGAATCACACCTATTTATAGGTTTATGTCATAAACTTAAGGTTTAAAAGAAGCTTAATTTGTATCTTTTTTACATGAATCAGAAAATTCTATGTTTTTTTTGTGAAGATGCTCATTTAAGAGCAAACATTGAACAAGAAGAACTTGTTTTAAATCGCAATTGGATTGTTAAGGGGAAAGAGCTCATCGAAGAGCTAGAGTCTGGGTACTATAAAAATCAACATGTTTTTTATTTAACTGACCAGCAATCTATAGATGCATTAAAACCATCACAAACAAATGCTTCAGTGATATGCCTTTTAGATCAGTTAGATGCTCAAACCGCTGAATTGATGCAACGCTTAGAAGTTCAGAGTTTTGCATTGAAAAAAAAATTCTCATTAAAACGATTAGCAGAGCTTGAACGACAACAAAAATTCATTAATGAGGTAGATGAAAGACAGAAAGATTTTACAGTACTTATTGTAGATGATGTACCTTCTAATCTAATTATGCTCGAACATCAGCTCAATGACAGTTACAACATTATTAAGGCTCAAGATGGTTATACCTGTATTGATAAGGTACTTAACAATCATGTAGATTTAATTATTCTAGACATTCAATTGCCAGATATTGACGGATACAAAGTGGCAGAAATGTTGAAAAAAAATGTATTGACCACGCACATTCCTATTATTTTTTTAACGGCATTCAACAAAGAAACAATTCAGGTTGAGAAAGGCATTAAAGAGCTAGGGGCCATTGATTACTTATATAAGCCCATCGATAAAGCAATCATCAATGCTAAGGTTTCAGGCTTTCTATCCATTAAAAACTATCAAAGCAGTTTACATGAAAATTATTCAGTTTTACAACAGCAAAGTGCATTGTTAGATGAAAAAAATAAAGCTTTGCAAGATAACATAAACTATGCCTCAGGAATTCAAAAGCTCATTCTACCGACTCTTGATGTTTTTGAGCAAATATTTAATTCTTATTATTTAATCTACAAGCCAAAAGATATTTTAAGCGGAGATTTCTATGATTTAATTGATTTGGGAGATAAAAAAGTAATTGTTGTAGCTGATTGTACAGGGCATGGTGTTTCTGGAGCTCTTTTAACGATGACTGCCCAGACAATGATTAGAAACATCACTGCAGAAAATGCTGCATTTTCATCTGCAGAAATACTTCAGAGACTGCATCAAACACTTAGTGAGTTTTTTAATTCTGATGAAACTTTTTTAAATGATGGGGTAGAGCTTTGCATAGTTTGTTATGACCAGCAGAACAATAAATTAGACGTTTGTGGAGCAAATAGTTGGTTGACTATTTTTGATCGTAAGACAGGAGATTTTAAAAAGTTGATGCACAACAAAGTAACAGTTGGTCAATCTATTTATTCAGATTATAGCTTTACTTCAGAGACAATAGAAGTAAAAGAGCACTGGCTTTACATGTTATCTACCGATGGCATTGTTGATCATATGAATCAAAGAGGTGAAAAGTTTATGAGAAAACAACTCTTATCTTGTTTTAACGCCGGTCTTAGCGCCAAAGAAACTGGTCAACAAATTCATCAAAAACTTCAAGATTGGAATACAGCTCAAATTGATGATAAAACTCTTTTAGTTTTTGAGTTGCTCAATCAATAGATTGGGATAGTCTGTAATGATTCCATCAACCCCCAAGTCAATTAGCTTTTTCATCTCTAAAGCATCGTTTACAGTCCATGGAATAAGCTTGATGTTATTCTGATTTAGGTAGCTTATTAAAGCTTTGTCAATCAGTTTATAATCTGGGCTATAGATTTGAGGTTTGAAATTAATTTTTTCAAAAGCATTATTGAAATCTTTATTTTTTTCAACAAGATAGGCTACTGTAAACTCAGGATATTTTGAATGTAAGAGGTTTAAAACATTCACATCAAAAGATTGCAGAGTAACTCTACTTGTTAAATTCTTTTCTTTTAAGAAAGTACATACTAAATCAACATATTGTTCAGGTTGTGGGTAATAGATACCATAACCAGAAACCAAAGATTTTAATTCAATGTTGTATCTGATTTTTTTTGCTGAGTGAAAATCACAAATTTTGACAACTTCATCAAGTAAAGGTTTGTATGTCTTAAGGGGTTGTTGTTCTTTGAACCTTGGATGAGCAACATGGCCTACAGACACTTTTTTAATTTCACTGTAATTGGTTTGATAAAAATTGGTGATTGATAAATCATCTGTCAATTCTTTTCTGAAAAAAGGATCATGGCTCACTATTATTTTGTCATCTTTACTAATTACAATATCAAGCTCTAAGGTGTGTACCCCTAAGTCTATAGCTTTTTTAAATCCTTCAATTGAATTTTCTGGTAAAAGTCCTCTGCACCCTCTATGCCCTTGAATGTCAAATACTACTTTTTTTGGTTTCTTCTCTTGAGTGCTTTGTGCCATGTTAGAATTTGTTTTTTGATAATGGTGAATTTCACCTAAAGAATGAATTGCTCCAATTTGAATGCTGTTGCCTTGCACTTCGAGTTCTCCTTGCAATGATTTTGATGAAAATATTCTCTGTGTTGATCCATCGAAGTTTTGGTATGAACTTAATCTGTAAGTATCTTTTTGAAGTATTTTATCGTCTTCAATGATTGATACATATTTCTCATCTAGCTCAATAGCTTTTGAGCAATTGCAATCACTAGGGGTGATAGATTGCATGATGTTTCCAGGGCTTTTGATTTCGGTTTTGACCCACCTCCAAGATCCTTGAATTGAACTTAAACTGGCTTGTCCAAAACAAGTGTATGTACCTGCGGTAATGATCAGACTTAAAAAGAGTGGTGTTTTCATCTTTGAATTAAAGTTAAGAAACACTTTCTAATTGATTTGCAAATTCATGATAATTTAACCCACTGAAACTTCCAGAAGAGATGAGCGCTAGAACACTATTGCTTTCAAAAGCTTGTTTTATAAGTGATTTGAAGTGATTTTGATCAAAACTCACTTGTATAGTCTGGTCGTTAAAAAAATCTTTGATTTGATCACTACTTAAAACTTCAGAGCCTTTTTTTCTTAAAACATCTTGATCAACGTAGATGATTTTATGATCAGCCTGAATCATGCTGTCTTTGTAATGAGGTAAAAAATTGGTTTGTAAACTAGAGAAAGTATGCAACTCATAACATGCAATTAGTGGTTTTGAGCTATACTTTTCTTTTAATGCTTTGATGGATGCTTTTAGCTTTGATGGAGCATGAGCAAAGTCTCTGTATAAGGTAAACTTATTTGAATGATATATTTGTTCTAATCGTTTTCCAGCACCTTTAAATGAGCTTAGAGCCTTGTAGAAATCTGAGGTTTTAAGGCCCATTTGTCTACATACAAGCATAGCTGCTTGAAGGTTGTTTAAATTATGAGATCCAAAAAAACTAAAATTAAAACATTGCTGATTGTATATGACTTGATTGTACCCATTGTGTTGCTCAGGCATATCATAACCCATGGTACGACATTCAGCATACTTAGAGATCAAGTTCACGACTTGCTGATCACATTTGTTATAAATAATCAAATCTTCTGAAGTTTTTGATTGTATCAGTTCAATAAAAGGCTTTAGGTAAGCATCAAAAGTTTGAAAGACATTCATGTGGTCCCAGGCGATTCCAGTAAGTACAGTGATATTTGGTTTATAATGTAGAAATTTTGAACGTCTGTCTATGCATGAAGTCAAATATTCATCTCCCTCAAAAACAGCCCATTGACTATCTGGGTGGATGTGAACCATGCGCTCAAATCTATCAAGTTGAGCACCAACCAAATAATCAGTTTGAATATTTTGTTGTTTTAAGGCGTGTAAAATAAAACTTGTAATGGTTGTTTTGCCATGAGAGCCTGCCACTATAATGCGTTTCTTATCTTTAGTTTGTGCATACATGAATGCTGGAAAAGAGAATATTTTAAGGCCTAATTTTTGAGCTTTTTTCAGCTCAGGGTTGTCTTTTTTTGCATGCATGCCCAGAATCACAAAATCTAGGTCTTTTGTGACTTTTGAGTCGTCCCAACCCATTTTTTTGGGCAACAAGCCAGCTGCTTTTAATCTAGACTTTGAAGGTTCAAAAAATAAGTCATCAGAGCCACTTACTTGATGACCAAGGTGTTTGAGCTCTAGGGCTAAATTATGCATGATGCTTCCGCCAACAGCGATGAAATGAATTTTATTTTTCATTTTTTCTAAATAGATTTTTAAAGAGTTCTTTGAGCTTATCAAAGTTTTTTTGATAGGCAATGCCAACACCTTGTGTATACCGAGCATTGTTGATTTGTAAAAGATCAAAATCATTACTCTTGTTGTAAGCCTTTAAAGATAAATTCTGCTCTTTATTTAAAGCATATTCAATAAATACATCTCCAATCAAACCAGAATTTTGACTTTGATCTTGTTGATCAATACCATTAGAATTACTGACCCCAAAATTACCTTCTAGAGTAAGTCTGTCATTGAGTAATTGTGTTGAGAGTTCAAGTTCGATTTCATCACCTACAAATTCATCACCAGGTCTATAATTCAAGCCAATATCAACATCATTGCTCAATTTTGAAACCCAGTTGCTCAATTGATTAGACAATAACTCAGAAGAAGAATTGGCGCCCAATCTACTCTCCGCAATCAGGCTGCTGTTTTCTGGCGCCATAAACCTGTTGAGCATGAGCAAAGAGAAAAACTGATTTCTAATTTCATCTTGACTATTCAAGATAGAATTAATGGCGGCCTTTTGGGGGTCTATTTCTGATAGTGTAGGAAAATCAATTTGAAATCCAACCTGAGGGTTTAAAAGCTCTTTTTCAATAGACAAAACACACTCTACCGGAATTCTTCTATTGATATTACTTTGATCAACATCTGTTAAAATAGTGCCTAAAGAAGTACGTAGGTTATAAACTGCTTGTATATCTAATAAGCCTTTATAAGGGTTGCCTGTCCACTCGATAGAACTACCCGGCTTGATCTTAAATTTTTTATTGATCACATTTTGAAATGTAAAGAGGTATTCACCTTTTTTGATGGTGTAGTCTCCTAAAATACTTAAGTCTTCGTTTGAGCTATATTTAATTGATAAATCTCCGTTGCCTGTTGTTTTGATGACATCGCCAATTTGCTCATCAAATATGATTTTACTCTGAGCATTGTCTTTGACATCTAAAAACAGCTCAAAATTTAAAACGTGATCTTCTTTTTGTTTTTTAAGAACTTTTTTGTCAATAGATAAGCTTGTGCTGTTCTCAAAAGAAATAAATTGCGCATTTGAAGAATAAGTCTGTGCGCTGATCGGAAAATTTATAATTGTATTTTCAGCGCTACTTGCTTGGGCTTCAATATTGATGATGTTCTGGTATCCACTCACATCAAGATTTAGATCTTTTACAAAAGCTGTTCCGTAAAAAAGGTTGTTATCTCGTGCTAAAGTTTGCATGACCTTGAAGGTCTGATCTGACATTAAACTAACATCAAAATTGATGTTTTTAAAGTTTTGATGTAGTAAAGTGAAGTTTAACAAAGCTTCTTGATTTTGATCATCTAGAATGGTCTGATGATCTGCATAAATCATATCTGGAAGTATCTGTACATTGCCTTGTGAAAGCTTGTAGCGTGTTTTTAAATAATCAACTTCAATTTCTGCGTCGTTAATTGATATGGAGCCCTTAATATTAGGTGTATTAAGCGAACCTTGAATGCTTGCGCTGATTTGTGAAAAACCCTTGTGAATGGTGACAATATTTCTTGTAAATGGATTTAAGTTTTCAAGTCTAAAAGTCTTTGACTTTACTTGAAGATCAAGGCGCTTATCAGTGTAAATAGATCCGGTTAGATATAGAGATTCATTTAAGTTTGATTCTTGTAGTAAAATAGTTACATCAAACCCTTTTTTTTCAGGAGCAAATTGACTTTGAATATCGAGTATATTTAGGTCAATGCCATTCATATAGAGCTCAGATATTTTTGCATCTGCTTGTAATTGAAGAACTTCGCTGTTTTTTGCAGAGAGCCTTCCGTTGATTTTTCCTTTTAAATCAATTTCATACTTGCCAGTCAGTAAATTGATAGGAGCAATAGAAAAATTCTTAAACTTCATATCATAAGACAGCAAATCTTTTTCATTTTGAATTTTAAGATCAGCACTTTCTTGATCAGAAAATATGTTGAATTGACTTGATAAGTTATGTGGATGATTCAATGCCTGAAGGGCAGACCCTGAACATTGATATGCTTTTTCAAAGATAGATATTGAAGAATTTTTATCTAAATCAACATGTACTGCATTTGAATCAATTTGTACCAGACTGGTGATGTTATAATTTAGAAAGTCATTCTTAATTTGATTGAGCATGTTAAGCTGAATGTTTTGTTGATCAGAGGAAATACTGATCAGATTCTTAGAAATGGCTCTATCTTCAAAAGCAATATGATCAATTTTAATGAAGCCGTCATTTTGATGGATAGGCAATGACAGATCAGCTTCAATGTTTTTAAAATCAAAAGACTTGTAAGAAATGTCTTTTATTTTAGACTCAATAAGCAGTTGGTTTTGATTGAAAAATAGGTGTGCATGCAATTGATTTTCGAATGCTAAATGATTGAATACAAACCTAGAAAGAGGTTTTGTTTGTTTAAGATCTACAGTTAATTCAAAGCTTTCTAATGAATCTTGAGAAGAGGCCTTGTCAGGGTTTAAGAGCAGTTGTTTTATGTGCTTGATGTGTTGCTTTGAAAAGCTGCCTTTTGCCTTTACAGCCCCTAAATTACTTGATAATTCAAACGACAAGGGTGTATCGTTAGAATTAGAGGCTTGAATATAAAGATTTTCAATCTCAAGAATAGACTCATTTTTTTGAAGTACAAACTCATCAAAATCAAACAGACCATTTAAGTGGTCGATGTTATTGCCTATTACATCGATGTTGGCTTTTGTTTTTAAAACAATAGCGGTGTCTGTGGTCAAGAATCCTAATTGTTTTAGATTGGCATGATCTACGTCTAGCTTAAAGTGATTGGTCTTTACAGAATCATTAAAATGATAAGTGCCATTAAATTTTGCAGCTACATTCTTATTATCAATCGATGCTTTTCCTTCAAAAACCTCTGAGCTCAATTGCCCATCAATTAAGATGTTTTCATAAGTATATTGCCGATAGTCTAAGCCATTAATGACTCCTTTGAGAAGAGCAGTAGAGTTTTTTTGATCATGTTCAATGTGCATTTGAAGGTCAGAAGATACTTTTCCTAAGTCATTGATCTGTAAGAGTTCACCCAAGTCAAATGCTTTTGTTTTAAATAAACCCTCTAGCGCCATATACTGGTGTTTATATTTAAAAGTATTTTCTATGTCAAGTTGACCAAGGGCAGTATTTAATTTGCCTAGCGCAAGAACATTAGAGCCAGTTTTTTGAATACGGCCATTAAAGTTTATGAGCCCTAAGTTTTTTGTTTGTTTGGGTAAAATAAAAGTATTTTCTTTCTTTAATATTCTATTGATCAGCTGAACATGTTGTTCAATTTCATTTTTATTTGATTGTAGTTTTACTGAATATAAGTTAAAGTCTAATGATTGAAGGTTCAATTCACCTGATGTATTTAATTTTGTAATCAGTCCAGAAGAAGCGTTTAGGTTTTTGACTTTTAAGACATTGCCCTTCTTTTTAAAGGTGAAATTATCGAGCTCTATAGGGTGAGTTTCTTGTTTTAAGATTGAAGAAAAAAACTCAGATAAAAATAAGGTGCTGTTTGAAACTTGAGCTTTAATTTCATTGGTTTTGAAATTATAATTGAACGCTTTAATTAACACAGAAGAGCTTGTGGTTTGTAATTTACTCTGAGTTAATTTCAGATGCTCTTTTGTAATTGTAAGTTTAGAAGATAGCTGCTTGATTTCACTCAATGCATGCACTCCATTAAGCTGTTCGATCAAAACATCTACTTGTCTGTTTGAATGAAGTTTCAAGCTTGATGAGATATTCATTTTTTTTAGCTCTAAGGGAAGAAAAGCATTGCTAATGTTATGATCATGAAGTAGAAAATTTAAAGAAGAAATCTTAATACGGCTGATTTCAAATTCTGAATTAGATTGTGATGAATTAGAAGAGAACTTTTCAATCAACATACTGATGTTGTAAGCAGCTTCGTTTTTGTATTTGACGATGTTTAATTGTGCGTCATTCAGATTGATCTCATCAATTTTAAAATCTGAGAAGTAAGATTTTAAACAAGGTTTAATAGTGATGTGATTGGCAAACAGTAAGGTGTCTTGGTGATGATCTGAGATTAAAACCTGTTTTAAAGCAATGTTTTGGATATTTTCAAATGAAAGATTTGAGATAGAAACTTGCGCACCAAAATTTGTATTGATATATGCACTTGCCTTTTCTAGAATGGCCCTCTGGGCACGTTTTGAATTTTGAATATATACAAGCGCTCCTAAAACAACAAATAGAAGTAACAAGAGCAGTAAAGCAAGATATTTAAGAACCTTTTTTAGCACATCACTGTAATTCAAAAAGAGAGTGGACACCTATAGTTCTAGAACAATTGAACCCTTCAGCAAAATTTGTTTGAATGTTTCTGCCAAAATCTATTGCTCTGCCTTTTACATGCTCTAAAAAAAGTGCACTTGATATAGGAGTTTGTTCTAAATGCTTATTTTGCTCAGTATAAAATTGACTTGAAAAAGCCATAATGGCCTTCATTTTTGTATCAAATTCATCACTAATGTCAATGACAATGTCGGGCTTAATGTATCTGTCTTGTACATATTTTAAGACGAGCTGCGGACGATGTTTTGTTGTGTTGTTGACTTTTATTTTTGACAGTCCACTCAAAAAACAAGCCCGTTCAACTAAAGTTGAGGCAATTCCATGATCTGGATGCCGATCACTTGAAGCATTACACAAGACTATTTTTGGAGTGTAACTTCTTATTTTTTCAATAATTGCCAACAAGGCTTGCTGATCATCATCATTGATGAATCCATCTTTTAGTTTTAAATTTTCACGTACTTCAGCACCAATGATTTTTTGAGCTACCAATGCTTCTTGTTTTCTAGTTTCAATATTTCCGCGCGTGCCAAGCTCTCCTTGTGTCAAATCAATAATGCCCACCTTTGCGCCTTTTTTGATGTGTTTAATTAGGGTGCCAGAGCAGCCCAATTCGACATCGTCAGGATGTGCACCAAAAGCCAATATATCTAAATGCATTTTACTAAATTTGCTCTTCTTAACAAATATAGGATATTCCTAATTTTATGGCTTTTGTAAGTGCTCTTATCTCACTAATTTTCAATGAATTCAAAAATGAGTTCAGATCAAAAGCGACTATTTTTAGCACCTTTTTATTTTTAATAAGTTCAACTTACTTGAGCTACATGTTGTTTAAAGGACTGATCAACAAGCCTGTTTGGTCAGCCATATATTGGTTGGTTTTTTTATTTTCAGCCCTTTGTTGCGCTTTAATGAATGCCAATCAGCAAAACAGGTCAAGATTGCTTTACGTATATCAAATTGTTAGCTCAGAGAGTTTTATTGTTGCTCGCATTGTATTTTATGCACTTTATTTTTTCACGCTCGGATTACTCTCTTTACTCCTTTGGACCCTTCTGGGCATTGAATTGTACAATCCGTTACTGTTCATACAAATGTTGTTTTTTCAATCAATTATTTTTAGCGGATTTTTAAGTTTAATTT
Source organism: Flavobacteriales bacterium (assembly GCA_020631045.1). Lineage (GTDB taxonomy): Bacteria > Bacteroidota > Bacteroidia > Flavobacteriales_G > JALEGO01 > JAHDHZ01. The sequence continues at coordinate 34,335 of JAHDHZ010000017.1, read as the reverse complement.
CATTTCTAAGTACTAAAACTACACAAGGATTTGCTTTGATGAGCGTGTTGAGTTTTCCGATTTTATTACCAGATTTATTGATTGTTCAAAAGCTTACGCACTTACTTGAAGATCAAATTCAGTGGGCAATTTTATCTAAATACTACTTAGCATTACTTATTTTAAGCCTAATTTCTGTTGGCCTTTCAGTGGTTTTATTTCCATATATTTGGAGCGAATAATATGCTAACATACCTCTCAAAATATCAAAAATATTTGTGTATCGTTTTATTGGTTTACACTTGTGTAATGGGCTTGTTGGGCGCAGTGCCTGCTCGACATATTTTAAATGAGACCATCAGAAATTTATACTTTCATGTACCCATGTGGTTTGCCATGTTCTTTTTACTTATTGTAGCTTTTGTTTACCAAGTCAAATACCTTTCGAGCTTTGATTTAACTTACGATTTAAAGGCCACCAGTTATGTTCAAGTAGCTTTAGTCTTTGGAGTATTGGGATTGCTTACAGGTATGCTTTGGGCAAAATTTACTTGGGGAGCATGGTGGGTTTCTGACCCCAAACTAAACGGTACAGCCATCTCTATGTTGATGTATTTGGCCTTTTTTGTTTTACGCAGCTCAGTTGACTCTAAGGTTTTAAAGGCTAAGCTTTCAAGTGTGTATGCCATCATTTCTTTTGTCATGCTTATTGTATTTTTAATTATTTTGCCTCGAATGACTGATTCTTTACATCCTGGCAACGGAGGCAACCCTGCATTTAGTAAGTATGATTTAGATAACAATATGCGTTTGGTATTTTATCCTGCAGTAATTGGGTGGATATTGCTCTCAAATTGGATCACACAACTTTTAATTAGAATAGAAATTTTGAACTCAGATGTATAATTTTTTAATGATTTTTTTACAAGCTCACATGGCAGATCTATTTCGATCTGAAGGAAAAATTTACGTAGTTCTAGCCATCATTTTGATTATTTTGGTTGGATTGTTTTTCTTTTTATTCTCAATAGAAAGAAGAGTAGATCGCATTGAAAAAAGTCGTTTAAAATGAAAAAAACAAGCATACTTTTTATCATAGTCATTGCCCTTTCGATTGGAGCTCTTTTTAGCACCCTAACAGATTCAAGTACGTATGCAGATTTCAATCAAGCTTTTTCAAAAACCAGTCAGGAGTTTCATGTGGTAGGTACATGGGAAAAGTCTTTGCCGATTGCTTACAATCCACAGGTGAATGCCAATCTATTTTCTTTTTATTTGAAAGATCAAGCAGGGCTGATTAAAAAGGTAGACCTTTACAAAACCAAGCCTCAAGATTTTGATAAATCAGAACAAATTGTTTTAATTGGCAAGGCCAATACTGAAAAAGATTGTTTTGAGGCTCAAGAAATTTTATTGAAGTGCCCTTCTAAGTACAATGAGGTGCCTGAAGATTTGTAAAGGGCTATTTGATTTTTAAAAATTACTCAAGTAACTCAGCTATTTTTTGGATGGATTGCTGATTTTTGAGGCTCTTGTGAGAAGTTAAGATGCGGTGTTTTTCTTTGTTTGTGAGATGCCAACTTAGTGCTATTCGATCATCTTTTGGATTTTCAAGTTCAAGATTCACAATTTGAACATCAAAATCTACTGATTCAATAAATTGAGAGAATAAAAAGTCTTGGTTGTAATTGTGGTAAGCCATCACGTTACCAAGAGGGGTTAAGTTTGTGGGGTTTTCTTCAAAATTTGCAGGAATACTGTCTTGATTAGCATCACTTGTCTTGTACACATCTCTAAGCTGGATGATCAGAACGCCACTTGTATTTTCTTGAATCCAACCTTTTAGTTTAGAGATGTAATCAATACTGGTTTCTAAGCCGAAATTATCTCTTGCTCCCGCGTCAAAAACTTGAATAGTAGGCTCAGTTGGTAAAGATACATTGGGTAATATATAAGGAAATGTTGCATTCATTCTCAGGGCTGAAACAAAACTTAAATCATTGGGATTTTGAGTTTTAAATAGCCTTGAAAATTCTATTTTATCAATACTGTAATTGTTTTGTGTGCCGTCATGAATACTGTTCTTATTTGAGATGAATGAAATTCCTTGCGCACTAATCATAAGCTTTCTATTGTCATTTAAAATAGTAGGGCTCAAAATCATAAGTGGAATCTCACTTTTGTATTCTGCCTTGGCGTATTCTCCAAGTGTTTTGTGCAGCACATAATCTGTGTTTTTGTTAAACTGTTTTTCAAATGCATAAGCACGATCTTTTAAGATTTCATTGTTATTGATCTCTCTTGAAAAATTAAAATACAAATCATGCACAGCAATTGTAAAAACAATTGGGTTGAGTAGATCCCTAGAAATATTATCATAATACCTTTTAGAGGTCAGGTGAATGTTTTTACGTTCTTTTCTTTTTTGATGTAAGCCTCTTGCATAAGCAGCTCCGAGCATTCCTCCAGAAGATCCTGACATCAAGTGAACCTTATCAATGAATTTATGATTAAAAATACTATCTAGATGTGCTAACATGTGGTAAGACCACAGTGCTGATCTGAGGCCTCCACCACTCGAATTGATAAACACAAGCTTTGGCTTGCTATTATTATTTATTGATTCGTGCTTTTTCTTCCAGGCATTTAAAATATCTATATGATTGTTCAAATCTTTATGTTTTTGAATAGAATCATTTTCTAGAGCATGTAATGCATCTATAGTATATGCAGTTTTATGATTGTAGTTAATGCCATAGGCTTTGTTTAATGAATTAAGGTTGTCTGTTGAACGATAGGTAATCAATCCAAGTACTGCAATAATTACAAGGTTAGACCATGACCTTAACCAAGAATATAAAGCACTAAAAAGCATTAAAAACATAGAAAGCATAATTAATATGCTCGCGCCCGCTGGAATCTGAAAAAATGCAAAGTCTCTAAATATACCCAAGGCGATAACAGTTAGCACAACAAAAAACTCAAAAACAGAGGCGTTGATGTGATTTTGAGAGAACACCAATCTGAGAGTTTCAGCTTCGTAATGTTCACTTTCTCTGGCTAAGACTATTTTAAAAGGATGGGCAAGATAGGTTTTAATGTGAATTGAGTTGTGGAAATTACGTTTTGTTAGATTGTCAAATCTATGTAAGAAGCCTCGAACAAAATTTTGTGTTCTTCTTTGAGGTTTGTCTTTGGCTGTTAGTTTGAGTATTTCAAATACGCTTCGATTGGTTGAAAAAAAATAAATTAATGAGAGTACAATAAAAATAACATTGCCTAAAATAAAACCAGTGAGATTTATAAATACTTGCTGTGTTGAAAGTAAATTGTTTTGGTGAAAGTTTAACATACATATAGTGTAGTAAATAAGAACACCAATTGGTATAATAAAATTATTGAAACAGTACTTTAAAAAAGGTCTAGAGAGCGTAGCAATGAAAGCAAAATTCTCTGCATTTAGAATATAACTCGAGATGTTGAATGCCATAATCAAAGCACCCATTGAAAAACCTAAGATAAGATGAGATGAAAACGAGGTACTACCTAAATATTCAGGCGATAAGAAGAGGTACTGTAGGCCGAACCCCTTACCTAAGTATCCTGAAATAACAGAACATAGAAAAGCCCAGATGATTACCAGAATTAAATGGCGTTTGAAGTGAATGGCAAACAGCTGAAATGGAAAGAAATAAAATATTCTTTGCCAATACTCTTTTAAGTTTTTACTAGTTTCACTCACTGTATTTTCTACGAGATTAATTCGCCTGGGTTTCTTTTATAGGTAGTTTTCTTAGGCGCCTATTTTCTCTTTTACCAGAGTCAAGATCTCTTGTTCTAATTGATCTGTTTTTTTTAAAATATCAGCACATTTGCTTCTAATGTCTTGGTCAAAACTTTGGTCTGTTAATCCATCCAAATTGATGCAAACATTCAAGTATGCCCCATAAATAGCACTGCGAATGTTTAAAGCACCGACTCCAGCATCAGAAACAGATGCCTGTAAACCTTTCTGTGCCATCTCTTTGAGTAATTCAAATACTTCAAAAGAGGTTTCCATCACTTTATAGGGAATCAATATGGCATTTTTGGTAGCTCTTTCGATAGCCTGTTTTCTCAATGTGATTTCTTTTTCTGAGTTTTTTGGTAATTTGAATGCTTCTAATACTTCATTAAATGCTTGGGTGTCTTCATCAACACTCAAAAGCAATTCATTTTTTAGTTTTTGAGCCTTTTGAGCAACATCAGAAAAACTTTTCCAACGATCATCCCATCCACGTTTATGTGCCGAAAGGTTAGCCACCATAGCAGCTAGTGAAGCACCTAAGCATGCAGCATAAGCAGAGACTGATCCTCCACCCGGAGCAGGACTTTCAGAAGCAGTTTGCTCAGCAAATTCTTTGATGCTTAAATCAACAAGCTTCTCTTCTAAGATTTCTTCTAATTTGTATTCAATGATTTTTTCTTTTGGATTAAACGGTTTTAAGTCGTCTAAACCTAAAGACTTAACAGCTATATTGATTTTTTCTTTTTCAGAAATACCCAATGAGCGTTGCTGCTTTTCTAAATAAAAATCAGCGGCTTGTATTAAGGCTTTTAAAGGAATTAATCCTACCAATTCAGAACCTGTCACGCGAATGCCTCTCTCTAGAGCTTTTTTGCACGTCTCATGAAAAGCTATGTGCACAGGCGTGTGTTCAATGTTGGTCAAGTTCATAGATATTTGAGCAATTTCATACTCTTTAATGTACCAACCAATGGCTTTGACATATTTGAGTGATCCAGGTATTTTTTGTGGATTGCCTTGCGCATCTCTCACAATTTTCCCTGTCAATGTGCCACCTTCTCTTTGAACTCTTCCGGCTTCTCTGACATCAAAGGCAATGGCGTTGGCTCTTCTAGTAGAAGTGGTATTTAAGTTGATGTTGTATGCTACTAAGAAATCTCTTGCACTTATGGCAGTGGCTCCCCATTTTGAAACTTTAGAAAAATCATCAGGTCCAAAATCAGGTTTCCAGGCCTTGTCTTGTAATTTTTTTTCTAGGCCTTCGTATTCTCCGGCTCTACAGTTTGCCAAGTTTTTTCTCTTTTCTTCTTGTGCGGCATTTTCGTATAAATACACAGGAATATCAAGTGATTCTCCTACACGTCTTGCTAGTTCTTTGGCAAGCTCAGCAGTCTGTTGCATACTTATGCCTGAAATCGGAATTAAAGGGCATACGTCAGTAGCACCAAACCTGGGGTGTTCACCTTTATGAGTGCGCATGTCAATAAGTTGAGCAGCTTTTTGAATCAATAAAAAAGCGGCTTCAATCACAGCTTGAGGCTCGCCTGCGAAGGTGATGACAGTTCTATTGGTGTCATACCCAGGGTCAATGTCTAACAGTTTTACGCCTTCTACATGTTTTACTTGATCTGCAATTTCTTGAATCTTTTTAAGATTTCTGCCTTCTGAAATATTCGGGACACACTCTAAGATTGGTTTTGCCATAGTTTTAGCTAATTAAAAGATCTTTTAAAAGTTTGTTTAATTCAATACACAAAGTTTGATCTGGATAGGTTTTGTGTAACAATGCTTCTTGAGTAGTTTCAATACACTGTTCAACAAGCTGCTCATCAAAGGGCTTTGCAATACTCTCAACAATACTAAGCACTTCAATCATAGAAGCATAATCACTTTTAAGTCCTAATTCAATGATTTCTAGTAGGTAATTTGAGCAGTTTAAAGAAGATTGCCAAAGTACGCTAAAGAGTTGTGGTTTTAGAGCTTTGTATTGTTCATTTTTGATAAATTGAAGAATTACATTTACAGATGATGCCTTGTCGTTTAAGTTATATAATACTTCGAAAATATGTTTGCCAATTTGATTTTCTTGATTCTGATTTAAAAGCTCAATGAGTTTATGCAAAATTTGTTCGTTGCCATCTTGTTTGGCAAGTTTAATGCCCTCAATAATTTCACTTTCTGTAGAGGTATCAAGCAGCAGGAGTATTTTTTTTTGAGTCTCGGATATTTTCATAGTTAAATTTAAAAAAATAGAATGTCTGTTGATCCACCACAAGAGCTTGGTGTATCGTGAAATCGAATGCCAGCATAGGCATTTAATCTTGAGTGAATTTCAGCTTTCAAAACACCAGTGCCTTTACCATGTACCACTTCTAATTTGCGGTATTTGTGCTTTAAACAGAAGTGCATGGCATCTTCAAATTTTTCAAGTTGCAATTGCTTTTTTTTATGTGCTGAATAATGATCATAAAGACTTATTTGGTGAAAATGCAGATCAATCTTGTAGACAAATCCTCTGAGCTTTTTGTCATAATTTTTTTGGTGGATACTTTCGCTGAATTCCTGCTTTTCAATTTCAGGTACGTTCTGTGGTGCCAAATTAGAATAATTGATAGTTTGGTTTTCAATTAGTTTGTCAAAATTATACCAATATTCAAATCCATCCACCACAACCAGAGCTTTGCTTAATTGCTGATCTAATGCGATAATTTCACCTTCAAGATTTTCATCAAGAATGCTGATATGTTGGCCAACTTCAAACACCATTCAAAGGTATATCATTTTGATTTTTATCTTTGAAAAATGCATCAAAATCCCTGGAAAATAATTGATAAAAAAGAAGTGTACCAAAACAATTGGATTCGTGTTGATCATCACAGGGTACTCAATGCCAAAGGTGATCCTTCTATTTATGGCACAGTAAGCTTTAAAAATAAGGCGATCGGAATCATTGCTCTTGATCACAATCATTGCATTTGGCTCGTTGGCCAATATCGTTTTCCTTTAGGGCAATACAGTTGGGAAATTCCTGAGGGGGGAGGACCAATTGCTCAAGATAGCCTAGAAAGTGCAAAAAGAGAGTTGAAAGAAGAGACAGGTATACATGCTTCATCTTGGCAGAAAATACAAACCATGCATTTGAGCAACTCAGTGAGCGATGAATATGCTGAGATATATTTGGCTAGAGAGTTATCATTTTTTCAGAGTAGTCCTGAAGATTCAGAAGTATTAGAAATTCAAAAAGTACCTTTTTCAAAAGCATTTAATATGGTTTTAGAGGGACAAATTACAGATAGTTTGTCTGTGGCAGGAATTTTAAAGCTAAATTATCTTTTAGAACACAACTTGATTTCTTAACTTGTGACCGATTTGTTTTCAGTATATAAAAATAGTAGATGTAGTCTCTTTTTGACCCTCTTTTTTTGCTTGCAAATGATGGTTTACAGTCAGCAAAAAGTGGCACTTGTACTTAGTGGTGGTGGAGCAGCAGGAATTGCTCATGCTGGAGTAATTAAAGCCTTAGAAGAACATGATATTCCTATTGATTACATTGCAGGAACATCAATGGGAAGTTTGGTTGGAGGTATGTATGCCTCGGGGTATTCTGCTGATCAGATCTTTCATATTTTGACCTCTAAAGATTATACAGATATGGCTCGTGGAGTCTTTTTAGATAAACACAGTTATTTTTTTAAAAAAGAAGATCCAACAGCTTCATGGTTAAGTTTTAAGATTTCGCCTACAGGAAAAGTCTCTAGCTTAATTCCTACAAGCTTTATTTCGTCTATGGCACTTGATTTTAAATCTCTAGAACTCTTTTCAAGGGCAGAAGCTGCTGCTAGGTATAATTTTGATAGTTTGTTTGTTCCTTTTCGTTGTGTTGCCGCTGATGTATATAATAAAGAACCACTTGTTTTTCAGCAAGGCTATTTAACCAAATCAATACGTGCCTCGGCCACCTATCCTTTGTACATTGATCCGATTCGTGTTGATGGAAAATTGCTTTTTGATGGTGGATTATACAATAACTTTCCGACAGATGTGGTGTATAAAGATTTTTTTCCAGACATCATCATAGGATCAAAATCTGCTACGAGTCTTCAAGAGCCTATGGAGGGTGACTTTGTCTCACAATTCAGAGCAATGATTGTAAAAGGAACAGACTACAACTTGCCTTGTGAAAACGATATTTTAATCGAACCAAACTTAGAAGATATAGGTACGTTTGATTTTTTAAAAGCAAAGCAAGCTTTTCAAAGAGGGTATGAACAAACCGTAAGCCAAATGCCTGATATTTTAAAAGCAGTACAATCTCGAAAAACAACTAAGCAAAAAAATCTTGAACGTCGTGCTTTTCAAGCAACATTTAAACCACTTGTGTTTGATCAAGTTGAAATAAATGGGGTTAATAAAGCTCAAAAGAAATACATTAAAAAATCTTTATTTGCTTCAAATGACACTATTGATATTGAGTTTTTAAAGAAAAGATACTTTAGAATTTTTTCTGATGATAAGATTAAATCAATTTATCCAAGCACACGATTTGATACCTTAACTTCAAATTATAAACTTGAGTTAGAGGTTGAAAAAGAGAAAGATTTTGAAATCAATGTAGGGGGCAATTTCGCCTCAAGGCCTGTGTCAACTGGGTTCATGTCTTTAAAATATAATTACTTGAGTTATGTTGCATTAGGGTTGAAAGCTGATTATTATTTTGGCAGATTCTACAATTCTTTATTGTTCAAAGCGCGATTAGATGTGCCTTTAAATTTTCCGTTTTATGTTGAGCCTGAATTGCATTTTAACAATTATGATTATTTCAATACTCAAAATGGTTTTTTTGTCGAAGATAGACCTTCGTATTTGCAAACAAATGAAGAATATTACGGAGTAAATGTCGGAGTACCTGTCTCAAAAAAAGGAAAAACTAGTGTAGGAATTTATAAAGGAGAGCAAAAAGATCAATACTATCAGCGAAGAGACTTTTTAAAATCTGATACGACAGACATTACAAAGTATACTTTTATAAGCCCCTACATTTCATTTGAAAGAAGTACTCAGAATGAAAAGAGCTATCCTGAAAAAGGAACTTATACGCTTCTCTCTGGTAGGTTTGTATTTGGTGACGAGACACATTTGCCTGGCAGTACAGCTCCATCCACACAAATATATAAGTCAAAGCAAGATTGGTTTCAAGCACGATTTTATTATGACAATTATTACAAATCTTTAGGTAAGCTACGTTTAGGATTCAATACCGAGGTGTTTTATTCAACACAAAAGCTATTTAATAATTACACGGCCTCTATTGCAAAAGCTTATGCCTATAGACCTACTGTTGAATCGCGTTATTTGTTTTTAGAAACCTTTAGGGCTAATCAGTTCGCTTCCCTTGGTCATAAATTTATTTATAGACTTACTAAAAACATTCAATTGAGGGCTGAGGGGTATATTTTTCAACCTTTTGAGCGCATCATTAGAGACGATCAAAATATTGTAAGTGCATCTGAACTTTTTGACAAGCGTTACATTGTTGGTTCAGCTGGACTTGTATTGAAAACTCCTCTAGGACCTCTTAGTTTTAGCACAAATTATTACCATAATGTGCCTGAGCTGGCTGATGAGAATAAGACTCCTTTAACTTTCTTTTTTCATTTTGGTCACGCAATTTTTAATAAAAGAGCATTTGAATAGAATTTTTAAAAAAGACTCTTTATTTTTGTATTGCCGGTCTATCGCTTTGTACCAACAAAGAGGAAAGTCCAGACAGCAAAGAGCAATACACCTTGTGTAAACAAGGGCGCCTTAAGGTGACAGCAAGTGCCGCAGAAAACAACCGCCTCTTTGGGTAAGGGTGAAAATGTGAGGTAAGAGCTCACAATTATTTTAAGTAATTAAGATAATGGGTAAACCTTGTATGCTGAAAGATCAAATAAACTCTAATGTGCAGTTGCTCGCTGCCTCATATTGATTAGAGCGGGTAGATCGAAAAGATAAATGATAGATAGAACAGAATCTGGCTTACGGGCAAAGTAAAGGCTTCTTT
>JAHDHZ010000017.1:18948-24423 GCA_020631045.1 Flavobacteriales bacterium | reverse complement strand
TTTTGTTGATCACTTAGATTGCCTTCAACATAATCAAATAGATAAGAGTTGATATTTTCTAAATTGACTTTCATTTATTTGTCGTTTAGTTTTAATATCTTAAAACGACTCTTGAAAAGTGATTCTTTTATTTTTAATGGGCTTAGATTGATGACTTTTTGAATGCTTTGATAATCTAAATTTTCAACATCTCTCAAGTATAAGATACACTTGTCAGTAAAGGGTAAAAACTTTTCAAAAACATCATCAAAATCAAAAGTGTCATTAGTTCTACTACCAACATGCTGATAAGACAGATTACCTCTTCTAATATCGTCTTTGATGAATAAAAACGCATGTTTGAACAACCATATTTTCACAAAATCTAAGGTGATTTTCTTTCTGTTTTGCCATAGTTTTTCATACAGTTCAAAAGTGCTTTCTTTTGCAAGAGGCTTGTTTGAAGAACATCTTAAAGTAAATTCATATACACGATCAGAGTATTGATCTACGATTGCATTATAGTCTTTGTCAGTCAACATTTCTATTTTACAAATATCAATAAATTTATAGATTTAGAAGGTTTGCAAAAGGGCTTTTGTTAAGTTTTGTTAATAGGTGTTGTCTCTCTGTTACACTTAAATACCTTTGTGTTTAATGTCAGATAAAAAGATATTTTATGTCAGTATTTTTTTGTCAGTTGTATTGTTGTTGGTGATTGCAATACAGTTGAGTTGGGTATTTTATGCTAAATCTCTTGAGCAGCTTAGTTTTGAAAAAAAAATTGAGCAATTTATTGATTTAACTGATAAAGCCCTGACACTTGAAGCTCAGAAGGCAAATTTAAAAAAATCAAAAGCTTCTCGTTTTTTATTCAGAGCACCTGATAGTATTAAACTAACATCTTTTTCTGAAAGTTTACTTGATTTAAATGGAGTTGAATTAATTACCTCTAAACAATTTGAGTCAAATTCTATATTAGACGAACCTTTAACCTTGTCTCTGGCTGAACAACAAGGAGATTTATTGTTTAGTGAACAAATCTCTCAAAACACAGCACTAAACAAACAATTAAAAACCTATGTTGCAGACCAAACCAATCTGTTTTATGAACTTGACCCCACTATACACATCTTTCAGAGGTTAAAGTCTGTAAATATTGATTCATTGTTACAAGCAAATGCCCAGTATGTTTTTGAAGAGCCTTTAGAACTTCAATACGAAATTGAAGATCAAATCCACCAAAAGAAAATATCTAACCAATTTAATAAGCAGTCTGCCTCACATTTTGAGTATTCAAGGCAGATCATAAAAAACGATTTATTTGAATCTAATATTCTATTCTCTTTAAGCGTAGGCAATAAAAGTGCATTCTTATATAAGCGTCTTTTACTTTTATTATTATGCTCTGTAATAGTTGTTTTGTTGATAGGATTACTGGCTTTTTTGACCATCAGTTATCTCTACAAACAAAGACAAGTTGTTCAAATGAGAAATGATTTCATAAACAATATGACGCATGAGTTAAAGACGCCAATCTCAACAATTTCATTGGCCCACCAGATTTTATCTAACCAGCAGTCAGATGTCTCAAAAATGCATAAGTATGTAGATATTATTGGTGAAGAAAACCTGCGGTTACACATTATGGTGCAAAGTCTACTGAGTCATGCGATTTTAGACAAACCAGATTTTTCATTGAATAAAAAACAGGTGGTGATAGATGATCTAGTAAAGCAAGTCATAGAAGAGAAAATGAGTTTGAAAATTGATGAGAAAAATGCTCAAATCACCACTCATTTTAGAGCCAATCAAACTGCGCTAATGTTAGATCAAACACATGTTGAAAATGTAATCATCAATATTTTAGACAATGCTCTAAAATACAGTCAAAATCAAAGTATTCAGATTTTTATTGAAACTCAAGTTAAAAAAGCATATGTGCAGATTTCTATACGAGATAATGGTATAGGCATTTCAAAAGAAAATTTGAGTAAAATTTTTGATAAATTATACCGTGTTTCAACAGGAAACATTCATGATGTCAAAGGTTTTGGATTAGGATTGAATTACGCTAAAAAAATTATTGATATGCATAACGGAAAAATCACTGTGACCAGCAAGCTTAAAGAAGGCACAGAATTTACAATTCAATTACCAATAGATGAATAATACACGTATTTTAATCGCAGAAGATGATAAGAACTTAGGTATTTTATTATCTGAATTTTTACAAACTAAGGGTTTTAATGTTCAGTTGGTTACTGACGGAGAAAAAGCTTTGAATGTATTTAAAAAACAAATCTTCAACTTTTGCATTTTTGATGTCATGATGCCTAAAATGGATGGATTCACCCTTGCAAAAGAAATAAGGGAAATGAACCAAGCAGTCCCCATTATATTTTTAACCGCTAAATCTATGAGAGAAGACCGCATTGAGGGGCTTACAATCGGAGCAGATGACTATCTAACCAAGCCTTTCAGTATGCAAGAGCTGTTGTTGCGTATTCAGGCGATTCAAAAAAGAGTTTCTTTGTCAAGTACAGCATTGAATAAAGAAGAGTATCAGATCGGGAAATTCACTTTTAAACCAAATAAAAGAGTGCTTCAAATCAGTGATCAAACAATCAAATTAACATCAAAAGAGTCTCAACTTTTACACTTACTTGTTGTAGAGAAAAATAATGTTGTAGATAGAACTGTGGCATTGAAAAAAATATGGCAAGACGATACCTACTATAATTCAAGAAGCATGGATGTTTATGTCACAAAGCTTAGAAAGTACTTGAAAGAAGATGTAAACATCGAGTTGATCAATGTACACGGCAAGGGGTTTAAACTGATTGATGAATAATCGGCTACTTTATAGTTTTTGCTTCAAGTCAAGTAAGGCTTGTTTTACCTTTTTTAACTCTTTAGATATGAATTTTAATTCAGATCCTTTATTTGTATTAGTTGTGCTAACAGCTTTTTGAGTAATTATTTTACCTTCTTTGAGTACTTTTTTTGCTCCAGCGATCGTGTAGCCTTCTTCTTTAAGTAGTTGGTATATAAGCTTGATGTTTTTTACATCTTGTTGAGTAAATAACCGATTGCCTTTTTTATTTTTTTTGGGCTTTAAAATTGAGAATTCATTTTCCCAAAATCGAATCAAAGAAGCATTGACTTCAAACATTTGAGCCACTTCACCAATGGGATAAAATAATTTTTCTATTGGTTTTTCTTTGTAGGGCATTAATCAAATGATTGGTTAGATGAATTTGAAAGCTCAAGCATTTTTTCGAATTCTTCAGGGGTTAAATCGTTGAAGTAGAAATTGATTGGATTGATTTTTTTATCACCTTTAATCACTTCGTAGTGTAAGTGAGGAGCAGTTGATGTTCCAGTATTTCCAACAAATCCAATGACATCTCCACGTTTTACTTTTTGACCTTTTTTTGCCTTTGTCTTACTCATGTGAGCATATAGTGTCTTGTAGCCATAGCCATGATTGATTACAATATGATTGCCGTATCCTCTTCCTGAATGTTCAACTTTTTCTATTAAGCCATTTCCTGTTGCATAAATCTCAGAACCTGTTTGGGCAGAAAAATCCATCCCAGTATGCATTTTGCTTGTTTTGTATATGGGGTGAATTCTATAGCCATAACCAGAAGCCATACTTTTTAAATCTTGATTGGACACGGGTTGAATGGCTGGAATACTCGAGAGCATTTTTTCTTTTTGTTTTGCTAGGTCAATGATCTCATCAAACGACTTAGATTGAACATATATTTTTTTTGCTAGCTTATCTAGTTTTTTAGAGACTGAAACAACTAAATCTGAGTTGTTTATGCCTTCTAGATACTTATATCTGTTAATCCCTCCAAAGCCAGCATTGCGCTCTTCTTTAGAAATAGGCTCGGCCTCAAATATTGCTCTGTAAATGTTATCGTCTTTTTGTTCCAGACTTTTCAGAGACTCACCTAACAAGTTGAGCTTTCTATCAAGAATTTCATATTGCATTTGCAATTGGTTATTTTCACGTTTTAATATTTTTTCTTTGGGGGAGTCTATGGTGTTGTAGGCAATAAACATGAAAATAACAGAAAAAACCAATCCCAAAGATATCTGTGATAAGAATTTAAAAAGTTTGTCTTTAAATGAGATACTTACTTTTTCGTATGATAAAGTATGCACATTGTAACGATATCTTGACTTTTTTGCCACAGCACAAAATTAAAGAATAGAGGGCCTTGTGTCAATTAAATTTTGTAAATCGTTGATAAGATGATCTTTATGTTAATAAAAAGAGCAATTCTTTTTTTATGAAAAGAAGCTGAAAAACTTGAGGATTTCAATCATACCCTCTAATTTTGCAAACATGAACAGCGCTAGAGAAATACGCCAGGCTTTTTTTGATTTTTTTGCCTCTAAAGGGCATAAAATAGTTGATTCTGCACCGATTGTGCTGAAGGATGATCCTACCTTGATGTTTACCAATGCGGGGATGAATCAATTTAAAGACATTTTTTTAGGGACTAAAAAAGCGCAGCATTCTAGGGTTGCAAATTCTCAAAAATGTTTGAGGGTTTCAGGTAAACACAACGATTTAGAAGAAGTAGGGGTAGATACCTATCATCATACTATGTTTGAGATGCTTGGCAACTGGTCATTCGCTGATTATTTCAAAAAAGATGCCATTCAAATGGCTTGGGAGTTATTGACCGAGGTTTACAAACTAGATAAAGACCGCCTATACGTCTCTGTTTTTAGTGGAGATCAAAAAGATAAATTGCAAGAAGATTCAGAAGCTTTTCAAATCTGGAAAGAGCTGATTGATCAAGAACGAATTTTAAAGTTTGATAAGAAAGATAATTTTTGGGAAATGGGAGCCACAGGACCCTGCGGACCTTGTTCAGAAATTCACATTGATTTAAGGCCAGATGCTGAGCGCAATAAGGTTGATGGAAAAACACTTGTAAACCAAGATCATGAACAAGTCATAGAAGTTTGGAATCTGGTCTTTATTCAATATTTAAGACGCAAAGACGGGTCTTTAGAAGATCTACCAGAAAAACACGTTGATACCGGCATGGGTTTTGAACGCCTAGTCAGAGCACTCAATGCTAAAACATCAAACTACAATACAGATGTCTTTCTTCATTTAATCAAAGCCATCGAGAGCTTGTGTGACAAACAATATGGCGCAAATGAAAAGCAAGATATTGCCTTTCGGGTCATTGCTGATCACGTAAGAGCTGTAAGTTTTTGCGTTGCAGATGGTCAATTGCCTTCAAATAATGGGGCGGGTTATGTCATTCGCAGAATCTTAAGGAGAGCCCTTCGCTATGCCTATTCATTTTTAGATTTAAATGAAGCATTTATGTACAGCTTGGTGGCCATGCTTGCAGACCAATTCAAAGGGGTGTTTAGTGAGCTTGAAGCGCAAAAAGAATTTGTTTCAAAAGTAATCAAAGAAGAAGAAGAGCAATTCTTTAAAACTTTAGAAAAAGG
>JAHDHZ010000017.1:0-18848 GCA_020631045.1 Flavobacteriales bacterium | reverse complement strand
TAAAAGCCTTCAACAAGGCATTAGATGAACAAAAGCAGCGCTCTAAAAATGCTGCTAAACAAGATGTCTCTGATTGGGTAGTCATTCAAAAAAGTGATCAGCCAACCACGTTTTTAGGATACGATCAATTGAGTTGTGAGGCAAATTTATTGAAGTACAGAAGGGTTGAGGCCAAACAAGAGGTATTCTATCAAGTTGTTTTTGATCAAACCCCCTTTTATGCAACTGGCGGGGGGCAGGTAGGTGATAGCGGTGAGATGATTGGTGGTCAAAACCGAAGCATTGAGATTTTCAGCACGCAAAACGCGCTGGGTGAGACATTACATCACGTGAAAGAAGAGCCAAAAGGCTATGAGAAGGTAACCCTAAAAGTAAACCGATCGCTACGTATATCGAGTGCTAAAAATCACTCAGCGACACATTTGTTACACCAGGCTTTAAGAGAAGTCTTAGGCGCCCATGTTGAGCAAAGAGGCTCTTTGGTGAATGCCTCATATTTACGATTTGATTTTTCACATTTTGAGAAAGTATCGCCCGAAAAGCTTGATGAAATAGAACATAAAGTCAATGCAAGAATTGAACAAAGTATCGCTCTTGAAGAGCACAGATCGATTGATCTTGAAAGAGCTAAACAAATGGGTGCTATGGCCTTATTTGGTGAGAAATATTCAGATCAGGTAAGGTGCATTCAGTTTGAAAATTCTATTGAGTTGTGCGGAGGTACTCACGTTCAAAATACCTCAGAAATTGGTTTGTTTAAGATTACCTCAGAATCTTCTGTAGCTTCTGGAATTAGACGTATTGAAGCTTTAACTTCTCTAACTGCAGTTGAGTTTTTATCTAGCAAAGCCGCTCAATTAGATCAAATTCAACAGGCATTAAAAACCAAAGATGTCTTGACTTCGATCAGTCAATTAAAGTCAGAAAAACAAGCTCTTGAGAAAAAAGTGATGGCTTTAGAAAAGCACCAAGCTATGCAATTGGCAGAGCACCTAGATCAAGAAGCGGTTGATGTAGACGGAGTTTCGGTAATTGCTAAAAAGGTAGAGGTTTCTTCTTCGGCTCAGAAAGACCTGATTTTTGCTTTAAAAAACAAACCTGGTCGATTGATTTTCTTGGCTACTATTCAAAACAAAAAGCCCACTATTTCATTGGGTATTTCAGATGATTTAGTGCAATCTAAGGGTCTTCACGCTGGGTCAATTATTAAGAGTTTGGCACAAAAAATCAAGGGCGGCGGTGGCGGAGCTCCTACCTTTGCTACAGCAGGGGGGGCAGATGCCTCAAATTTAGCTGCTTTGATAGAACAAGTTAAATCCTTGAAGATCGATGTCTGAAAACTTAACCCTTCAGGTAGCCTTAGATGATTTAAATCTCTCAGAATTTGTAGGGGCTTCAAATCAGAATTTAAAGCACATTGAATCGTATTACCCTAAACTAAAAATCATACTTAGAGGAACCACCTTAAAGGCAATTGGTCAAGAAGAATTGTTGGTTGACTTTGAGCAAAAAATCAATGCAATGATTGATCATTGTAACGTGCAAAATGTGCTTTCTACGGCAACTATTGATCGCATTGTATTAGACGGAAAGCTAAAAGTAGAATCTTCTGACCATGTTATTTTGTATGGGCCTTCAGGAAATCTTGTAAAGGCACACAACGCTTCACAAAAAAAGCTTGTTGCAGCTATTGAAAAACATGATTTAACCTTTGCCATTGGTCCTGCTGGTACAGGAAAAACCTACACTGCTGTGGCTATGGCGGTTAGAGCTTTAAAAAACAAGGCGGTTAAAAAAATTATATTGACCCGACCTGCAGTTGAAGCAGGAGAAAACTTAGGGTTCTTGCCAGGTGATTTAAAAGAAAAGCTAGATCCGTATTTGCAGCCCCTGTATGACGCACTTGAAGATATGATCTCACCTACGAAGCTCAAGTATTACTTTGAAGAGCGTCAAATTCAAATCGCTCCTTTGGCCTTTATGCGTGGCAGAACCTTAGATCATGCCTTTGTGATTTTAGATGAGGCTCAGAACGCTACAGATGCACAGCTAAAGATGTTTTTAACCAGAATGGGGCGCAGTGCTAAATTTGCGATTACCGGAGATTTAACCCAAGTAGATTTGCCTAAAAATCAAAAATCAGGTCTTATTTCAGCTCAAGAGAGACTCTCAAAGATTAAAGAGATTGGGTTTATCAATTTAAAGGCCTCAGATGTCATTCGACACGAATTGGTTAAAAAAATCATCAAGGCTTATGAGTGAGCACAAAGTGTTTCAACATGCAGATACTTATTATCAAGGCAAAGTACGTGATGTTTATACTTTTAATGATAAACTGGTAAGCATTACCTCAGACCGTATTTCGGCATTTGATCATATTCTACCCAAAGAAATTCCTTTCAAGGGGCAGGTGTTAAACCAAATGGCGGCTCATTTTTTAAATCTTACCAAAGAGCTTGTGCCCAATTGGTTAGAAGCAATGCCTGCAGCAAATGTTTCGTTGGGCAAAAAATGTACTCCTTTTAAAGTAGAAATGGTGATCAGAGGCTATTTAGCAGGCCATGCTTGGCGTACTTACAAATCAGGCTTGCGAGAATTATGCGGAGTTGCGCTGCAAGAAGGATTAAAAGAAAACGACAAGCTACCTCACCCAATCATCACACCTGCTACAAAAGCCGATGAAGGGCACGATGAAGATATTTCAAAACAAGAAATTATTCAAAGAGGTATTGTGAGTAAAGAAGATTATGAGGTTCTTGAAAAATATACGCATACACTTTTTGAATTTGGTACTGCTTATGCTGGTCAAAAAGATTTGATTTTGGTTGATACTAAATTTGAATTTGGTAAAACGACAGAAGGTCAAATTGTATTGATTGATGAGCTACTCACTCCTGATTCGTCTCGCTATTTTTATAAAGAGGGTTATAAACAACGACAAAAAGTAGGCGAACCTCAGAAACAGCTTTCTAAAGAATTTGTCCGTCAATGGCTAATTGAGCAGGGATTTCAGGGTCTAGAAGGCCAACAAATGCCTGAGATTTCTGATCAGAAAGCATCAGAGATTTCAAAAAGATACATTGAGCTTTATGAGCAGATTACTGGTCAAAATTTTAAGCCCCAAAACATATCCTTAGACCAATTAAAACAAGAGGTGTTTAAATCACTAAAATAACAATAAGTTGCCATGAAATGGCCTTAAGTTTTTTTAACTTTGTGCTCTTATGAGTGACGATAAAAAAATTATTTTCTCAATGGTAAACTTATCTAAGTCTACCCCTGAGGGCAAACAAATTCTAAAAAACATTTATTTAAGTTTTTACTACGGTGCTAAAATTGGCATTTTAGGTCTAAACGGAGCAGGTAAATCTACTTTGATGAAAATCATTGCAGGTTTAGACGAAAACTACCAAGGTGAGGTGGTGTTTTCAGATGGTTATACGGTAGGTATGCTGCAACAAGAGCCAAAGCTTGACGAGGATAAAACCGTGATTGAAGTCGTACGACAAGGAGCCCAAGAAACTGTTGATTTATTAGCCCAATTCGAAGAGATCAACAACAGTTTTATGGACGAGGCCATCATGAATGACCCTGATAAAATGCAGGCCTTGATTGATAAGCAAGCCGCCGTACAAGAGCGCATCGATGCTACAGATGCTTGGAATTTAGATACTAAGCTTGAGGTAGCAATGGATGCCCTTAGAACTCCACCAGCAGATACGCCCATTAAAAACCTATCGGGTGGTGAGCGTAGAAGGGTAGCTTTGTGTAGGTTACTTTTAAAACAACCAGATGTATTGTTGTTGGATGAGCCCACCAACCACTTAGATGCCGAATCTGTGCATTGGTTAGAGCAACATTTACAACAATATAAGGGCACTGTAATTGCCGTAACACACGACCGTTATTTCTTAGACAATGTTGCTGGGTGGATCTTAGAGCTTGATAATGGCAAGGGTATTCCATGGAAAGGAAACTACGCGGAGTGGTTAGATCAAAAAAACAAAAAACTAGCCATAGAAGAAAAAACTGAGAGTAAGCGACAGAAGGCCTTGCAACGCGAATTAGAGTGGATTCAAAAAGGCGCTAAGGGCCGTCAAGCAAAAGGCAAAGCACGTATCAATAACTACGATGCAATGCTGGCAGAAGGTATTGAGAAAAAAGAGAGTAAGCTTGAGATTCCGATTCCTAATGGGCAACGTTTGGGCAATGAAGTAATCGAAGCTCAAGGTGTAGCCAAGGGTTTTGGAGATCGTTTGTTGTATGAAGATTTAAACTTTAAACTGCCTCCAGCTGGTATTGTTGGCGTTATCGGGCCAAATGGCGCGGGTAAAACAACGCTTTTTAAAATGATTATGGGCCAGGAAACTCCAGATGAAGGAAGTTTCAAAGTAGGAGAAACCGTGCAACTTGGGTATGTAGATCAAACGCACGCTGATTTAGATCCCAACAAGTCTGTTTGGGAGGTCATCAGTGGTGGCAATGAAACCATTGAAATTGGTGGAAAGTCTATGAATTCTAGAGCATATGTGTCGCGTTTTAATTTCAATGGATCAGATCAAAAAAAGAAAGTAGGAGTACTTTCAGGTGGAGAGCGCAACCGCTTGCATTTAGCGATGACCTTAAAGACAGAAGCCAACGTATTGCTGTTAGATGAGCCCACCAATGACATTGATGTAAATACCTTAAGAGCACTTGAAGAAGGCATTGAAAATTTTGCAGGTTGTGCCGTAGTGATTTCTCACGATAGGTGGTTTTTAGATCGTATTTGCACGCATATTTTAGCTTTTGAAGGAAATTCTTCTGTTTATTTCTTTGAGGGTGGATATTCAGATTATGAAGAGAATAGAAAAAAACGCCTAGGCGGAGACATGGTACCTAAGCGTATCAAATACAAGAAATTAGTGAGAGGGTAGCGAGCAGCGTACCCCTGAATAGCCCGACCCTTTAGGGGCACGCCAAAAAAACCAAAGCAATGAAAAAAGTAAGTATTCCGAAAGGTACACGAGATTTTTTGCCACTTCAAGCCAGAAGAAGGAGTTATATTTTTCAAACCATCAAAGAGGTATTTGAACTCTTTGGATTTGCTCCTATTGAGACTCCAGCCACAGAAAATGAATCAACCCTGACAGGCAAGTATGGAGAGGAGGGCGACCAGTTGATGTTTAAAGTATTGAAACGGGGTGATAAATTAAAAAGTGCCGTTGAGCAAGGTAAAGGGTTTTCAGATTTGGCATTGCGTTATGATCTGACTGTGCCATTTGCACGATTTGTAGTACAGCACCAATCAGAGCTTACTTTTCCGTTTAAACGTTATCAGATTCAACCTGTTTGGCGCGCTGATCGACCACAAAAGGGGCGTTACAGAGAGTTTTATCAATGTGATGTTGATGTGATTGGCTCTGAGGCCTTAATCAGTGAGGTAGAGCTCTTGTCGATCATTGATCAGGTATTTGAAAAATTGGGGCTTTCTGGGGTTAGAATCAAGCTAAATAATAGAAAGATTTTGGCAGGAATTGCCCAGAAAATTGGTGCTGAAGATAAGTTTACAGCCCTTACCGTAAACCTAGATAAGCTTGATAAGATCGGCAAAGAAAAGGTGGGTGAAGAGCTAGAAAAAGCAGGTTTTCAGCAAGTGCAAATAAGCACTTTGTTTGATCTTTTGAGTCTTTCAGGCAGTGCCCAACAGCGATTAGAAGCCTTAGCAGAAAAGCTTCAGGGCATTGAAATTGCTGAAAAAGGTATTGAAGAGCTCAAAGAGGTAATGCGTTTAAGCGCTCAACAAAATGTCAGGGGCCTTGAGCTTGATTTGACCCTAGCAAGAGGCCTGAATTATTATACGGGTGCGATTATTGAGGTGGTGCACGATCAGTTTAACAGCTCTATTTGTGGGGGAGGGCGTTACGATAATCTCACTGAAGTGTTTGGATTGAAAGATGTTTCAGGTGTAGGTATTTCATTTGGAGCAGACCGTATTTATGATTTGATGGAAAATGAAAATTTGTTTCCCTATGAGCTTGAGTCTACCACAAAAGTGCTTTTTGTGAATTTCGGACCTTCTGAAGCAGCATTTTCATTGAGCTTGGCCTCAAAACTAAGAGCCTCTGGCATCAGTTGTGAAGTGTATGCAGAGCCAGCAAAGCTTAAAAAACAATTTGCTTATGCCAATACCTTGAATATTCCTTTTGTAGTAAGCATTGGATCAAATGAAATGCAGGCCCAAAAGGCAGTGCTTAAAAACATGTATTCAGGAAAGCAAACAACAGTGCATGTTGAGCAAATTATAGAGCATATTGTATGAGTTTGATTATTTCAAATAAGCCTTTAACCCTAATTGAAATTTTTGAGCACTTATCTACTAATCAAAGAGTAATTGAGCTTTCTGATCAAGCAATTGCAGCAATTGAAAAATCAAGAAATTATTTAGATCAAAAACTCAAAGAGGGGGGCATTCACTATGGCATTAACACGGGTTTTGGATCTTTGTATAATAAGGTGGTGAGTGATGATCAGCTCACTAAATTGCAAGAAAATTTATTGCTCTCACATGCTTGTGGAATGGGAGATTTTACTCCAAAGCCTGTGGTTGAGTTGATGTTGTTGACCAAGATCAAGTCGCTTTCATTGGGGTATTCAGCGATTAGTTTGCCGGCTGTTGAGTTGTTGGCTAATTTTTACAATCAAAAAATCTTGCCTGTGATTTATGATCAGGGCTCATTGGGCGCATCTGGTGATTTGTCTCCTTTGGCGCATTTGGCATTGCCTTTGGTGGGTGAGGGTGAGATTTGGAAGGGCAGAGATGGTGTGGCGAGTAAACAGGTGCTCAAAGCACATAATTTGAAGACCATCACACTTTCAAGTAAAGAGGGTTTAGCTTTGATTAATGGTACGCAGTTTATCACCAGTTATGCTATTTATAGCCTCTATCGTATTGAGAATTTGATGCGATGGGCCCATATTATTGCCGCCATGTCTATTGATGGATTCAATGCTTCGTTGAAGGCTTATGATAGTAGAATTGCCAGGTTGCGTAATCACAAAGGCCAGGCGAGGGCTTCTAAGGCAATTGTTGAGCATTTAAAGGGCAGTGAGATTCAGTCAGAACTTGAAAAAGAACTGCAAGATCCTTATAGCTTTCGTTGTACTCCTCAGGTATACGGAGCAGTAATAGAAACGATTGAGCACGTGAAAAAGGTGGTTGAAAATGAGCTAAATGCAGTGACCGATAATCCGCTGGTCTTTGCTGATGATGATCAGATTATTTCGGGCGGAAATTTTCATGCAGAGCCTTTGGCGATTGCTCTAGACTCGTTGGGCATTGCAATTAGCGAAATTGCCTCGATCTCTGAGAGAAGGATCTTTAAATTGGTTTCAGGTCAGCGTGGATTGCCAGAATTTTTGGTAGCCCAGCAAGGCTTGAATTCAGGCTTGATGATTCCGCAATACACCGCAGCCAGTGTGGTGAGTCAAAACAAACAACTCTCAACCCCTGCAAGTGTAGATACCATTGATTCTTCAAATGGTCAAGAAGATCATGTAAGTATGGGGGCAAATGCTGCAACAAAGCTATTGAAAGTGGTAGAAAATACCGAAAAAGTATTGGCCGTTGAGCTTATGTGTGCAGCCCAAGCCATAGATTTTAGATCTCCACTTAAAACCTCAAAAAAACTTGATCAAATTCTCAAGACCTACAGAAAAGAAGTGCCTTTTATTGATCAAGATCGTTTTATGCAGGCAGACATGTTAAAAAGCCTTAAATTTATCACGAAGACTGTTTTAAGCTGATGAAATTATTTAACTTATTTAAAGGAAAAACTGAACTTGAGAAACTGCAAGAAAAGTATGCCAGTTTGCATAAAAAAGCTTTTGAGGTTTCAAAAACAGATCGCAAGGCTTCTGATGCTTTTTATAAACAAGCAGAAGAGATTGCAGCGCAAATAGAAAAATTAAAAACAAAAGAACAATGAGTGCAGAAACAGAACACGTAAAATGCTTAATCATAGGATCAGGACCTGCTGGTTATACCGCAGCTATTTATGCAGCTCGTGCAGATATGAAGCCTGTTTTATACCAAGGAATGGAACCTGGTGGGCAATTGATGTTAACCACCGATGTAGATAATTTTCCGGGATACCCCAACGGTGTGAATGGTGGAGCGATGATGGCTGATTTGAGAGCTCAAGCAGAGCGTTTTGATACCGATGTACGTGATGGGTGGGTAACTTCAGTTGACTTTTCTTCAACGCCTCACAAAATCACAGTCGGTGAAGAGAAAAACCTTACGGCAGATACTGTAATTATTTCTACTGGAGCTTCTGCTAAATGGTTAGGGCTTGAATCTGAAATTCGTCTGCGCGATGCAGGTGGCGGAGTTTCTGCTTGCGCGGTGTGTGATGGATTTTTCTATAAAGGGCAAGATGTAGCCATTGTAGGAGCTGGAGACAGTGCAGCTGAAGAAGCCACATATTTGGCAAAACTTTGCAAAAAGGTGTACATGCTCGTTAGAAAAGATCATTTTAGAGCTTCAAAAGCCATGCAGCATAGAGTAACAGCTACTGAGAACATTGAAGTACTCTTCAATACAGAAACCCTTGAAGTATTGGGCGATCAGGCTGTTGAAGGGGTGAGAGTGAAAAACAATCAAACGGGTGAAGAAAAAGATATAGATATTTCAGGATTTTTTGTTGCCATTGGGCATAAACCCAATACAGATTTGTTTAAAGAATATCTTGAATTAGACGAAACAGGCTATATTATCAATAAACCTGGCAGTTCTAAGACCAATGTAGAAGGCGTGTTTGTAGCAGGAGATGCTGCTGATCATGTTTACCGTCAGGCGATTACTGCTGCAGGGACAGGGTGTATGGCAGCTTTAGATGCTGAGCGTTACCTGGCGAGTAAGGGTTTACATTAAAACTTGTTCTTAGAAAATAATCCCAGAAGCTTTGTAAAAAAGTCAAAATACAAAGTGATAGCTAGTAGCAATGACATGCTCCAAATAACCATGAGGTTTACCCAGTAGGTATCGATGTATCTTGAGAATACTTTTTTTGTAGGGGCATAAAAATGCGCTCTAAATCCTGTGGGGTCTTTATAAATAGGATCAGCTTTCTGAATGAGTTTATTTTCATGTTCTATAATAAACTTGAGGTCTTTTTTGTTCATGACAAAATCAGCAAGGGCAATGTTATGATGTTTAGACTTTAAGGCCGTTACAGCTTCTTTACCACCTAATTCATCATAAAGTTTGGCAAGGGCATTGTCTTTTTTACTGGCTGCCTTGTTGAATGCCTTGACATAAAATTTGTTTAACACATCAAGGTCGATTTGAATTTTTTGAACTACTTGTTCATCAATTTCTTGTTTGTTAATTGCAGAGAGGTATTTGGGGTTGAATTCTTGGTTGTGAGATGCCTCACTGCTTAGTTCATCAAATAAAAGTGCTGTAGCATCAAAAAGTTCTTGATGGTCTTGTTGATCTGTCAGTAGTTTTGATTTGACCAGTGCAGCTTTGCTTTTAAGTTTTGGGATCAAAAAGTTTTTCTTGTAATTGGCCAAACTCATGACTTTTTGAGCTTGGTAAAACTCTTTGTTGTATTTATTGTGTTTAAACTGATAAACAGATATGGCTTCAAAAGCCCAGCGAGAGGCCATCACATCACCTATTAGAGGTACGATTTCTTGTCTTGTGGTATTGGGATTGAGTTTGTCAAACTTCACAATGATTCCGCTAAAAAGAAGTTGCGGAATAATCAAGAATGGAATCAGTACATATATGGTTACTGCCGAATTGAAAGTTGAAGAGATGTTCAATCCAACCATATTGGCAAAGCAAGCAGTCGTAAACAAAGCCATCCAATAAATTAGATTCATGTCTTTGATCTGTAAAATGAAATTTCCGACCAAGACAAACAACAGCATTTGTATTGAAGATACAGCAAACATGAGCAAGATCTTAGAAAGCAAGTAGGTACCGTTACTCAAATTCAAAAAAGATTCTCGTTTTCTTATTTTTTGATCCCGGTAAATTTCTTCAGCACTCACCGTCATGCCAATAAACAAAGCAACCACAACTGAGATGAAAATATATACAGGAATGTTTTCATTCTCCATAAAGGTATAGCCTAGGGCATTGTTCACATCAGCATCATAATACCTAGTGAAGTAGGCTAAAATAAATGCCAAAACAGGCGTTTCTAAAAGGTTGATCATCAAGTACTGCTTGTTGGTGAGCTTACTCAATAAATCACGCTTTAAAAAGATTTTAAATTGTTGCCAGCGAGAGGGAATCTGAAAGTTGTTTTCAGGAATCTCTTGATTTTGGGTATTACTTTTCTCAAAACTATGTTTTGATTGAATTTCTTGAATGAAATGCTTGTTCCACTTTTGAGGAGAAATTCTTCTGTTATCAGTAATGCGCCCATATTCATCAATAACTCGAGACTCAATGGTGTTGAAAATTTGTTCTGGGTTTACGTTTCCGCACCGAGAACACTCATTTTCATTGGCATTGGCATGATTGACTAATTTTTTAAAGTAGACAATAGAGTCAATGGGGTTACCATAGTAGATGGGGTATCCACCCACATCAAGAATAATAAGCTGGTCAAACATTTTAAAAATGTCAGATGAGGGCTGATGAATCACAACAAAGACCAGTTTATTTTTTAGGGTAAGCTCTTTGAGCAAATCCATAATGTTTTCAGAATCTCTTGAAGAAAGTCCTGAAGTAGGTTCATCTGCAAACAATACTGAAGGCTCACGAATGAGCTCAAGCCCTATGTTTACACGTTTTCTTTGACCTCCACTAATAATTTTGTCTAAAGGATTGCCTACTTTTAGATCTCTGGTGTCATCTAAGCCTAAATTGATCAATAAATCATCGACCAAGACCTTTATTTCCTGGTCAGTTTTATTTTTAAAACACAATTTGGCATTGTAATACAGGTTTTCAAATACTGTAAGTTCTTCGATCAATAAATCATCTTGAGATACATAACCGATCAGACCTTCAATTTTATTTTTCTCTCTGTGAATGTCAATACCATTGATGGTGACAGTTCCTTTAGAAGGAGCATAATTGCCGTTTAAAACGTTTAAAAGGGTGGATTTGCCTGCGCCGCTCCCGCCCATGATGGCGATCAGCTTGCCAGACTCCTCGCTGAAATTAAACTCATGTAAACCCTTTGATGTTTTAGAAAAGTCAAATTCAACTCCATCAACGTTAAATTTAATTTTTGAATGACCTTCTTGAGTTAAAAAACTTCTTTGAATATCACTGTAGTATACAGGGTTGATCTTATTGTTTCTGATTGAAGAACCAGAATTTAAAATATAACTCCTGTTTTTAGAAATCAGTTGACCATTCAGGTAAATATCAGTCTGACCATAGTATCTAAAAAAGTAAAGATTGACACTTTGAATGCGTAACACCAAAATAGGAGCGTCAATTTCACCAACAATAATTTTTTTGTTTAAGTGAGATCGAAATTCATTGCTGCCTATAATTAATATAGATTCATCAGCAGGAATGTTGTTGGCCTTTGAAGTGATAAATTTGTAACATTTATCATATTCTTCTTTAGAGATGTTAAAAGTCTCTGCAATGGTAACGGTAATTTCTTTTTCAAGATCAGTAAATTCTTCTTTTTCAAAATTGATGTACTCAAAGATTCTGAGCAGTACAATGATTTTTTGTTCTTGTTTGAGTTCACTGTTGATTTGCGTGCAGATCTTTAAAATCTTTACAGAACTTAAAGAGGTCTTTTTCTTTTTTGAATCTTTGATTTTTTTGAAACGGTGGTGTTTGTTCCAAAACTCATCATAAAGCCTCAAGTATTTATTGACCAGATCTTCATTAAGTTGCTGAAATAAAAACAACTCAACAATCTTTCTGTTCTTGTTGTTGCTGTTCTCTGGATTAGAGACTACAGCAAACAATTGCATCAATGCTCTTAAAATGCGTTCACTCATCTTAAATGTTCAGTACGGCTTAGTACGGGATAAAAAAGAATAAGTTACCAGTCTTTAAAAGACATTAAGGTAAGTCTAGAAAAAATAAAAGAGTTAATTAGGCTTAAACCCAATCAATAAAACGGCACAACCAGAGCCCAATTCGTTGAGCTGAGCCTCAACAAAACCATTCAGTGTAGACTCTAATCTGAAGTCCCAGTAAGGAGCATTTTGATGTTCTTTATTGGTAAACAATAGATTACGATCGTTATCGTATAGGCTAAAGATAAGATTGCCATCAGTTTCACCACTACAAGCTGAAATACGGTAAGTCGATCCGCCATAAAAGGTGCTTCTAAACTCGGCAATGTCTTCTCCGATCAAAAGCGCGCGGTACTGCTGCCCGTCTGAAACATAGTCAGAAGTAAAGTTCTTCTCAGTACAAATGCTAGCAATAGTATCACATTGTGCACTAGCAAATGAATAGCTGAAAAATAATAGACTAAATATGGTTAAAATTCTCATGTGTAATTTATTGAATGATTGAAGCTCTTAAGTCAGAAATTTTAGCAGTAATTTGATCGACCAACACATCATCAAGTTCAACTTCTGTTTTGTTGTGAACGATTGTTAAACGGTTTTCTTCAATGACTTCAGGTTCAGAATACTCATAATTTACGGTTACTTGATCATAAAGTTTTTCGATTTCAATGAGTTGATTGATCACTTTTTTATACTCTTCAGAACTGCTGTTAGCATAAGTAGTAAGCATTTTAATCAAATTAGAAATAGAAAACTTTTGCTCGCCAATACGTTGTTTTAGCCCTTCAGATTTACTGATCTTGTAGGCTTGAGTTGAAAAGTGCAATGCTTCTATCCATCCACCAGCAAGAATTAACCCTCCCAAATCATTACTTTGATTGTTTTGTAAGTACTGATCAACCATTTTATAAGCCTCAGAGACCATAATCAATAAAGAATCAGTGTTGCCAAGATTTTCTTGAAAAGAAAGAATAAAATCTTCACTGAAAGCTCCACTTACGCCTAAATCATCAGAAAGTGCTTTTACAGCGTTTAAATAGTCGATTGCATCTTGAGTTTGACCATATAAGTTAACGTATCCAAGATCAGCTCCATATACACCTAAATTGAGTCCTTTTTGTGTTTTAGTTTCATACGAATTGAACTTAGATTCGTCATTTAGAATATTTTTGTCGTATTCTGCACCTGATTGCTGAACTAAAATGGCAGTTTGTACCGGTGAAGGGATGCTAAACAGTCTGTTACCGACTTTAAGCATTTCAGGATTTTCAAGATCTATAGATTTGTCTTTTGACTCAGATGATGCTTCTTGTGAAGTTTCATTACATGACGTTAAGCCAGCAAAAACAAGTAGAGAGAGTAAATAAAAATAATTCTTCATATGAATAACTGTACGTTGCAAATATATAATTTAGTCTTAATATTTAAAGAGCCTTTTGTTTTTTTGTTGACCAAAACAAAAATAAACCCAATAATATCATTATAATCACTAGTTTTAAGGATATATCATAGTGTTTAAAAATAACCGCTCCAATAAAAAAGAGTGTGGCATAAATTAGAAAAACAGCTACTATCCAATTGGTAATGTTGTTCAGTGTGTTTTCTTTGTCAATGCGTACTTTTTTGTAGAAGTTTAAAATGATATTCTGGTCAGTTTTAGGTGTGATAAATGTGATGATGATCCAGCAAAACGTGGTGCCTAAAGTCGTAATAAAGAAGCTACTGGTATGATCAAGGCCCATTATTTTTTTGCAAAAAGGATAAATTAAAAAAGGGGCTAGACTCGCGCTGATTTCACTCCAAACATTAATGTGTTTAGAGTACCACCTTAAAATTAATACAAGGCCTAGTCCTGCTCCGCATCCAAGTAAGATTTCCCACATTTCTTTGATAGAACGCATTTGAGTAGTAATTAAAATTGAACACAGTGCTAAAGCTAATGTGCTAATTTTACCATACACTACATGCCTTGTTTGTGCTTTATTTTTTGATAGAGGTTTTATAAAATCATTAATGATTAAAGCGCTTCCCCAATTCAGCTGTGTTGAAATGGTACTCATGTAGGCAGATAAAAAAGAAACTATCATCAGTCCTTTTAGTCCATTGGGTAGGTGATCTTTCATGGCCAGAACAAATCCTTGGGCAGGGTCTTTCAAATCAGGATAAAGTACTAAGGCGCAAAGAGCAGTAAGAATCCAGGGCCAAGGCCTCAGACAATAATGTCCGATTTGAAATAAAAATGTAGATAAAAAGGCGTGTCTTTCATTTTTTGTGCTCATGATTCTTTGAGCAACATATCCACCTCCTCCAGGTTCAGCACCAGGGTACCAACTTGCCCACCATTGCATTGCTACAAAAGAGAAAAAGGTTGCCCAGGTAATCGTGAAGGCTTTAGTTGCATGTTCATTAGTGATTTGAGGAATAAAATCTAGTTTTTCTTTTGGAAGTTGACTGACAAGTCCCTGAATTCCTCCAATTGCTTCAAGGCCCAGTAGGTAGTAACTCAATAAAATACAGCCAACCATTGCTAAGACAAACTGAAATACATCAGTGAAAATAACTCCCTTTAACCCAGAAAGTGATGCATAAGTAAGTGTAATGAACATCAAGGCTGATAAAATTAAATAGGCTGTTGAGGCATCAAGACTAAAAAAGGAAGTTAGAATTTTCAGCATGGCAAGGTTTACCCAGCCCATAATCAATAGATTCATCAATCCACCCAAATAAAGGGCTTTGAAATATTTTAAATACCGAGCAGGTTTGTTTTTACCGTACCTTAAATCTATAAATTCTAGTTCTGTAAGTACATCTGCGCGCTTCCACAATTTGGCAAACAAAAAGGTGGTGAGCAATCCTCCAATAGCCATATTCCACCAAATCCAATTGCCAGAAATACCATTTTGAGCAACTACTTCAGTCACTAAAAGGGGCGTATCTGCAGCAAAGGTTGTGGCAACCATTGAAAGACCTGCCAAATACCAAGGAATGTTTTTTCCACCCAAAAAAAAATGCTCCAGGCTCTGTTTGCTTGAGTTTTTAAAATATAAACCAATGGCCATTGCTACACATAAATAAGCTAAAATGACCGACCAATCTAAAAAGTTTAAAACATCCATTGCCACTCACAATAATAGTCTTATTATCTTTAATTGTAAAAGAATTGTAAATAACTATGAAAAACATTGCGGTATTTACCTCAGGAGGAGATTCCCCAGGCATGAATCCATGCATTCGAGCAGTCGTTCGCACAGCACTTCAGCATAACGTAAATATTTTTGGAATTACTGGTGGATATGATGGCATGATTAAAGGTCAAATCACTCAGCTATCACATAAAGATGTCGCACACATCATTCACCGAGGAGGTACTATATTGAAGACCTCAAGATCAGATGCTTTTAGAACAAAGCAGGGTAGGGCAAAAGCATATGCGCAACTCTCAAAGCACAATATTAAAGCACTCATTGCTATTGGTGGAGACGGAACGTTTAAAGGAGCTGATCTTTTTAGTGAAGAATATGATCTTTCATGCATTGGCTTGCCGGGTACCATTGACAATGATTTATTCGGAACAGATTATACGATTGGATACGATACAGCTTTAAACACTGTGATTCAGGCAGTTGATAAAATTAGAGATACAGCAGAATCACACAAACGTTTATTTGTTGTAGAGGTGATGGGTAAAGATGCAGGATTTATTGCTTTGAGAAGTGCTATTGCAAGTGGAGCAGAAAGGGTGTTTGTACCAGAGAAAAAAACAGATGTTGATCAATTGATTGACTACTATAAGCACCAGAGAAGAGCAGATAAAACCTCAGGGATCATTATTGTTGCCGAAGGCGATGATAGTGGTGGAGGTAAGCAAATCAAGCAGGTTTTACAAGAGCATTTAACAAGTTATGATATCAAATTAACTGTTTTAGGGCACATTCAAAGAGGAGGGAGCCCTTCTGCATTTGATCGTGTGCATTCATCTGAATTGGGTATTGGTGCGGTGCAAAGACTTTTAAATGCCAAGCAGAAAATTACTGGTATGATGGGTATTGTGAATAGATCACTTACGATCACTCCTTTTAAACAAGCCATCAAACATCACAAAAAAATAAATACAAAACTGGTTAAAACAGTAGAGCTATTAGCTGGTTAAATATGCTACTGGCCTTTTCTAGAGATCAATACAGAACCCTTTCTTGACATAGGCTGATTATCACAGATAGGAGTGTAGTTAACTTGCCATTTGTATTTGCCATCTGGCAAAGCTTTTGATTTCTGATCTGTGCCTTTCCATTTAAATTTCGGGTCAGTTGATGAAAGTAATTTCTTGCCATTTGATTTGTAAAAAGAAATTTCAAAATCTTTAACGTCATTAATTGAAAAGGCAAAATAATTGTTGAACACACCATCAGGGTTGAATTTTTCAATGAATGAAAAGCGCGTTGGTTTAGATTCAAAGTTAACATATACTTTCTTGACTTGTTTACATGCTTGACCTGTGAGGGTAACAGAGTAATAGTCACTTTTTTGTACGCTAATTTCACGTTCAGTATCGCCTGTAGACCATTTGTAGTTTACGTTTTTACCTCCCGCATTTAACAAACTACTTGCCTGGCATGCCACATCTACATCTTTAAGTGTTGATTGACAAGATTCATCACTTGTTTTTTTGTCGCTTTTGTTTTCTTGAAAAGGTTTATTCAAAACAGCAGATTTGATAGGCTTCTGATCAGAAGAAATAGAATTTTGATTGATAATTACAGGTTTGTTTGGAAGACCAAAAACAGAGAATTTCCCATCTAAAGAGATTTTAGCAATCTGTAAATTACATGCCCTGCCTGCTTTGTTAGGATCGTTGATCACATCAATGTAAGTTGTTGTTTTGGCTACATAGATTTTTTGATCTGGGCCTATTTGTAATGCGCCATAAATAATCTCTTCGTTGTCGTTTTCAAAAATGATCGTTTGCTTCGCGTTATTTGATAAATCATATTGAACCAATGCATTGGGGCCAGAAAGATAACTTACGTAAAGTTTTGAGGCGTCTGAAGAGAATTCTACTCCATAAGCATTGCCTTTTGATTTTATGTTTTTTGAAAGTTTGACTTTGCCGGTTTTTTGATCAAAATCAAAGAGTTCAACATCGGCATGTTCTCTGTAAGAAATACTCAATGCTATTTTTTTATGATCAGAAGAGACTTTCATTTGGCCAATACTCTCACTGTTGTTTGATTTGCTTTGATTTTTGTGCACGCTGCCAGCCTTTGAGAATACTTTGTCTTTGATCTTGCCATTTTTATTTAAGTGGTAGGCGATAAAAGTATTTGAATTCCATTGGTGGGTAAGAATCCAGATGCTCTTTTGATCGGCATGAGGAACTGCAATGAGTTTTTCTGTCACAGATTTTGACAAAGCGATGTTTTGCTTTAAAATGGTAGGGTCATATTTACCTGAGAATAAATCAGGTGTTCTCAATGCATTGTTTTCAAGCTTTTCTTCTTTGATGTTCTGAATGCCGCCAATAGAAATAAGGCTGTAACACAAGCCTTTTTCTCCAGCCTTTTCATCTATTGTAAAAACAAAGTATTCATCAGAATTTGCAGGATTTGAAGTAATTAAAGCAGATTGAGTTGCTGATTTGTGACCAAAAAGAGGGTTGTTTTTATTGATTTTTTTGTGGTCTTTATCCCAAATATATACTCCGTTGGTGTAGAAAAGCAATTGCCCATTTTGATCAGAAATACTCGCACAACCTTCATCGGTATAAAGATCAGATCCAGAAATAGATTGGCATGTACTGTTGAAATTTAAAGCAGCTCCGTTACCAAAAAACCAATTGTTAAACTCTTTTTGGCCAGATGCCTCAAATGAGACAGAGGCTATAACAAGAATACCAAAGAGGGCTTTTGCCAATTTATTCATTATTTGCGAACACTTTTAACGGTTACCCTTCTGTTTAGCTGTCTTCCTTGCTCGTTGTCGCTTCCGTCAGGCATGGTATTAGAAGCCACTGGTTTTTCTTCACCGAAGAATTTAATGCTGGCTTTTTGACGGTCAAGACCATAAGAAACTAATTTGGTCAACACAGCATTGGCTCTCTTTTTAGAAAGCGCTATGTTGAATGTTTGTCCGCCTATTGCATCGGTATGGCCTTCTAATTCTATGATGATTTGATTGTCTTGTTTGGTCGATTGTGCGATGGCTTTAAGTTGTTCAAAATAAGTAGATTTTACATCGTACTTAGCAAAATCGAAATAAACGATCAGTTCTTTTAAAGCAACTGGAGCGGGCTTCGTCTTTTTACAAGCCTCACAATTTGGATTTGGATCGCATGGGTCATTCTCATCACTTTTCACAGCACCGTACAATTCAAAATAGTTCGGAAAACGATCTTGATCAAAATCTGAGACAAAATCAGTTTGATTGACTCCTTTTTTGTACTCAATACACGCATCACAATCTGTGAAAGGGTCACAAGGGTCAAATTCTGAGCTTGGCTTTTGTGCATTGATTTCTTTGTAATCAGATAATCCATCACCATCAAAATCAAAATTAGAATCAGCAGTTAAAGACTTTGTGTTGGCCCTATATTCTAGGCAAGCCTTACTGTATTCATTTGGCAGGCAGGGATTGGTTGAATTTGTTTTTTGCATCCCATTGATTTCGAAGTAATCAGCAATCCCATCTTGATCAGTGTCTATGTCAAATAATTTAAAATCAATTGTTTGTTCATTTGACTTTTTAATCGTAGGTTCTTCGATGACTTCAATTTCTTTGGGGACTTCATCAGTTTTCACTTCTTCTTTAATAGTCTCAACCACTAAATCTTTTTTACTGTCTATACACGCTTTACAGTT
>JAHDHZ010000016.1 GCA_020631045.1 Flavobacteriales bacterium | reverse complement strand
ATATCACTTTAAAAAAGAGAATTGTTTTTTATGCTGACAAAATAAATTTTGAATGCACGCAAAACAATTTGTCTTTTTTAAAGCCTTACAAGCTCAGGATGATGGTTATTCTAAATTTAAGCTTACGTCATATTGTTTTTCAAATGCGCTGATTTGTGTTTTTAAAGCCTTTAAAAAATTTTGATGGGCAGCACTTTTTGGATTAAGGGCTTGGTGGTTTTTTTGAAGTAAGATTTTGCGAAGGGCTTCGCAGTATGATTTTGTTTGATGATCAAAGTAATATTCTGAGAATGTGTTGAAGATGTGTTGGATGGCTTGTGCGGTGGGATGTACCATATCTTCTTTGAAAAAACGGTAGTCTCTTAGTTCATCATTTAGAAGTTCAAAAGAAGCAAAATAGTGTGTTTGATCAAATGTATTCACTAAAAAATGGGTAAGTTCAAATACTCGAGCTTTGCTTAAATTGTTTTGTACTAATCCGTATCGAATATGCCGCACAGGACTTACCGTAAGCACAATTTGTATATTGGGATTGAGCGTAAAGAGTTGTGTAAAGAGTTCTTGATAATCTTTTTTAAGTAGATCTAAATCAAGCAGTTCTTGTGTGAAGTTACTAGAGGGTAATTTATAACAATTGGCTACTATATTTTTAGAATTTTTTTCTCTAAAAGCCATAGCACCTGAAAATGAAATAAATAGCACGTCAGTTTGTTTGATTTTTTCACAAGTAACATCATACGCTTTTTGAATCGTTTCTAAAACTCTTGATTTTTCAGTTTTTGTAAACTCAGAATGCACATCTAAACATCCAAACAACCCTTCATACTCAAAAATATCCCCCTCACTTATGCGATAACCCCCAATCGATCGTCTTAAGTTCTTGGCAATACTCACCGGATTGTACAACACCCCAAAAGGATTTGAAAGGCAGTCAAGGCGTAAATCTTTAAACTTTTTAGCAATATGCTCAGCAAAGCATGAACCTAAAAACAAACTTTTATGGGTATAATTTATTTGAAAAGAGGGCTGTTCTAACTCAACTGCTGTTCTAAATTTCATTAGCTTTGTGCTCAGGTGTTTAAGACTCTAAATTACACATTATCATGCGCATTTTAGTCACAGGCGGAGCAGGTTTTATTGGTTCACATATTTGTGATGGATTGCTCAATGCAGGCCATCAAGTGCGGTGCATTGATAATCTATCAACAGGCTTTGCATCAAACATTGCGCATTTGCAGTCTAACCCGAACTTTGAATTTATTCAATCAGATATTACCAATGCAGAAAAATGTGTGACCTTTTGTAAAGACATTGATGCTATATCGCACCAAGCAGCACTAGGTTCTGTACCTCGTTCGATCGAAAAACCTTTAAACACCCATGCAAACAATGCCACAGGCTTTATCAATTTATTGCACGCCGCCAAACAACAAGATATTAAGCGCTTTGTGTATGCTTCTTCTTCTTCTGTGTATGGAGATCATCCTGATTTACCTAAAGTAGAAGAGAAAGTGGGAAATCCGCTCTCGCCTTATGCTATTACTAAAAAGACCAATGAATTGTACGCAAAGGTGTATGCAGAACTGCACGGTATGCAAGTGGTTGGATTGCGTTATTTCAATGTATTTGGTCCACGTCAAAGCCCTCAGGGAGCATACGCCGCAGTGATTCCTAAGTTTGTAGAATTACTAAAAAACCACAAGGCTCCTATCATTAACGGAGATGGCACTCAACTTAGAGATTTTACCAATGTGGCCAATGTCGTGCAAGCCAACATGCTGGCCCTGACCACTACGAAAAAGGAGTGTTTTAACCAGGTGTTTAACGTGGCGTGCGGAAAACAAACCAACTTAATTGAGCTCTTTGAAACCATCCGTACAATATTAACCAAACAAGATGCTCAAATAGCAAACATTGAACCGATTCATGCTCAGCCTCGTGCAGGAGACATTCAAAAATCATTTGCCTCGATTGATAAAATCACTAAACTTTTAGGCTATCATCCAACCCTGCATTTAAAAGAAGGTCTTGAGCAAATGCTAAGCCTCTAACACTTCTTTTTGAAGTTTCTTAGTCAGTGATTTAAACACCAAGTCATAAGAGTGATCAATCATTTTAAAGACTAAATCATCTCCCACGCTTTGAGTATCTAACTGCACGCTGTTCCAATGTTTTTTATGCATGTGATAGGCCCCCACAATTTCTGAGAATTGCCCTCTTAATTCTTGAGCCCAATCAGGATCGCATTTTAAATTGATTTTAAATGCCTCAGCATGAAGATCAGTTAAAGCAAACATTTTACCCCCTACTTTAAAGACCAGTACATGCTCACCATCTTTGAATTTAGCAAAAGGGAAACCTTCAGTGACCCCTTTTTTTGAAAGGCAATAGGTGCGAAATTCTTCTACGTTCATTTGTCTATACAACAACTGTGAAAAAATAAATGAATCCAAACAAAACAGGAGTACCCAACAAGATGAAAATGAGTTTATGTAATAGGGGAATTTGTTTAAATTGAGCAGTATACTTAAATCTAAAAACAGCTAATAAAAAGGTGTTTAAGATTGCTAAACCCCAAGCGATTAAAGAGTAGAAGCCACGGTCTAAACCATCTCCAACCGATCCGAAATAAACTAAATATGTAGTATAAATCACTAAGAAAGTGAGCGGGTAGAAGATGTAAAATAGGTTCATTAGCATGTTAAAAGTAAAAATGTACAAATACTTTCTAACTTTGATGTTATGCAAAAATTAGAAAATTACTTGTGCGGAAAATGGATCACAGCTGACGGAGAAGGCACTGCCCTTTATAACTCTGTGAACGGACAGCAAATTGCGCTAGCAAGCACCAAAGGGCTTGATTTTAAAGCTGCATTTGAATATGGTCGCCAAACGGGAGGTCAGGCACTTCGAAAAATGACCTTTCATGAGCGCGGACGCATGCTCAAAGCTCTGGCTTTGCATTTACATAGCATTAAAGATAAATTTTATCCTATAAGTTATCAGACAGGGGCCACTAAAATTGATTCTTGGATTGATATTGAAGGAGGAATCGGCAATCTATTTGCCAATGCTTCTTTGAGAAAACAATTTGCAGATCAGACTTATTATGTTGATGGTGATCATGCGCCCCTTTCAAAAGGCGGTACGTTTATAGGCCATCATATTATGGTGCCTAAAGAAGGTGTAGCAGTGCACATCAATGCTTATAATTTTCCGATTTGGGGCATGCTTGAGAAAATTGCTGTAAATCTACTAGCCGGAATGCCCGCGATTGTAAAACCCGCTACAGTAACCAGTTTCTTGACCCATGCTATGGTGAAAGAAATTGAACAATCACGTATTTTGCCTAAAGGTGCTTTGCAGTTGGTGTGTGGATCGGCTGGCGATATGCTAGATCATGTGATGTGTCAAGACGTAGTCACTTTTACAGGGTCAGCTGCAACAGGTCAAAACCTAAAAACTCACCCGAAAATTATCAGTGAATCGGTACCTTTTAATATGGAGGCAGATTCTTTAAATTCATCGGTTTTAGGCCCAGATGTAAAAGAAGACAGTGAAGAGTTTGAGTTGTTCGTAAAAGAAGTAGCTAAAGAAATCACCATTAAAGCAGGTCAAAAATGTACTGCGGTGCGCAGAATTTTGGTGCCTGAAAACTTGATTGATCAGGTGCAGCAAGCCGTAAGTATTAGACTAGCAAAAACCATCATTGGAGACCCTACAAACAAAGAAGTGCGCATGGGTGCACTGGCAGGAAAAGAGCAATTAAAAGATGTGCAAATGCAATTGGGTAAGCTTTTAAAGTCTTCTGAAATTGTGTTTGGAGACCCTTCAAAAGTTGAGGTATTGGGGGCAAAAGCAGATCTAGGCGCCTTTATGTCTCCTGTGTTGCTTAGAAATGACGATCCATATAAAAAAACAGATACGCATAATATTGAAGCATTTGGCCCAGTAAGCACGATTATTCCTTATAAAACATTAGATGAGGCCATAGAAATCACCAAAATGGGCTTGGGCTCTTTGTGTTGCTCGATTGTGACCAATGATGCAAAAATAGCGCGGGATTTTTCAATCGGTGCAGCCTCATATCATGGTAGAATATTAACACTC
The DNA here is from genome assembly GCA_020631045.1 of Flavobacteriales bacterium. GTDB lineage: Bacteria > Bacteroidota > Bacteroidia > Flavobacteriales_G > JALEGO01 > JAHDHZ01. The sequence goes on along the minus strand of JAHDHZ010000016.1, from coordinate 43,640 downwards.
AACGCTGAATGTGCCAAAGAGAGCACAGGCCATGGATCACCTATGCCTTTATTGGTACACGGAGGACCAGGTCGTGCAGGAGGAGGAGAAGAAATGGGTGGCATTCGTGGGGTAAAGCACTATTTGCAACGTACCGCCATTCAGGGTTCTCCTTCGATGATTTCAGCCATTACCGAAGTCTATCAATATGGTGCCAAGCAAGAATACCCTGTTGAGCATTTGTTTCAAAAGCATTTTGAAGATCTGAAAGTTGGGCAAACCTACATTACCCACAAACACACCATTACCGATGCTGATATTGTAAACTTTGCTAATGTGAGTGGCGATCATTTTTATGCCCACACCGATGAAACTTCTTTAGAGGGCACCATTTTTGAACGTAGGGTTGCCCATGGGTATTATATTTTAAGCAAAGCCGCTGGCATGTTTGTAGACCCCAGAAAAGGCCCTGTGTTGCTTAATTATGGTATTGATGAAGCACGTTTTACAAAGCCTGTTTATCCAGGTACTACCATCGGCGTAAAACTCACGGTGAAAGAAAAGACTCAGCAAGAAAAACGCGATCAAGATGACATAAAAAAAGGCATTGTCAAGTTTATGGTTGAGGTCTATGATCAAGAGGATGAAACGGTAGCCTTGGCCACTATTTTAACGATGGTAAAGAATAAAGATCAAAAGGCATGAAACGGGCAGGGTTGTTTTTGATTATCTCTTGTTTTGTAGTTTCTATTCAAAGTCAAAATAATATAGTAAATACCCGATACAAAGCTTCTAACTACTCAGTTGAAGTGGTAAAAGATATTATTTATGCAAGCCAAACGATGGATGTGGGTGGATTAAACCCCAGCGAGGCAGACATTGACCCAAAAGACTTAACGTTTGATTTGTATACCCCACAAGGTGATACACATGATTTAAGGCCTTTAATTATCTGCGTTCATGGCGGAGGGTTTATCATAGGCAGTAAAGAAAATGAAGATATGCAAATGTTCTGTGATTCATTTGCTTCAAAGGGGTATGTGGCGGTGAGTATTGAATATAGATTGGGCATCAATTTAGCAGATTCTAAAAGTTCACTAAGGGCAATGTATCGGAGCGTACAAGATCTGCGGGCGGCCATTCGATACTTTAGGGCCCATGCGGATGTGTATAAGGTTGATGCTTCTCAGGTTTATGTTTTGGGTTCGAGTGCTGGTGCGTTGGCCATTTTGCACAATTTGTATATGGATGACCCTTTAGAGTTTCCTGATGAAATTCAAGAGTATACTTATTTGTTTCAAACAGTTCCTTATTTAGGTCCTTTAGATACAGGTGCTTATATTAGTTTTGAGTCTCAAGCCAATGCAGTTATTGCTTTGTGGGGCAGTTTATTAGACACTAATTTTATTCAAAATGCTGATCAAACGCCTTTATACTTAATGCATGGCACCAGTGATTTTATTGTGCCATTTGATTATGACGGCCCTTTTGCAGATGTGGCTCCATTTCCTAACACCTATGGCAGTCAACTAATTTCACAAAGATTAAATAATTTAGAGATTCACCATGAAACGTATTTTGTTGATGGAGGAGATCATGAATTTTATGGTGGATTAAATGGAAATTTTTTATTCGGGCCCAATGTATATTGGGATACTGTAGTCAATAAAACCCTTGATTTTTACTATGCTCAACATGAGCCTAACATTGAAGTTACATATACGATTGATGCCTCAACAGTAAGCTTTCAAAACAATACCCAAGGAGCAATTAATTACTATTGGCAATTTAGTGATGCAACTACCTCTACAACTGAAAACCCCATCCACACCTTTACTCAAACTGGCATTCAAAGTGCTATTTTATGGGCGCAATCGCCAAATTTGAGTTATGCAGTTGATACTGTAGAGTTTTTTATTCAGACCATTACCAGTAATGTGTTGTTCAATAACAATGTTTTTAAAGTATTGCCTTTTTCTGATAAAAAAGTACAAGTGTTAGGTGCTAAAAATGGGCTTAACGCATTTTCAAGTGAAGGAAAACTGGTATTCAATCAAAGCTTTTCAGGAGTAAAAGATCTTTGGGTTGATATGACAGCCTTTTCTGCTGGACTATATGTTTTTCAAACACAGGGAGATAGTCAAAAAGTACTCTTGATAGATTAAATTACAAAGTATCTGTTTTTAGCACTTCTGTTTGAACATAATATTCTCCAAATTGAGCACACCAAGAAGAAGAGGCAGTAATAGAAAGTATTGTGTCGTTTAGCATGTTTATATCATAAAAGCTTGTATCATTATTGCTTGTATATACTCTGGTTAAAACTGTTCCTGTTTCAGAAAGTGACCATGTAAAAGGGGTGTTCACCACTACATTGTTAAAATTGCCTGTTTGGTCTTGATTGAAAACCATATAGCTCTGGGAATTTGAAATGTTATTGGTGCTGCTATCTGTGAGTTGATCGGTTTGACAACTGTATGACAGTAGTGTAGAGGCTCTCCAATACCATTTGGGAGTGTTTGTTAAAAGGGCTTCTCGCTGCTCTTTTAATGAAGGAGCCATTGAAAAAGTACAACAATCAGCGCAAGATTTTTCAGCCTGCTGATCATAGTTTGTGGCTGATGGGTCAGTACAACCTTCTTTTTTAGAGCACGAGTAATATAAAGTACATACAAAAAGGGCAAAAATAAATTTCTTCATAGTGGTAAATTTAAAGTAATATAAGCCATTAATCCGCTGGCATGGTCAAATACATCTTGATCAACATCAAAGGTTGGTGTATGCACCATTGAAGTGATATTTTTTAGCTCGTTTCTTACCCCTAAACGGTAAAAACAAACGGGTACTTTTTGAGAGAAATAAGCAAAATCTTCAGAAGTCATGCGCAAAGGCAAATCTATGATTTGATCAGACCCGAGAAATTCAGTGGCAGCACTTTTACATTGTTCAGTAAAGTCTTGATCGTTTTTTAAAAATGGGTAGCCTTTTTTAATCTCTAAATCAAGGGTTGCCTTGTGCTTTTCAGCCAATTGATCAGAGAGTTCAGCGAGTTTTTTGTGGGTTTGAGCTCTAAACCCTTCATCAAATGTTCTAAAGGTACCTAAGAGTTTTACCTGATCAGGGATCACATTGGTAGCTCCTCCAACCGAATTAATCTTACCAAAACTCAACACAGAAGGGCAAGGCAAGTCAGTGCAATTATTAATAACTTGTTCTGCTTGCAACAAAAAATCACTGGCAATCAACAAAGGATTGTTGTAAGTTTCTTTTAAAGCGGCATGCCCTCCTTTTCCTGTAACAGTGAGGTAAAGTTCATCGCAAGAGGCCATATACATGCCAGATTTAAATCCAACCTGACCTACTGGTAGTGAAGGGGCAACATGCTGGGCAATCATTTTTTTGATTTGATGTTTTTCAATAAACCCTTCTTTAAGTACAATGCTTGCTCCGCCAGGTAATTTCTCTTCACCAGGTTGAAACAATACCTTAATAGTAAAGGGCAATGCCTCTTTTAGTTCGTTTAAAATAAAAGTAGTGCCCAGTAGGCTTGCCATATGCACATCATGCCCACAGGCATGCATCACCCCTTTGTTTTTAGAGGTATATGAAGTATTATTTTCTTCTTGGATGGGCAAAGCATCAAGTTCAGCTCTTAGTCCGATAGCTTGGGGAGACTTTCCATTAATCGTTGCTACAATACCTGTATCAGCGATTGATTCAAATTCAATGCCGCGCTCTTGAAGTATGTTTTTGATGTAGTTTGAGGTATTGTGTTCTTGAAACGATAGTTCTGGATATTGGTGCAGATGTGCTCTAATTACCTGCACTTGATCTTTGTACTTTTGCGCTATGCTTTTAATCTTCTGAAGCATTTAAAAGTCGGTTTCAATTGAAAAATACCATACAGGTGATTTAAAATCTCCGTTTTCAATACCCCAAGCACGATCTAATTTCACGAAATACCCTAAGAGTTTGGTTCTAAGCCCAAATCCTGTTCCGGCAGCTAAGGGGTCAATCTGATTTTTTAAAGTAATAGAAATATTTCCATCAGTAATGGTTTGTGTGTTAAAAGCGTTTTCTTCAGAGTAAGGAGAAGGTCCGTTCCAGGCAGTGCCTAAATCAAAGAATCCGGTGAGTTGTAAGTGAGCAAAAAATTCAGATTTTACAGGATTTGAAACCAAGTAGTCTACAATCGGAAACCTTAGTTCTGAGTTGAGCAACGCAAAGCTATTTCCGTTTCGAGCGTTTTGTAAAAACCCTCTCAATGGCGGAACAATCGTCTGAAAATAATATCCTTGATCTTGCGCAATAGGTGTGTCAAAATTAAAGGTCGGTCCTTCAGAAAGCTTTGCCCATTGTTCAACAGCACCAAGATAATGCACGAGTTTTCTTGTTCCAAAAGAGCTTGAAGCAGAAAAACGATTGAACCAAATTAGATTTCTATGAATCTTTAAACCATGTCTGATATCGGTACCCACAACATAAAAGTCTGTGTTTAAATCATCAATGATGCGATAGTGTTCAGCAAAGAGTTTCGCTTTAAATCCTTCATATAGATTCAAGCCCCTGTAAAGATTGTTATCAAAAACATACTCAAGTTTTAAACCCGCCCAATGATCAAATTGATCTTTGGCCTCTGCAGTGAGCGGATCAGTGGACAGTAAAATGGTTCTATCTTGTCTTAAAAGTGGGGTGAGGCGCACAGAACTTACTTCTGAAAACGGATAAGAGAACTTAGCTTTTAAAACAGTAGTGATGTTTTTTTGAGAAGTGAAATTACCATTGATTTGAGTGACTTGTCGCTCAAAAGAATAGCGTTTGTCTAGACGTTTTGAAACATCTTCAATGTGTAAGAAAAATTCAGTTACATCATTGCCAAGAGCATAACGAATTCCGCCTTCTAATTTGTAATCTTCAAACAAATCAATGGCGCTCATTTTTAAAACCAATCCCATTGAGGGTTGAATGTACGGCCCGCCGTTGAAAGGTTGGTAGAGTTGGTCGGCAAAATTAAAATCAAAGCTTGAGGTGATTTCATTGCCTGTAAAATTGATGTTGTATTTTCTGGGTTTTACAATGAGATTTTGAATAATTGATTCCTGATTTTCTGATGTTTTTTGGGTGGATGGGTTTGTGATTTTTGAGGGGTCTTTAAGGGAAGAGGGTGAGGTGTTTTGGTATTGACCAATTTGATAATTATCAGTATTAATTTCAAAAAGGTTTTTGATGATTAAAGTATCATAAGTGATGTTTAGTTTTTTGGCTTGTATTTGTTTTGATCGTGCATTTAAAAGGGTTTTTTCAATGGGTTGATTGCTTTTTTGTCTGGGGGCTAAACTGTCTGTCTTTGTAAACAAAGTAATTTGTTCTCTTCCGTTTTCATAGAATATATTTGCACCTTTTGAATTGTTTTTGGTATAATCAAAGTCTGTGAGATGCTGATCGTATTCAAGAGTTTTTGAATTGAGAAAATAGCGGTAATGAATGGTAGTGTCGATGTGAGAGATTGCGCTGTCTTGATGAGCAAGTTTTTTTTCGATGGAGTTTGTATTTTTTGACAAGTATGCAAAACGATCAGCATCGTAGAATTTGGGTTTGATTTCTGAAGTGAGGGGAGTTTTAGAAATATTTCGAATAGATTTTGCTTTATTTTTTTCTGTGAGTTGAATTTGAAACAAATCAAACTGATCTTGTAATTCAGTAATGTCATATCCCATATTTAGGGTGTCTGCATTTCGATTAGAAGCATATATGATGGTCTGATCATCAAAAAACATAGGATCAATATCATCGGCAAAATCTTGGGTGATGTTTTGTTGGGTGTTTGATATTATTTTATAGATGTAAATATCTGAAACACCATTTTTAACGGCTGAAAACACAATTTTTTTACCATCTTTTGAAAAATTAAAACTAGTTACTTTTTCAACTTCAAAAAGAGGTTTTTGTTGAGGTTTTTGCTTGTCAGTGAAATAATAATTAATGTAGACTTGTCCCTGATTTTCTGTAATAACAGAGAGCATTTTTGAAGAAGGATGCCATTTCAGCAAGGGGTAAAAATCATTTTCAATGCGTTCAAGTTTATGGCCTTGTTTGAAAACTAGGGTTCTTTTTTTCTCGTTGAGATCATACATAAAGACTTTTGTTTTGCCTTTATTGTTCTCGCTGTAAGCTAAAAATCGACCATTGTTTGAAAGAGAAATGTTATGGTAGGTTCTACCCTTTTTAGTTTTGACTACCATATTCTTTGCATCATTTTTTAAGTTTTGTTTTTCATCAGAACGATACTCCTGTTGATAGAAAAGAACCATTTCTTTTTTAATTTGCTTGAAGGAGAGTCCTAAAACAGTTAAAAATCCTGCCTCAACACTTCTGTTGACCCTTGATATATACAAAATGTTTTCAAATAGATTTTCACCATAAACAACAGATAAGTAATACCAAAAAGCATATCCAAACACCTGTTTTTCGCGATCACTTAGACGATTAAATTTTTTAAATCGATCGAATTGAATGGCGTCTTGAATCTTAAATTGATAGTACTGATAGTCATGTGCAAAATAGCCGACCAATCCTTGTGCATACCAATCTGGAATGTGAATTAAAGCGTTGTTTTTTACTACTTCAATCCAACTGCTTCCGAACAACATTTTGTGCACTAAAATCTGAGCAATAGAAGCGCGAATGTTTTCTTTAAAATCATTGTGATTTCCATTAAAGTAGACAAAAATATTATTGCCACTAATTTTAACCACTCCACCTATCTGAGCATTTTGTTGATTCAGTCCGATATTGGTTTTTCTAAAATCTTCAAGCTTGTTGTAAACCAGCACATTAAACTCAGTAGAGTTGATCTCTGTATTCGGAAACTTAGCTGCAAATTCATCAATTGTCTCTCTGCATACTTGGGCGGCATAATCTGAGAGTTGCGCTCCACCCTCATAGAAATAAATACTGTATCTATCATACTTTTTAAACTCCCAAAAATACTCTTCGGTCTGTATGCGGTTTTTGCCGTAAGTCATTGAAGAGGTTCCGTTGTAAAATTGAGCAATTAACAAGTGACCAGAACCTAGTAAAAATATGATATTGAATAAATACTTTTTCAAGTATCATAAATATACAAGAGTTCTATGATATTTGAAGCATGCTCTTTTAAAAACAAGTAGGTTCACAATAATTTTTTACTTTAAAATCACGATCAATTTCTTAAAATGTTTAATTTTGTGTCTGATTGCCTGGTGGTGTAATGGTAGCACATGGGTTTTTGGTACCTTTGGTCAGGGTTCGAATCCTTGCCGGGCAACAACAAATTTTTATAAAAAGCCGTAATACATTGTGTTGCGGCTTTTTTTGTTGTATTTATCTAGATAAATGATTAAACTCTTAATAGTTGAAGATGATGTTGAGCTTATTCGAAATATGGTAACATATTTTGATCCAATTGGATATGTTAGTGAAACAGCTAAAACATTTAAAGGCGCTTTAGAAAAAATAAATGACTCAAGTTTTGATTGTATTTTGCTTGATATTAATTTACCAGGAGGAAGTGGTTTAGCGCTTTTAGAAACAATCCATAAAAAGCAAGAGAAGTGTGGAGTAATTATTCTATCTGCAAACAGCTCAATAGACGATAAAATTGATGGCCTTGATTTGGGTGCTGATGATTACTTAACCAAACCCTTTCATTTAGCAGAGTTAAATGCAAGAATACGATCAATTGTCAGAAGAAAAACATTTAACAATAAAAATACAATTAAGTTAAATGAAATTAAAATAGATATTGCCGCTCAAAATGTTTTGATTCAAAATACTGAGATGACACTTACAAAAAAAGAGTTCGAGCTTTTGTTGTTTCTTATAAATAATAGAAATAAAGTAGTTACAAAACAAACCCTTTCTCAGCATATTTGGGGAGATTACATGGATTATTCAGTTTCCTTTGACCACGTCTATGCTCAGCTTAAAAATTTGAGAAAAAAAATGTTAGCACTAGGGTGTAAAGACTATATAAAAACAGTGTATGGCATTGGGTATAAATTTCTAGTAAAAGAGGTAGGTGAATAGCTTAATGGGAATATTAATTTTTCTTCTTGGAGTTCTTTTTGGAGCATGTGCTCTTTGTGTTTACGTAAGATTATTTAGGCAACGATTTTTAATTTTTATTGACCAATATCCTTCTAATAAGTTTAAAAAACAGCTTAATGCCAAAAGCACACTTAGAAATCACATTGAACAAACCTATACAATCATTAATAAAAAGGTTGAGCAGGTGTTGTCAAAGCAAAGTTATGTTGAAAATTTTAGTCATGAATTATTGACTCCAATTTCAGTAATTACAGGGAAAATTGAACTTTTACTTCAGTCAAAAAGTCTTCAAGAAAAAGATTTTGAGATCGTAGGAAGCATTATGCAGCACGTTCAAAAACTTACTAAAGTGAATAAATCTCTTATTTTACTTTCTAAAATTGATGGGGATGTATATGATGAAATTTCAAAAGTGAATATAAATTCGATTGTTGATGAGGTTTTAAATTTATTTGAATTTCAAATTAGAGAAAAAAACATTACAGTTAGAAAACTCCTTTTTGAAAAAACAATTCTCAAAACAAATGGAGATTTGCTCGAGATTTTAATTATGAATTTGATTAAAAATGCAGTATTTCATAATATTAAAAATGGGGCTATTCTTATTGAGCTATCAAAAGAGAAAATTAAAATATCAAACAACAGTAATCATCAAAAGATATTACCCTCTTCTATTTTCCAACGATTTGAAAGTAAATCTTCTTCGAGCCACTCTATCGGTTTAGGATTATCAATAGTCAATAAAATCATACACCACTTAGATTTCACATTTAAATATGCTTTTATAGACAAAAAGCACATATTTGAAGTCTACTTCTGATCTACAGAATTCAGTCTAGTAATCCTTCAGAATCTATACATCTTGCTAAAATCTCAATTCGGGTTTTTTAGAGATGATCAAAGCCCTTTTTTCTACAGAATATCTACAGAATTAGAGCCTAATTCTTACAGAATAGAATCTTCATTTTTGATATTGTATTTAAGATTAACAAGATGCAAACATTTCCAAAAGAATACATTGATTTTCTACACTTCCCTAAAGAAGATGTGTTAATTGATAAGATAATGATTCAACAGCGTTCTAGTGCACTTAAAGAATCTATGATGTTAGGCAATGATTACCACCATAAAGTGCGTATTTATTTCGAAGACATCGAAGGAGAAAAAATTGTAGAGACAACCATCTGGGGTGTTACAGATAGTCAAGTAATACTAAAAAAAAACATGATTATCCCTATTTGTAGAATTATTAAAATAGAAACCCTTTACTAATGAAAACTAAGATTATTGTTGGGCTTTCAAATCTATCATCAGATTTATTAAAGCAGATTAGATCTAATTATATGTTTGGTATTGACAAGCACATGATTAACATTAAAGAAAAAGATGGAACATCAAGCAAAGCTATTCTTGTTGCAACTGAAAATTGCACATACTTAATCAAAGTAGATAAGCAGCAAATCAATGATATGTTAGGGCCAGATCTTATTTATGAGATGTCAATGAAAGATTTTTTTGATAACGATATCGATTTTGAATTTGAAAACAACTTGTAATGGTACATCCAGATTTTTCGTCTCAGTTTAATGCAACCAACAACACGTACTTTGTTGTAGCTAAAGATTTTGTGCCTATGGGTACAATCACTTGGGTTAAAGATGATTTTGATCGCTTGTTTACAGAACTTGATTTATTGTTTGTACACCCAAAGCTTACAAAAGTAAAAGATAAACATTGTTTTAAAAATGCTTTTGGCACATACGTTTTAGCCTGGGATCATCGCAAATACATTGCTTATAACAAACAAGCAAACATTTCTTTTACCGGTTTGGGATTTGAAGTTGCTACGAAAGATATTTATCCCGGGTCTGTGGTAAGTTATTGCAATGGTTTTGAAAAAGACTTTTCTACCAACATCGAAGCAGAAGATTTAAAAGAAGTAGGAATTTACGCCTATAAATTAAATCAACCCGAAATAATGGCTTCATATTGGAATAAAAAACTGTTAAGTGCTGTGCACCAAATCAGATCTGTACATCAACCACTAAAAGAATTAATTGCCCAGCCTTTATGGGATTTTTTTGACTCAATCATTTTTGAAAATCCATCTAACTCTTAGTAGAATTATGCAAAAAACACTTCAAATTCAACCAGAAAACTTTGTGCCAGAAAATCATTGGTATGAAAAAGCAATTAATGCGACCATTCATCCAGCCATTAAATTTTTCTTTGGCCTGTCTAACAAACAAATTGTTGAGCGCTACTGTCATTTAAATCCTAAAGTATCGCCTCAAGAGCTTGGCCAAATATTGAGTTACAAGCCTAAGCATTATCTGCTTTCTGGAGCAGATTTACTTCATGTAACCACAAAAGAAGGCAATAAAAAAATGATTGTTATTGAGAATAACTCTTGTCCTTCAGGGCAAAAATCAATGCCTTTAATTGATGAATATGAAGAAATGGGGGGGTATAAAAGGTTTGTTGATCAAACAATTTTAGGATTGTATAAAAATAAAGTCAAAAACGGGACTTTGGCCGTAATATATGATAAAAATTATATGGAAGCCTCTGGCTATGCGCATGCCTTAGCTGAAGCAACAAAAAAACAAGTGCACTTAATTGCATTTTATAATCATGAAGATAAAAGTCATATTCGTCTATCAAAATCAGGCTATTTAGAATTTTTTGATTCAAAAAAATGGATTCAACTAGATTTTGTTTTTAGATACTTAACGCAAAAGCCATGGAATAGACTTCCTATTGCTTCTAAAACTACAATCATTAACCCCGTTATTACTTGTTTAGCCGGAGGAAGAAATAAACTTGTAGCCTCAAAAGCATACTCTTTTTACAATGCGGAGCTTGCCGAAAAAAACCTGAAGATTTTAACCCCACAAACCATTTGGGATGTTAACAAAGAAGAAATTCCGTTGTGGATTCAAAAACTGGGAGGAAAAGGCGTTATAAAAATTCCTTACAGCAATGCAGGGCAAGGGGTTTTTACCATTACCAGCGAAAAAGAGCTTAAAGATTTCATGAACCAAGAGTTTCACTACGAAAAATTTATTGTACAGAGCTTGATTGGAAATTATAATTGGAGCTCTACCTCAAGTGAAGGCGTGTTTTACCATGTGGGTTCTATGCCCAATAAAAAAGGGTTTTCATATGTGTTAGACTTTAGAATTATGGTGCATGCAACAAAAGAAGGCCTAAGACCACTTTCTTTGTATTCTAGAAGAGCTTTAAAACCCTTAACTGGGCACTTAAAAGAAGGGCAATCTTCTTGGGAAATACTGGGCACAAATCTCTCTATCAAAAACAAAGACTTGTCTTGGTCAAGCGACACATCAAGATTATTAGTTATGGAAAGAAGAGGGTTTAATCAATTAGGTATAAGCATAGATGATTTAATTGAAGGCTTCATTCAGGTAGTGCTATCAACCATTGCAATTGATAAATTAGCAATTAACTTGAAATCTCAAAAAGGCGGACTTAAAACAAAGCTTTTTAAATCATTAAACAATGATCAAATACTAATAAATGAAATACAAAGCGAACTAATTAAAGAATAATAATATAACCCATTAATTTTTAAACATGAATAAAATAAACTTTTTTAAAGGATCTATTTTAGCATTTTTACTAAATAGTAACGCAGCTTTTTCCCAACGCATTGTAGCGGTTTATAATGGCTTTTTTCAACACAATTACGAATTTGAAACTGAAGGAGGAATCTCATACTTTTTTGAAGAAGTTCCTGAAGCCCTGATCAAACAATACGAGTTAAATACAAGCACTTCAGAAGGTGTGGTTTTTGAGCTTACTTATAAAATCCAAGAAGATCTTGATGGTGATGATATATATATACTCAAAACTTTAAAGCCAGCTGAAGAAGAAGAATTTGAAATTGAAGAAGATGATGAAAACTAGAAACATGAATGTTTTTCATCTGGCAATTACAGTAAATGATATTGATAAGGCCAAGCAGTTTTATAAAAATATTCTTGGCCTTGATATTGGTAGGCAAACGACAAAATGGTTTGATGTAAATTTTTATAATCATCAACTTACCGTTCAGCTAGATGAACAAAAAACAAAACCGAGAAACAATAAACGCTTGCATGAACTAGCTGTTCCACCACACCATTTTGGCATTATTTTATCAGAACAAGCATGGCATTCAATGAAACGCTATTTAACTGAAAAAAAAGTAGAAATTTTAAACCTTTCAACTACTTTTTTTGAAGGGTCAAACTATGAGCAATACTCCATGTTTGTGAAAGATCCTAGTGAAAACATGATTGAATTTAAAGCCTTTAAAGATAAAAGGCACATTTTTACTCCTATTGAAAAACAATGAATGTACTTGTTTTAACAGATCATAAAAAGCACAATTCTAGTAATTCGTTTTACGGAATTACCAATGCATTAGTGAAGCACAGAAAAATTGATAAAGTTTTTGTGTGCAGTAGATCTGACAAAAGAAATGATGCTTTTTTTAACGGAGAGCGTTCAGCTTCAATGTATATTTTAGAAGTTGATGAAAAAATTGATGTTAAAACATTTAAAAGCAAAATATTGAATGCTAAAAAGCACCTCCCCATGGCTATCAATACTATTTTGTTTAGATTGCCAAGACCGGTACACCCCAATTTCTTTAAAAGCATTAAAGGGCGTTTTAAAAACTGTGCTGTCATCAACAATATTGAATCAATAGAAGCTTTAAGTGATAAGTCTTTTTTAATGCAATTAGATCAGTATGTACCTCCAGTAAAACTTTGTTTAAATTGGCAAGATATTGAGGCTTTTTATGCACGGTTTGCCATTGTGTTGAAGCCTTTAAAAAATTATGGCGGAAAAGGCATTATCAAGCTTCAAAAAGGCATTGCATATTTTGGTCATCAAAAACAGATGAGTCTTGATGATTTTCAAGAATGGTATGAGCTGAATAAACAGCCATACTTGGCAATGAAGTATATGCCTTTAATTGAAGAGGGAGACAAACGCATTGTTGTAGTAAATGGTAAACCCTTAGGCGCTTTAATTAGAAAACCAAAAGATGGTGGATGGATGTGTAACGCAGCTCAAGGGGGTATCTCTGAAATTAGCAGTTTAGATAAACGAGATCGAGCAATTGTAGAATATTTAAACCCCATTTTTAAAAAGCACAAAGTCTTTATGTATGGCATTGATTTACTGACCAATTCTGTTGGCAAAAGAATGATTTCAGAAATTAATACTTTAAGCATTGGTGGTCTACAGCCATTATATAGTTTTGGGCAAAAAAATGTATTTAAACAGTATTCAAATGAACTTATTAAATTCTTAGAAGATGAATATGGAAATTCCTAAAATTGAACATCTACAAATCGATCTTCTAGAGCCTGGGGTGCACAAGTTTTGGTTAAAAATTGTTGATGGGCCTACCGCAACACCTTTATCTATCCCTGTAATAGTTGCAAAAGGGGCTTTTGATGGAAAAACAGTGGGTATTACCGCAGCAGTTCATGGCAATGAGCTCAACGGAATTCCTGTGATTCAAAGGTTGTTTGATGAGGTCAATTTTACTGAATTACATGGAAACATTATTGGCGTTCCTGTGGTAAATATTCCTGCTTTTCATCGAAAAAAAAGACGGTTTATTGACAATGTTGATTTAAATCATATTTTTCCTGGCATTGAAAATGGAAATGTAAGTGAAGCATATGTATATAATTTCTTTAATAAAGTAGTTAAAGATGTAGATTATCTCATTGATTTACATACTGCATCTACAGGTAGAATAAACTCTTATTATATAAGAGCTGATCTTTCTGATACCATTACAAAAAAATTAGCCTTGCTTCAAAATGGCCAAATAGTGGTACATAAAACTGCCTCTGATGGAACACTTAGAGGGGCGGCTAATGAAAAAAATATTCCTGCCATTACTCTTGAAGTAGGAAACCCTCACACTTTTCAAAAAGGCATGATTCGCTCTGGCTTAACTGGTCTATACAATGCCTTAGTGTACTTAAAAATGGTGCAAGGAGAAATCGATGAACCTGAAACACCAGCTGTAGTTTGTAAAAAATCGTATTGGATTTACACAAGCACTGGAGGCTTACTCACTGTACTTCCTTCTATTACTCAGTTCATAAAAAAAGGAGACTTAATTGCACAACAGCGAGATTTGTTTGGAGGCTTAATTCAAGAATATTTTGCACCACAAGATGGTATTGTAATCGGAAAAAGCGTTAACCCTGTAAATCAAACAGGCGGAAGAATTCTGCATTTAGGAATAATTGCGTGATATGAAAAACTTCTTTTAAAAGCAACAAATTTAAATGAAGCTGTATTGAAAAACCCATCTCCTTTTGTAAGATTTAATGATTTTGGTTCTTCTTTTTTAGATTTTGAAGTTTATTTTTGGACAAAAGAATTATTCAGAGTGGGTGATGTGAAAAGTGAGTTGTGTTTTAAAATTGATGAATTATTTAGAGCACACAATGTAGTGGTAGCATTCCCCCAAACTGATATACACATTAAAAGCCCATTAAAACTTTAATCTCTATGATTCGAAAACCAGGTCGATTTTTGGCTCTAGCTATTGCTGTTGTAGTTGTTTGGATGCTCTCGTTTTTATTCATTTATTTTTTTATAAATAATTGGTCAGATCGAGGTGCATTTGGAGACTTGTTTGGTGCTGTAAATGCTTTATTTTCAGGCCTTGCCTTTGCTGGACTGCTTTATACCATAATACTTCAAAAAGAAGATTTATTGCTACAAAGAAAAGAAATAGAGCTAAACAGAACCGAGCTTAAAAAATCTGCTAAAGCACAAGTGAAATCAGAAAAAGCATTGACAGAGCAAGTAGAACAAATGAAAATCACAGCCCGTTTAAACGCCTTAAATACGCTTATTAATTTTTACAATATTCAAATTGCCAACACTTCAAACCCTGAAGAAATTATCGTAAAAGCAAAACAAAAGCGCAGAGAAGTCATTAAAGAAATTGACAGCTTAATTCAAAGAGTGAGTGATGATGAGATTTTAGATTAAGAAACTGCTTATAGTTAAAACATGCATTTGTTTTTATACCCCAAAAACTATAAATAATTGTATATTTCTCTACTGTTTTTATGAAAAAGGGAATATATATAGCTCTTCAATGTTTGTTTGTTGTTAGTGTGTTTGCACAACAAGATGCTCATTACTGGTCTTATCAATATGGGGCTAAAGGGCTTTTATTGAATGGAGCTGTGATTGCCTCTCCTGCTGGTGAAACCTCAATTTTTTATAATCCTGGCGCGATGGCTCAAGACAACAATTTGGGTTTTACGTTTTCTTATTTAAGCCCTACTTATGCAAATCTTAGAACAGACAATTTCTTAGGAGACAACAACACCATTCAAGACGATGGATTATTTTATGCTCCTGGTTTTGCTGGAGTGCGTTTCAAGCCCTTAAAAACAGATCGTTTTATTGTTGGATTAGCGACTTTTAGAAGATATAGAACAGACATTAAATTTAGAGATCGTGTAGTTGACTTGACCACTCCAGATTTAGAGCTTTTTAGGGCAGACATTAATTTCAGAAGACAGGTTTTTGAGGAGTGGTTGGCTGTTGGTAGTGCCTTTAAGATCAATGAAAAAATTGCTGTAGGATTTTCTCAGTATTCTGTATGGCATGGAGAAGATTTAAACTTTAATTTCAAAAAAGAAATTACAGATAGAGATCTACCTACTAATTTGATTGCTTCTTGGCGCAATGAATTTGCATACAACATTGATATTCAGAGTGCTTTTATCACAAAGTTTGGATTTAGCTACACTGGTAAAAACTTCGGGCTGGGCCTTACCTACACTTCACCTCAATATGCAGCATACAGAACACGTGGTGGATATAATATTGAAGATCATCGAATAGACACTTCTTCAGCGATTTCACTTTCAATCTCAAATAGAAGGAGTGTCGATCAAGTGCAGTATAAATCTCCTAGTTCAATAGGTTTAGGAGTAGATTTTAATGTGCATGACACAAAAGTATCTATGGCTTGTGAATATTTTTTTAAGATTAAGAACTACACAGTCTTTGAAGATGTTGACGATAGTTTTGATGGATTAACCGCTACGCCTTCTAATGTTCCCACAATCGTAACTAGTAAAAACAAGGCGGTGTTTAATTTAGCGATGGGTATTCAACATAAGGTCTCTGACAGACTGACTTGGTTTACAGGTTTTAGAACAGATTTTAATCAAGACAATATCATTTCAGTAAACCAAAAAACTGAATATTTAGGTTCGGTAGGCGATGTGTTTCACTTTTCAACGGGAGGTAGTTTTCAGGCTAATAAAAATGAATTTGCCATAGGGCTTGATTTTGCCTATAGCTCGAGCGGAGGAGGGCGTCAATTGGTTGATCTTTCAAGAAACATTACAGCTGATAATTTGTTTGATTTTACAGTGAAAAACAACGTAAAAAGCAGGTATTATGCCATTATGTTGTTTATTACTTACGATTTTATTTTCTCTTCTGGCAAGTAATAATTGGTTGCTGACCAACTTTTAAAGCATCAGTAAGGCTTTTTAGTTTATTTTTGAGTTACAATTTAAAACTTTAAGAATCATGATCGATGCAATATTAGATGGGTTAAAGTCAGAGGTGGCTGAAAACTTAGGCTCAAAATTCGGATTAGACAACAATCAAATTGACTCAACTTTGGGGGCAATTAAAGACACAGTAAACGGAACCATTGAAAAAGAATCTTCTAATGGATTAGAAGGCATGTTAAACTTGTTTTCTAGCCAAGACAACAATGCTGGAGGCAATGCTATTTTAAATGGATTAACTTCTAATTTAACCTCTAATTTAGTTGGTAAATTAGGATTTGACAATGCAAAGGCTTCTGGCATTACTCAGTATTTGATCCCGATTATTACCAAATTATTTTCAGACAAAGTGGGCGGAAACGAGTCTAACCTTTTAGGTCTTTTGGGTGGATCAGGCTCTGCTGGTGATATGGTAAAAAACATCGCTGGAAATCTTTTGAAAGATAAAATCGGCGGATTATTCGGGAAATAATCAACAACAAAACAACCATTTAGGGGGCTAAACGCAATTCTTCGAACTGCGTTTAGCCCCTTTTCACTTTACATCCACCCCAAAAATCAAACCCCATGGGCTTTTATCAAACCCTCACTAAAATTGGCACAAAAGTAATTTCAAAGCACACTTTATTCAAGCATGCTTTCAACCTCTCGCCGATGTACCGCAGAAGTACCGCAAAGATTGTTGAGGTTTCAAAAGATTTATTAAATATTGAGGTAAAGCTACCCATTAGCTACAAAAACAAGAACTATGTAGGCACTATTTTCGGAGGCAGCATGTTCTCAGCGGTAGACCCAATTTACATGGTGCAATTGATCAATTTATTGGGTGATGACTATGTGGTGTGGGATAAATCTGCTCAAATTAACTTCAAGCGCCCTGCAAATCAAGATTTATATACCAGGTTCATTTTTACTACCGAAGAGCTAGAGCAAATCAAAGCTGAAGTGAAAGCAAAAAATGAGATAGAATTGATTAAAACTTCTGAATTAACAGACAAAAATCAAAGTAAGGTGTTTTGTGAGGTACATAAAACAATTTATGTGGCTGATAAGGGGTTTTATAAAGCGAAGCGAAGGGTAAAGAAAAGTGCAGTTTAATGTTTTGAGTATTTCACGCTCACCCAAAAAACATAAGAAACCCCCTTCCTGCGATTTTCTTGGAAATAATTATAGCCTAAGATTTTTTAACTCTCAAAAAATCGTTTACCAATAACAATAACAGCTATCCAAGAATAAGGGCTCAAGGTAGGGTGAAAAAGAATTTATAAGGAGATTTTGTGACTAAGATCTAAACTGTATCTAATATTTAACATAAATACCTACTCCGAATGTTCTCATCATAGTCTTAATATCAGTGTCAATAGTTTTAGATATTGATCCAGTAGATGTCTTTAAAAAAGGCGAGACACCTAAAAGCATTTTATTCCCAATATTTTTTTCAATATTTAAAGATAGAGTCAGTTCATTAAACAACTTTTTCTGACCTAAAACATTCGATTTTTTCAACTTAATATCATTTGCTGATTCTTTAATTTGAAATGTGTTATTGGCAAGTATATTAACTTGATTTTCCAATGAAATACTACCTAAAAACTGCCTATTTAAGAAATAGTATTCATATGAAATAGGAATATAGACATAATTCACAGTTATTTTACTTGCTTTATTTTTTAATGTATTGTATTCATTTTGGTCGCTGAACCAAAATCCAAATGGAGTAATCGATTTGACCTTATCTTCATCAAATACACTTAAATTGTCCTCTATTGTATTGTACTTCATGTTAGATATAAATGAAAGAGTTTTAACACCAATACCAACACCAAAATAGCTTCTGTTTTTTATTTGAATATAAGATTCAAAACCATAGCTTATTGAGTGTATTTTCGAAAAATTTGTATTAAGAAATTTTTTCAGCTCTTCATTTGATGAAGTTTTATTAGAATTAAACCAAAGACTTGATTTTTCATACCTCACAGACATTTTATATGAAATTCTTGGGTTTAATTTATTTTTTTTATTGTTATTTCTAAACGATAAGCTGTTAATCTTATTAATCGATGCTTTTGCGTTTAAAAAAGGTTTCAAAACACCTAAGTAAAATAATTCTTCTGATGGTTGTAGGGATGGATGCTTGATTTCTTTTTTGTAATAATCATCAAAGTGATCACCCTTTTTATTCTCCCTCTCTTTCAAAAGAGCTTCATGTTCTTTTTTGACAAGTATATTTTTTTTAGGCTTTTGAAGTGTTTTTTTAGTTTTGCTTGAGCCTAAATTTTTGGCATCAGACATAAGATGATCATTCATAAATCTGATTTTAGTTTGTTTGTTTAAGTTCAAAGTAGCATTTTTTGCATTTTGATTTGCTTGGTAATTGGAGGTGTTTAATCTATTATTTAAAATAAATGCAATACTGAGAAATACAATAAAAGTCAAAACACCATAAACCAATACGTAGTCATTTTTATTATGAACTACTACCTTTGGTGAATCTAATTGACTTTCTATTTTTTGCCACACCTTGTTTGAAGGTGCTGGTTGAAAACCTTCCAGTTTGTTTTTTATTTTTTTATCAAAACTCAAGTTTTTTTTAATGGTTTGAAATTGTTAATAATCCTTTTTCTGCTGTTAAAGAAACCCGTTCTATCCTTTTAATTTTTTTTTGTAAAATTAATTTAGCGTCATGTAAATTAGACTTTGAAGTTCCAACAGAGATTTCTAAAGCCTTTGCAATTTCTTTATGAGAGTAACCTTCGATAACATATAGTGAAAAAACGGCCCTGTATTTTGGAGACAGGTCATGAATTAATTCAAGTAATTCATTAGCTGATAAGAAATCAATAACATCACCTGAATTATCTTCAAATAAATCGCTAGAAAAATAATCTAGAGAAAGGTATAATCTTTTTTTATCAGATTTTATCTTATTAAGGGCTGAGTTAATAGTTATACGTTTTATCCAGCCCTCAAAAGACCCTTTGAATTTAAATTTTTTTATTTGACTGAAAATCTTAATAAAAACATCAGAAAGAAGATCTTCAGCATCTTCGTAATTATTTGAGTATCTCAAGCAAACACTAAATAATTTTGGAGCATATTTATTATATAAATCGTTTTGTGCTTCTCTGTCATTTTTCTGACACCTTTCAATTATATTTCTTTCTTTTAAGTTGATGTTTTTTAAAGTTAATCAGAATAAAATTAATTTTTTGTGAGCAAAAATTCTGATGCTTTTGATCCAGAAGAGCCTTCTAACTCAAAGTGCAATGTGTTCTCATCTAAGGCTAAAATATCATATACCCATTGCGAATTATCGTGTAATTCAATTAGTGTTAATTTATTGCCATCTTCATTTATAAAATACTCATTTGACAGGGTAGCTGTAGTGCTGTCTGTGTTATAAACCACATACTGATCGTCTGACCCAAAATAGTCACTCAGGGCATAACCAGCAGAACCAACAATACCATTTGTCAAGAATTTTATATCTAACTTACAAGAACTACTTGAACACTCATTAAAGGTTAAGTCGACTTCCCAGCCTGTTTCTTGAATTAAATCACAACACTCATCCTCCCATATCTCAGCTGCATTCCACACCCCTTGAATTTTATCATAAGTGGTTTCGCTAGAGCAACTTGATAGAATGAGTATTCCAGAAATCGAAAGGGTTTTGAATATGTTTAAATTCTTCATTTTATTTATTTTAATTTGTTATGTTTCTTTAGACAAGAAATGAAACAAAAAGGTTGGGTTAGGGGTTTATTTATTTAAAAAATCAATCTTAATACATTCTAAACAAGCGCTTAATATTTACTAAAACCCCTTTTCTTTTTATATTCATTTATTAAAATTGTTGCCTTAAAAACAAAAAGTAAGTAATTACTCACTCTCAAATAAATGAAAATACTCCTCACAGGCGCCACCGGATACATTGGTAAATTACTTTTGCCCATTTTAATTGATGCAGGGCATAAAGTGGTGTGTAGTGTGAGAGATAAAGCGAGATTTAATCCACCCTCATCACTGGTAGATTTCATAGAAGTGATTGAAGTAGACTTTTTAGATCAAAACAGTTTGCAAAACATTCCAAAAGATATTGACGCAGCGTATTACTTGATGCATGCCATGTCAACTTCTGAAAACTATGAGGTTTTAGAGCAACAAGCTGCCCAAAATTTTGTGCATCAAGTCAGCCAGACAACTGTCAAACAGGTCATTTATTTGAGCGGAATATCGAACGAAAGAACACTCTCTAAACACTTGACTTCAAGACTGGCAGTTGAGCAAATTCTCTCAAGATCTACCTTTAATCTCACCACTTTAAGGGCGGGCATCATCATTGGTTCTGGCAGTGCTTCTTATGAAATCATCAGAGATTTAGTTGAGAAACTGCCTGTTATGATTGCTCCTAAATGGCTGAAAACAAAATGTCAACCCATTGCTGTTGAAGATGTATTGGCTTTCTTGAAAGGTGTGTTGGGTCAGCCATTTTGCTATGACAAACACTTTGATATTGGCGGAAAAGACGTGTTAAATTACAAACAAATGCTGCTGGGTTATGCCAAAGTAAGGGGCCTTAAAAGAAGTATCATTACAGTTCCCGTGATGAGTCCTAGACTTTCTTCTTATTGGTTGTATTTTGTCACCTCGACCTCTTACAAATTGGCGGTGGCGCTCGTAAACAGCATGAAAATTGAGGTGGTCTGCAAACCCAATGAGTTGGCTGAAAAACTACAGATTAGCCCCATGGGTTACACACAAGCCATTGAAAAAACACTTTTAAACATCGCCGAGAAAGGCACAATTTCTTCTTGGAAAGATGCCTTTATCAGTGGTAGGTTTAATTTCAAGCTCTCTGAGTTTTTAACTGTTCCGACACACGGATGTTATACCGACCAGCGCTCAAGAACTTTTTCTTCAAGAGTACAGACGTTGAATAAGCTTTGGGCCATAGGCGGAGAAACAGGTTGGTATTATGCCAATTTTTTATGGCGCATCAGAGGATATTTAGACAAGCTGGTGGGTGGAGTAGGCCTTAGAAGAGGGCGCACCAATAAAAAAGAGTTGTTGGTTGGTGATGCCGTTGATTTTTGGAGGGTCTTGTATGCCAATAAAAAAGAAGGTAGGCTTCTGTTGTTTGCAGAAATGCGATTGCCCGGAGAGGCGTGGTTGGAGTTTAAGACTGAAGGCAATAAGCTTATTCAAACCGCCACTTTTAGACCCAAAGGTTTATCGGGTAGATTGTATTGGTATATGGTTTTGCCTTTGCACGGAATTATTTTTGAGGGCATGCTCAGAAAAATTACGTCTTTATGAGTTCTTCTAACACTTTTTCTACTGACCTAGAGCATGTAGAGCAAAAAATCAAGGCCATAGACCCTGATGGGTATGCCAGATCGCGTAATTTTTTAGATGGAAGTGTTACGCGGTTATCGCCTTATATCTCAAGAGGAGTGATCTCAACAAAACAGGTTTTTCAGCACATCAAGACCTTGAATTTACCTTATGCAAAGTGTGAGAAATTGATACAAGAGTTGGCCTGGAGAGATTATTGGCAACAGATCTGGTTGCACAAAGACATTAACAATCCCTTGAAGCGCCCACAAGAAGGGGCGGTGAGTGATCAAATGCCTTTGGCAGTTTTAGAAGCGAATACAGGTATTAGTGCTGTTGATGAGGCGATCAAGGAGCTTTACGAAACTGGGTATATGCACAATCACATGCGTATGTATGTGGCTAGCATTGTGTGCAATGTTGCAAAAATTGATTTCATGACAGGCGCTCGGTGGATGTACTATCATTTACTAGACGCTGATTGGGCGTCAAATGTATTGAGTTGGCAGTGGGTATGTGGTGCAAATGCCAACAAGAAATACTACGCCAATCAAGAAAACATCAACAAGTATTGCAAGACGAATGATCAAGGCACTTTTTTAGATGTGCCTTATCAAGCTTTTGAACGCTTGGAAATTCCTGAGGTACTTTTAGAAAGAAAAGCACCTGATCTTAACCCTGTAATACCAAATACTACTAAACAGCTTGAAATTGATGAAGATAAGCCTACTTTTTTATATAATTTTTACAATCTAGATGCTGAATTTGGTGCGGGTCTTTCGGCTAACCGCATATTTTTAATTGAACCATCTGTATTTGAATGCTTGCCCATCAGTGCATCAGTGCTTGAGTTTAGTTTAGCGCTGTCTAAAAACATCAAAGACATTCAGGTATTTTATGGAGAATTTTCAGCCCTACAAAAACACCTGAAATCTTCTGAATTGCATTACAAAGCACACCCTTTAAACAACTATAAGGGCATTGAACACCAAAGAGATTTCATGTTTGATGTTCAGGGGTATTTCCCTTCTTTTTTTGGATATTTTAAGTGTTGTAAAAAACAAATTGAGTGGCCAGAAGTGCAATAAATATTGTTTGGCTTAAGCGTGATTTAAGATTGCAAGATCATGCTCCTTTTTTTCAGGCAGAAAAGGCAGGAATTCCCTATTTAGTTTTGTATGTGTTTCAGCCTAGCGTAATCAATTATCCTGATACTTCATTCAGGCATTTACAGTTTGCGTATTTGAGCTTGCAAGACATGCAAGGGCGTTTAAATGCTTTTGAAAAACGCATACATATTTATAAATCGGAGATGCTTGAGGTGCTTGATTTTATTGCTAAACAATATACTGTGAACACCATTTTCGCGCATCAAGAAACGGGCTGTGCGCATACTTTTGAGATTGATAAAAAAGTACACAAATGGGCAAGGCAAAACAGCTCAGTATTTAAAGAATTTCAAAGAGACGGTATACACAGAGCCATCAAAAATCGTGATGGATGGGATAAAGCATGGTATGTTACCATGAGCTCTGCTCAAATTCAAAACAGCTTTAGCGCTTCAACAAACCTAAGGGTTAAGCAAAGTGGTTTTGAGCTTAGTAAAGATTTTATAAATGAATTAGAAGACTATAGTGCTCAGATGCAGCCTGCTGGAGAACAAAATGCGCACCGTTATTTGAATTCGTTTTTAGAGAACAGAGGCAAAAATTACCATCGCTTCATATCAAAACCTTTAAAGAGCAGAACTTCTTGTTCAAGACTTTCTCCTTACTTGGCCTTTGGCAACATCTCAATCAAACAAGCTGTTCAATTGACTAAAAATCATGAAAACTACCCAAGCAACAAACGTGCCTTCAATGCCATGATTACAAGGTTAAAATGGCATTGTCATTTTATTCAAAAATTTGAAAGTGATTGTGCCTATGAAAATCTGTGCGTCAACAGGGGATTTGAACTGTTAAAGCACGATAAAAACGAAAGCTTCATTAAGGCTTGGAAAACAGGTCAAACAGGCTTTCCCTTAATTGATGCCTGCATGCGCGCTGTGATTGAAACAGGATACATCAATTTTAGAATGCGCGCCATGTTGGTCTCATTTTTATGCTTTCATTTAGATCAAGATTGGCGAGAGGGTACCATGCATTTGGCTCAGCAATTTTTAGATTATGAGCCAGGCATCCACTTCACTCAATTTCAAATGCAGGCAGGTGTTACTGGTATTAACACCATTCGTATGTACAACCCTGTCAAACAAGCTCAAGACCATGACCCACAGGCTGAGTTTATATATAAATGGGTGCCAGAATTGAAAAACCTTCCACCCAAATTAGCCATTGATCCATCACAAATTACACCATTAGAAGAGCAGCTCTATGACTTTACCTTAGGCAAAGACTATCCAAGACCCATTGTGCATTTAGAACAAGCAGCAAAGGCCGCTAGAATTAAAATTTATGGGCACAGAAAACATCCAGCAGTCAAACAAGATAAAACCCGAATTTTAGCCTTACATGTACGCAAGGCAAAACCAAAAAAATGACTTATTTAACAAGAGATACCAACAGAATCATTGAAATGGCATGGGAAGACCGTACGCCTTTTGAGGCCATTGAATTTCAGTTTAACCTCTCAGAGGCTCAAGTGATTAAATTGATGCGCAAACACTTAAAGCCTTCAAGTTTTAGATTGTGGCGAAAGCGAGTCAACAGTGGAGTAAGTCAGAAACATCTAAAAAAGAGAAGTGCCCAGATTAGTCGGTTTAAGTGTTCAAGACAAAGACAGATTTCAAACAATAGAATATCAAAACGTTGAAAAAACAGCATTTAGATCAAAAAATATGTGTGGTGTGTCAAAGGCCTTTTGTGTGGAGAAGAAAGTGGAAACTAGTTTGGGATCAGGTAAAGTATTGCTCAGAGCGTTGTCGAAGAAATAAAAACACTTCCTGATGAGCAAAACTATATGTATCATATTGCCCAATCAACTCTTTGAAGATACTGCTCAGTTAAAAAAAGCAGATCAGGTCTATTTGATTGAAGAGACTTTATTGTTCAATCAGTTTAATTTTCATAGGCAAAAATTGGTTTTTCACCGGGCAAGCATGAAAAAATACGCCGGTTATCTTTCAAAAAAAGGTATTGAGGTAAACTATATTCAGGCCATAGATGCAAGATCAGATATTAGGGTGTTAATCGAGCAAGAATTAGAGCGTACAGATCGTCTTATCATGTATCATCCCGAAGATGATTGGTTAGAAAAACGCATTTCAAAGCAGTGCAGAAAGCAAAATATAGCTTTTGAGTTTTTAGACAATCCGCTGTTTATCAATACTCGAAAAGACTTCACTTCATTTTTCAAGCCTGAGAAAAAGAAATTTTTTCAAACCAGCTTTTATAAGTCAGAGCGGGTAAGGCTAAACATCTTAATGAATCAAGAAAAACCTGAGGGTGGCAAATGGACCTTTGATGCTGAAAATAGAAAAAAGTACCCCACAAAAAACAATCCTCCTTTTGTAGAATTTGCTGAAACCTGTAAGTATTATAAAGAGGCGATTGATTATGTAAACACCCATTTTTCAGACAACTTAGGAAAAATCAACACCAGCACGTTGTATCCGATCTGTTTTGATTCAAGCGATGCTTGGCTAGATGCATTTTTGCATCAGCGTTTCAGTTATTTTGGCGATTATGAAGATGCCATTGTAAGAGAACATTTAGTGCTGCACCACAGTGTGCTTACTCCTATGCTCAACGTGGGGTTAATTGCACCTCAAAAAATCATTAAAAAAGCACTTAATTATGCGCATAAACACAAAGTTCACATCAACAACACCGAAGGATTCATCAGACAACTCATAGGCTGGCGCGAGTTCATTAGAGGCATCTACACGGTGAAATCTGTGCCTATGCGCACCACCAATTACTGGGGCTTTAAAAGAAAAATCCCCAAGAGTTTTTATGATGCAACTACAGGCATAGACCCCATTGATCACACCATTCAAAAAGTATTGAATACAGGGTACTGTCACCACATCGAACGCTTGATGGTTTTGGGTAATTTCATGCTCTTGTGTGAGTTTGACCCTGATGAGGTGTATCGTTGGTTTTCTGAAGTTTTTATCGATGCTTATGATTGGGTAATGGTGCCCAATGTATATGGCATGAGTCAATTTGCTGACGGAGGCTTATTTGCTACAAAACCCTACATCAGTGGCAGTAATTATCTGTTAAAGATGAGCAATTATAAAAAAGGGCCATGGTCTGAAATTTGGGACGCCTTATTTTGGAGATTCATGCACATCAATAGAGATTTTTTCTTAAAAAACCCCAGACTTTCCATGCTTGTAAGAAGCTTTGATAAAATGTCTCTAAATAAGCAAGAAAGTCATTTGAAATTGGCAGAAGACTATTTAAAACGATTAAATTGAGAATATGACCAAATTAACATTTGCTTTCATCTGCAGAAAAAACCAAAGAAAAATTAGCAAACCCTCCTAAAAGTTCAGAAATTGAGCTGAACTTTTTGGCGCACAGGCCAGCCCTGCTTTGCTATTTTTCATGCTTTTTTCTGACGATTCATCAAATGCTAATTCCCTTTGAATTTTTTGTAGCTTGAACCAAGGTCTATTGAATTAAAATAAACTATTATGAAAAACTATCTCATCATCGGCGGCTCTTCAGGCATAGGTAAATCTTTGGTTGAACTACTTTCAAAAGAAAACCGGGTATACGCCACTTACAGAAACAATAAACAAGAAGATACAGGCAAGATTACCTACCATCATTTTGATACTCAAACCCAAGGCGATTGGTCCTTTTTACCAGATACCCTTGATGGCATCGCCTACTTGCCAGGAGGCATTAATTTGGTGCCTTTTGCAAGAATCAAAAAAGATAATTTTCTAACTGATTTTAACAATCAAGTGACCAGTGCGATTACTTCCATTCAAGCTGCTTTGCCTGCTTTAAAAGCATCTGAACAAGCATCCATTTTATTGTTCTCAACCGTAGCAGTTCAGACGGGCTTTAATTTTCATGCACAAGTCTCAACCATTAAGGGTGCTTTAGAAGGATTAACCAAAGCTCTGGCAGCAGAATTTGCCCCTAAAATTAGGGTCAATGCCATCGCGCCATCCATCACCAACACACCTTTGGCTGAAAAACTATTGAATACCGAGCAAAAAGTTCAGGCCAACGCTCAGCGCCATCCTCTAAAGAAGGTTGCAAGCCCTGAAGATGTGGCTAAAATGGGAGCTTTTTTACTCAGTGACCAAGCTTCTTTTATCACAGGTCAAGTGATTGGAGTTGATGGAGGAATATCAAGCTTAAAAGTATAACCAAGCCCTTTTAAATGCTTAATATATTCAGGCAATAACACTTTTAAGTTTTCAAAAGCCTTTTTGTTCTCGTGAAAGACTACAATGCTCCCTGGTTTTGTTAAGCGTTTAAGGCGTTTTAAGAGTTTTTCAGGCGATGTGTTTGAAAAATCATAAGCCATGACATCCCACAAAATGATGTGATGTGTTTTTCTGAGCCAAAGATATTGTCTTAACCCCAGTTTACCGTAAGGGGGCCGAAAGGCTTTTGATGCAAAAAACCCTTGAGCTTTTTCAACATTCTTTTGAAAGCTTTTAAGAGAGATCTTAAAACCACTGAGGTGCTCATGCCCATGACTAGCAACCATATGCCCTTGTGTTTTATATGAATCAAAAAGAGTAGGGTGTTGTTGAATGTGCCTAGCCAAACAAAAAAAAGTTGCTTTGATCTTTTCTTTTTCTAAAAAATCGAGCAGCCAAGGAGTAATCTCAGGATGAGGCCCATCATCAAAAGTGAGATAGACGATTTTCTCAGAAGTAGCATCAAAAAAGCGAACATTTAATAGCTTTTGAAAAAGCTGATAAAATATTCGCCTCATCTTAGTTTCATTAAGCGCCAATCTTTACCCCATAATCAGCTTGCAGGGCATTGAATCTATCTTCAAAGTCTTTAGCTAACACTTCATCACCAGCACGTTTTGTAATGTCCATTACTTGATACAATACCGTGATGTCTTGTTGAGCTTGTTGTTTTAAGCTGTTTCGCTCGGCTCTATCAAGTGACAAAATAAAGTTCAATTCAGACTCATACAATTCAAACATGCGTTTTGCAACTGTGGCCGCTTTTTCTTTTGCCCCAGCATTGTAGTATGCACGCGTTACAGGTACCATAAAGTAATCATAAGGCACATTGTGTTCAGGCATCACCTCTTGGCAACGATCTAACACCTCAATAGCCTTGTCTTTTTTGCCTTCGGCAACCAATGCGTTTGAAAGACGTGCAAAATTATTACGCAAGTTCATGCACATTCTTCTATTGTTCTCATTCATGTAAATCTCATGCTGATCAAGCCCTCCCCAAACGAACTTATTCATAATATTGTCATACATCTTATCGGTATGTACATAACCTGTTTCTCCGTTTTGAGCAGGTGTTCTCATAGGCACTAAACGATAAGTAAGCCCCTCGATTTGAAAGTGCTCATCAAGGCCTATGTAAGCAGAAGACCCTGTAGTGATTGCAAAATATACAGGACGATTCCAATCGTTGTTTGACAAGAGATCTAAGATCATCATATCATTTTTAAAGATATACCCTTTATTGATTTGCCATTTGACATCGCTTACCATACGATCTTTAAAGCGCTCATCTAATGTGCCATTTGCTAATACTTTAGCAGAATCAACCTTAAGGCTTACCTTTTTACCTGGCATAAAATAGCGCTTGCCTGAAATGATTTGATTGGCCATGTTTTTGTCTTTGATGAACTTGGCTTGTTCGGTAATGGGTTTTGAAATAAAGTTGATCAAATCATCAACATCAATATATTCTTCAGTCATTGGCAATACTTGCAAGTAATCTCGCGTGCCCTGTCTGTATAAGTTTTCAGACATTCCGAAAGGCACTGCATCTGATTCATAGGCTTTACGAGACATTTGCTCAATGTACCAATCAGTATTCAATAAACTTAAGTTACATACTCTTACATCTGTTCTGTATTCTTCAACCTCTTGTACGTACCACAACGGGAAAGTATCGTTATCACCATTGGTAAACAGTACTGCATTTTCTTCACAAGAATTCAAGTAGTTTTTCGCAAAATCTCTTGCTGTAAAGGTGTTTGAACGATCGTGATCATCCCAGCCCTCTTTGGCCATCAATCCCGGCACAAATAGCAAGCAAATCAATGAAGTGACTAAAGCAGAAGGCGCCTCACTCAAAAACGACTTGAGCTTGTCGTAAATAAACAATACGCCCAGTCCAATCCAAATGGCAAAGGCATAAAAAGAGCCTGCATATGCATAGTCTCGCTCACGGGGTTGATAGGGATATTGATTCAGGTAAATCACAATAGCCAGCCCCGTTAAGATAAAGAGTAATCCGACCACTAAGGCGTCTTTGTTGTTTTTTTCTAAGTGAAACAAAAATCCAAGCAGACCTAAAATCAGCGGTAAGAAATAAAACTTATTTAAAGCCTTATTGTTAGTGTAGGTTTCTGGTAATTCACTCATTGAGAATCCAAGACGCATTTTGTCGATAAAATCAATGCCTGAAATCCAATTACCATCCATCACACCTCCATGGCCTTGAATGTCGTTTTGACGGCCTGCAAAATTCCACATAAAGTATCTGATGTACATCCAATCAATTTGGTAGCGCCACAAAAATTTGATGTTTTCAAACATGGTGGGCTTGGCAATGGTTTCAGTCTTACCTGTTCTAGGGTCTAAATAACGCTTTTTTGTGCCTTTGAAATCTGACCACTCTTTATATTTTCTAACATGTCTGCCCTCAGTGCTATACATTCTAGGAAAGATTGAGCAAAACTCTGAAGCATAATTGGGTTTTGAGTTTTTCTTATCATCTGAGATGATGTATTTGCCTGATTTTTTGTCTTTAAAACGCACCGGGTCACCATCTTTGTATGGCTCTTTATTGTCAAGCGGAGAATTGAAGTACTGGCCGTATAATAAAGGACGATCGCCATATTGTTCACGATTTAAATATGAAAGTAGTGAGAACACATGTTCTGGGTTGTTTTCATCCATGGGTGGATTGGCATTTGACCTGATAATGATCAAGGCAAAAGAAGAGTATCCAATCAACAACATCAACACGCTCAATAAAGCTGTGTTGTGTAATGCATACTTGTTTTCTTTTGAAGTGAAATAAATGGCATAGCCAATTCCACCCAAAAGCAAAAGCAAGTAAATAAAGACCCCTGAGTTGAAGCCCATTCCTAAGGTATTGACAAACAACAATTCAAACCATGAAGCGATTTTCACCGTGTAAGGAATGATACCGGCTTGCACAAATCCAAGAATCACAATAGAAATCACACCTGCTTTAATCAATCCTGTGCGTGAGGTCTCATATTTTTTAAAGTAGTACACCATTACCATGGCTGGAATCGCCAAAAGGTTCAGCAAGTGAACTCCAATTGACAAGCCCATTAAGTAAGCAATCAAGACGATCCAACGGTTAGCGTAAGGTTCGTCAGCAACTGATTCCCACTTGAGCATGGCCCAAAAAACAAGGGCGGTAAACAATGAAGACATGGCATATACCTCACCTTCAACAGCTGAAAACCAAAAGGTATCTGAAAACGTGTAGGCCAAAGCTCCTACAACACCAGCACCCATAATGGCTAGAGTTTCTCCAGAGCTTAAAGCTTCTTTGGCTTTAGCAAAAGCTTTGCGCGCAAGGTGGGTGATGGTCCAAAAGAGAAACAGAATTGTGAATGATGAACAAAGGGCTGATAAAATATTGATCATTTTGGCCGCTTCTTCTTTAGGGGCTAAAAATGAAAACAACCTACCGATCAACATAAAAAATGGAGCTCCGGGAGGGTGACCTACTTCAAGTTTAAAGGCAGAGGCAATAAATTCACCACAATCCCAGAAACTAACGGTTGGTTCAATGGTCATTAAGTAAACGGCTGAGGCGATTGCAAAGACAATCCAACCGATGATGTTGTTGAGTTTTTGATACGACATAGTAAGGCCAAATTTTCACGAATTTACTAAGAATTATTTTCTTGTAGCCTCCCTATAGTATTAAAAGAAGTTAAACCAAAATATGTAAGATCAGAAATTGCACGAAAAAGCCTATTACAGCCCCCCAATAAAGCTGTTTTGGGGTATGGGCATTTAATGTGAGTCTGGCATAGCCCACTAATCCACCCAAAAAAACGATAAACAAAAATAGAGCAGTCAAGTTTACCTCGAACTTATTATTTAAAATCAGGCACGAGGCAGCAAGACCAGCGATGCCAACCATGTGCGCACTGATTTTGGTTACATAATTTGAGATGATTACAGCTAAAAGTGTGAGGGCGGCGGCAAGTAAAAAATAGGCTAAAATTTGGGGCAAACCACTGTTGTATAAATGGTAAAAACCAATGGCGTACAAGATCATGGTCATACCATAAGGTAGATAGCGTTCAGCGCGATTTTCAAGGTGTACAGAGCTAATGATTTGCTTTCTTTTGAGCAGCAACACAAAAATGCTGGGCAGTAAAACAGTGACTAAAAAAATGAGTCCTAAGATGGCTAATTTGAGTTCTAAAGAGAAAATGTGCGCTACAAATGAGCCTGTGAACATGAGGGTTAAAAACCCATAAAAAGGTACCAAAATGGGGTGCAGTACAATAGATATAGACTTTGCAATGCGGGTTTCTAAACTCATGTGCACTAAAGTAGTGTTTTTACAACACCTTTCTGAGTCTGGCGACCGGAATTTTTAATTGCTCACGGTATTTGGCTACTGTTCTTCTGGCAATGTTGTAGCCTTTTTCTTTGAGGTGCACAGCGATTTTTTCATCGGTAATGGGCTTTTGTTTGTCTTCAGCCTCGATGAGTTCTTGTAAGATTTTTTTGATCTCACGAGTCGATACTTCCTCGCCGCTTTCGGTAATGTATTTTTCTGAAAAGAAGGTTTTCAGTAAAAAGGTTCCGTAAGGAGTCTGCACATATTTGCTGTTTACCACCCTTGAAATGGTTGAGATGTCAAGATTTACCTTCTCGGCAATATCTTTTAAGATCATGGGTTTTAATTTGGTCTCATCTCCGCTTAAAAAATAAGTTTGTTGATGGTGCATAATGGCATCCATAGTGAGCGTAAGGGTTTGTTGGCGTTGCTTCACCGCATCAATAAACCACTTGGCAGAATCAAGTTTTTGTTTGACAAACATCACCGCTTTTTTCTCTTCTGAGTTGTGCTTGCCTTTTTTTTCTTGGAAGGATTCAAACATTTCTGAATAGCGTTTGTTTACATTCAGTTCAGGAATCGTACGGTTGTTCATTTGAAAGGTGAGTGCGCCGTCTTGCACATTAATGATAAAGTCAGGAATGATCTGCTCGACTTGTTTTAAGGCGTCATTCAAAGCGTTTCCCGGTTTTGGGTTGAGCTTTAAGACCTCTGCAATTGCAGCTTTGAGCTCATCTTCAGTAATGCCACATTTGTCGATGATTTTGGTGTAATGTTTTTTGGTAAAGGCGTCAAATTGTTCTTTTAAAACTAGTTTGGCATTCGCTACTGCCTGATCTCCTGAAAGATTGCGCTCAAGTTGAAGCAACAAGCATTCTTGTAGGCTTCTCGCTCCAATGCCCGCGGGGTCAAAGCCTTGAATGATGTGTAAGACTGTGACGATTTCTTCAAGTGTTGCATCTACACTGTGAGAGAAG
This sequence comes from Flavobacteriales bacterium, assembly GCA_020631045.1. Lineage (GTDB taxonomy): Bacteria > Bacteroidota > Bacteroidia > Flavobacteriales_G > JALEGO01 > JAHDHZ01. The sequence goes on along the minus strand of JAHDHZ010000016.1, from coordinate 10,925 downwards.
GCCAAATCATCGACGATGGCCTCGAGTTCTCTTCTGAGATAGCCTGCCTCATCGAGGTTTCCGATCAATACCTCTGCAATGGTTTGTTCATCATCGTTGAGCACCTGAAGACTTAATTGAGCTTTGAGAAGTTCTTGAAAGGTGCTTCCGCCTGAGAAGGGAATGGCTGTTTCTTTGGCATCTTCTCCGCCCGATGAAGAATAAAGCTGATAAGATGGTGTATCGTCATCTGACATGTAATCATCAAAGTCAAATTCCTCAGAAAAGTCATTATCAAGTTCTTCGCCATAAGGGTCATCAATGCGCTCTGCGTCAGCGGCTTCTTCAAGGGCTGGATTGTCTTCTAACTCTTCTTTGATTCTCTGTTCAAGTGCCACCATAGGCAGTTGCAAGAGCTTCATTAATTGAATCTGTTGCGGAGAGAGCTTTTGAAGCAGTTTTTGACTTAAGGTTTGTCTTAACATGAGGGTCTTTTCACCACTTTACGCAAGAACAAAAATCAGGTTTCGAAAACAGAATGCTTTTTATGGTTGAGTACTTAGAGCACTTGTAAATTCAGTTTTTTTACGCAAAAGCTTTTTTAAAAAACTGATGTTTTCTTGGTAATATCGATCAAGGTTGAGGTGCATGTGCACGCCTTGTGCGTGAATATTATAAGTCTTAGATTTAAATATTGAGAGATGAGGGTATAAAATTACCCAAGCAAAGTCTTTAAGTCCTTTATTGATGCGCACAATAATGCCTTTGGGGCGCAGTTCAATGTTACAGTATTTGATTTCAGGGGTGGAGTTTTGGGTGTGTTCTAGTTGAGAGCTTACTGATTGAATGGTCATTCTTTTAGAACCAATTCCACCCATTTTTAAAGCAGTTAAAAACCCAAAAGGCTTACCGATGAAGGCATCAATTTGTTTTATGGTTTGTTTATCTTGGTGGGTAACTTCAACAATCATCTTGAAAAGGTTTCTTTAAATATACAGGTTTTCATCATTTGATTACTTTTGTTGTATGGCAAGAGTTTTAACAGGCATTCAATCTACGGGGGTACCCCACCTAGGAAATATTTTAGGCGCTATTCTACCCGCCATTGAAATGGCAAAAAAAGGTGAAAATGAAAGTTTGCTTTTCATTGCCAACATGCATACTTACACAGCTATAAAAGATGCTCAAGTAGTCAAACAAAACACCTATGCCACAGCTGCTGCTTGGTTAGCGCTGGGTTTAGATGCTGAAAAAACGATTTTTTATCGTCAGAGTGACGTGGCTAAAGTAACTGAACTTACTTGGTATTTGAATTGTTTTACGCCTTACCCAATGCTTGCCAACGCACACTCTTTTAAAGACAAGTCAGCGCGTCTTTCAGATGTCAACGCTGGTCTGTTCACTTACCCAGTCTTAATGGCCGCAGATATTTTACTTTATGATGCAGATTTGGTGCCAGTAGGCAAAGACCAAAAACAACACCTTGAAATGACTAGAGATATTGCTGAGGGCTTCAATAGAACTTACGGTGAGGTGTTAACGATTCCTGAATCTGTGATTGATGAAAAAGTAATGGTGATTCCTGGGGTCGATGGTCAAAAGATGAGCAAGTCTTATGGCAACACCATCAACATCTTTTTACCTGAAAAGCAACTGCGCAAGCAAATTATGAAAATCAAAACAGATTCTAAAGAATTAGAAGAACCCAAAGATCCAGACACCTGCTTGGTGTTTAAATTGTTTAGTTTGTTGGCTAAACAAGCGCAAATTGATGATATGCGCACTAAGTATTTAGCCGGAAATTATGGTTATGGTCATGCCAAGCAAGCACTATTTGAGTGTGTGTTAGAACACTTTAGTGATGCAAGAAAAAGCTATGATACTTTGATGCAAGATACTACACAACTTGACGCTGTTTTATTACAAGGCGCTCAGCGTGCCGATAAAATTGCAGGTGAGACTTTAAAAAGGGTGAGATCAGTCATGGGTTTATAAAATCAAAATTTTATAAGTCTCAACTGACTGTTGATATTGATCAATGATTTTAACGTAGTATATTCCAGGGATAATTTTTTCTGAAAGCCTAACCCTACAATAGTGTTGATTTAAGCTCAGACTTTCTTCTTGTAAAACCTCACCTTTTATGCTTGACACGCTCAATATGGGCGATGGATCAGTAGAGTTGTATTTAACGACCATACTGTGTATAGTAGGCTCATATATAACACTTGTTTGAACATATAAATCTGATCCAGAACAATCTTCGTCAATACCATTGTCTGAAATTTCATTTGCACCAGGGTAAATCAAGTAATCTTGATCGTTACAATCTTGATTATTTGATACATAGTTTGCAGCTGCAACACTATCACATGATTCAATAAAAAATTGTGCATCACCAAATCCATCACCGTCTAAATCAATGTAATAAGTATAGATCTGTAGACTGTCATCTACCAATCCATCACAATCATCATCTACATCGTTACAAAGCTCAGTAATCAAAGGATTGATCAAACTGTCTTGATCATTACAATCTAAGTCATTGTAAACATATCCAAGAGGTATGTCAGTAGCAGAGCAAGTGTCTTTTGGTTGATTAGCATCGCCAAATCCATCACCATCAAAATCTCTGTAATAAGTATACATAGTGATGCTATCATCTATGAGCCCATCACAATCATCGTCAATACCATTACAAAGCTCAATGGCTCCAGGATAAATAGTGGCATTGGTATCGTTGCAATCTTCAGCAAACAACCATCCATCATTGTCTTGATCTTTGATGAAAAGATCTTCAACCAAATCAAAGACATCATCTGCAATTTTTGTACCTATTTTTCGACCAATGATATCGTCTGCCGGAGGATGGATACCTCCCCAAATTCTTGATAAACTTGTTTGTTCAGAGGCGTCTTTGTAGGTTGCCCATTGTAAGGTGAGATTTTCTGAGGGGCCGTTCTCAAAGACTAAAAAATTATCTTTTTCTACTTCAAATTCTCCCATTCCTCCCGGAAAAAAGGCATCTCCAGTCAATAATTCTAATATACGAGCAGCTGCACTCGAAAATGTAGAGTGCCCTGAAATGTATCCCGCAAAATTTGGCGTAACAAAACTTGGGCGCTGATAAGGCCACCAATCTTTGGCTAAAATCCACCCCACTCCAGCATGATCAGTTTGGGTGTTAGAAATAAAATTAGGGCCACGCCATGCCAAAATTTTAATCTCACCAATGTTATTTGAGTTCACTAAAGCCAATGAATCAGTGGGCTGAACAAGCTCTATATATCCAGGTATCAAATCAATTCCTCTTGGGTGGTAATTCATAGCAGTACTATCTGAGCATTGCCCTAGTTCTGCCAGATGGCGAATGACAGACACAGGCCTCACATAATCATAAAATCCTTTGATGCCCCAAGCGGTAATGGCACAATCATGCATAGCTCCACCTAAAGTCAAATAGGCCTTTACATCCCATTCTAGAGCACTTAGCGTATCTGATTGACCTTTGTAGCGTTTTTCAAAAACCGGGTGATCGCTCACATAATTTAAAAGCGTGTACCAGTGTCCGGGAGGGGTTTCTGAATCAGGCCCGTCGGCCCAAAACTCAGCTAAAACTCTTGCATAATCAGCTCTTTTTACCCATTGTTGCTGATAAGGCATATTGGTAAAGGGGTTTGTTTGGTGACCTTGAGAGGCATCTCCACCTTCAAAAAATTTATAAAACTGATCGTAGTTTTGAAAATCATCAGGATAATCTAAGGGGTTGATATTTCCGATACTTGCAGGAGAAATATCAATCATGGTGGTATCTGTAGGGTCTAAATGTGAAGACCACACACTCACCATTTCAAAGCCCCATCGATATTGAGCACTCAACGAATCATTGGCATTATTTGAAAGCAGCGGCGGAGGGCCTGGATCATGGTATACGTACCAATCTTCATTGTTTTTATTGTGAATGGTTAAATCATTAGCATCTAAAGCAAAACCAAGCACATTTCCCCATTCAGGGCTCAAAAATTCGGGGGTATTGATGGGCACTACATTTCCTGATTGATCTATAAATACATCAAAAGTAAGGGGTTGCCAAAGATTGATGTTTTGAACATTTGCATTGCCAGACATGGGCATGTATAAGGGTGCATTCGAGGGTTGATAGATGGTATTTGCATATCCGTTACTTTCATTTGACCCGTCTTGCAAACCAAATTCAATCATTTTTTGTGCGATATAATTGCCTAGTGCAGCAGGGTTACCGTCTTGATAGTTTACTGCATTAAACTGAATATCATAACCCAGTGTATTCATTTTATTATCAAGTCTTTGGTAGGCTAGGGTTTGATTGGGTGATTGACTAAATCGATGTCTTAATAACCTATATGCTGCATAAGAAATTGCTTGATGTGTTGCTGCAATTCTATCTTGTGGTAAATCGAAAGCCTCAAAATCTATTGGGTATCCATCAAGGGTGTTTCCCAGAAAATAGGGATTGGCATTTTGATTATACACTGCCCACAGATCATACATCACTACAGATAAATGAAATAGATTTCTAGCATGTACAGTAGGCCTTGCAAAATCTTCACGAATATTTTCTAAGATGATTTCATTCCAATCTCTGGCGATAGAATGTTGTGAAAACAAGCTTGTAGACCTACAAAAGAATAAAGAGATGACAATGAGTTTTTTCATTTGAAATTTAAAATTCCACCCTTCAAACTTAACGCATTTATTCCTTTTTCTCTAAGCGTTTCAGCCGCCTTTAAACTTCGAGCTCCACTTTTACAATGCACAATAATCTGCTTTGAAGTATCGAGTTTATCTAAATTTTCTTCAATGCTATCTAAGGCAATGTGTAATCCTCCAATATTAAAAGCCTCAACTTCTGTTTTGCTGCGCACATCAATGAGTTGAATCGTCTTTTTATCTAAGTTTTTAAAGGCTTGATAAGAAATTTCTGAAGGGTTTTGCGATTGGTTTTTATTTTGGGTGGATGGGTTTTGCCCTTCAAAGCTTAATATTTGCTGTTGCATGCTCAATCCATCAAAAATTAAGAGTTGTTCAATTAAAGGATTACCAATATTACAAACCAGTTTTACCAATTCTAAAGCCATGAGTGAGCCGCAGATGCCTGCCAATGCGCCTATGACTCCAACTGTTGAGCAATCAGGTACCAGTTCAGATGGCGGAGGCTCAGCAAACAAACTTCTCAAGTCAGCTGAATATCCACCCTCTTTTTGAGCATTGAAAATAGCCACTTGCGCCTCAAATTTGTGAATCGATCCATGGATCAAAGGCTTTTGAAGTTTCACGCAGGTATCGTTTACCAGGTAACGCGTTGAGAAATTATCGCTTCCGTCAAGTATAACATCTACCCCAGTAATAAATTTTTCAGCATTTTCAGCATTTATAAAAGTATCATGCGCATGAATTTCAATGAAAGGATTTAAGGCTTGCAATTTTTTTTGCGCCACTCTAGCTTTAGAGGCTCCGACATCTTGAATAGTGAATAAGACCTGTCTTTGCAAGTTGTGTTGTTCAATACGATCACCATCTACAATGGTAATTTTACCAACACCAGCAGCGGCTATGTACTGTAAAAGTGGAGAGCCGATTCCGCCTGCTCCAATCACTAAAACGCGCGTGTTTTTGAGTTTTAATTGCCCTTTTTCACCGATTTGATCAAGCAAAAGGTGTCTAGAATATTGCTTTTTTTCTTCTAGGCTTAACATCACATGTTGTTTTTTTGAATCACAGTTCTGTGAGGATAAGGGATTTCTATCCCCTTTTGATCAAACTGCTCTTTAATCTGCTCTAATAAATCACAACTCAATATAAATGCTTCATCAAAGTTTTTCGCCCACACCCAAGCTCTGAGATTTACCGAAGATTCTGCAAGTGAGACAAGGCGCACTAAAACATCATCAGCGTGCACATTTGAGGTGGGATCCTCTTTGCTTTTAATGCTTAGATCATGGGCAGCACACAAACTGGCCATAATGGCTTTTGCCCCTTTAAGATCACTCTCATAGCTTATAGATACATCTATGTGCTTGCAAATGTAATCGTCTGAATAATCTGAGTTGATGATAATTTGATCGCTAATCACTGTATTTGGAACAATGATTCTTCTTTGTTCAAAATCTCGAATTACAGTGTGTCTCAAGGTAATATCTTCTACTTTCCCGCTCAAAGATTGATCTTGCAACTGAAGGCGATCTCCTATTCTAAAGGGTTTGAAAATAACAATAAACAAACCACTCACAATATTGCTCAAGGCTTGCTGAGAGGCAAAACTAATGGCAAGTGCAAACACTCCTGCCCCAGCTAAAAGAGTACCACCAATACTTCTTAGTTTAGGAATCATATAAATGGCTAAACCAAACCCTACAATGTATACTCCTGCTATGATGAAATAGCGCAAGAAGGCATAGTTAGTATAATCACTATCACTCTTTTTGATTTGAGTAAATATTCGATCAAAAGCTCTTTTCACCCAAGAGGCTAAGATAAATGTGAGACATACAATTATGAAACTTAAAATGAGTTGCTGAATAAACTCAGGAAGATACTGATTAAACATAGTTCAAATTTACAATTTAACTTTTTAATTATTTTACTTGCATTATCAATAGTAAAACTATTACATTTGTATGCAAATGTATTTTTCATGAAAAATATACTTTCAAATATTAAAATCAACGTACATCCATTCACGTTTATCAAAGATCCTGAAAGCAGTGAGTTGGGTAAAAAAATTGTACAAGGCAGCGTTGATTTAATTGAAAAAATAGGCTTTGAAGCCTTTACATTTAAAAAACTGGCTACCCATATTTCAAGTACAGAAGCCTCAGTGTATCGATACTTTGAAAGTAAGCACAAGTTATTGTTGTATTTGATTACTTGGTATTGGTCGTGGTTAGAGTATAGATTGGTATTTAGCACTGCTAATATTGAATCACCAAAAAAGCGATTAGAAAAAGCAGTGGTATTGCTCACCACCCAAATTGAAGAAGATGATGCGTTTGCACACATCAATGAAACCAAACTACAAGCCATTGTCATTGAAGATGCTTCAAAAGCTTTTTTGACCCGTGCTGTTGACAAAGAGAACAAACAAGGGGTGTATTTAGGGTACAAACAACTTGTGGCAAGAGTTAGTGCCATTATTCTTGAGATTAGTCCTAAATTTAAATATCCACACATGTTAATCACCACAATGATTGAAGGGGCACACTTGCAACGCTATTTTGCTCAACACTTACCACGTTTGACTGACACTTGCAAAAAAGAAGATGCGGTGGTCGAGTTTTATAAAAAAATGGTCTTTAATACAATTGCTTAATTATGAATGCTACTCAGCGCTTTTTTAACCTTTTAAAACCAGATAGTAAAGAGATTCGCAACATTTATTTGTTTGCTGCTTTCAGTGGATTAATTAACCTTTCTTTGCCTTTGGGTATTCAAGCAATTGTCAACTTAATTCAAGGTGGCAGTGTAAACACCTCTTGGATCGTCTTGCTGTTAATTGTTGTGGGTGGAGTAATTGCCACAGGTATTTTACAAGTCTCTCAACTTAGAATCACTGAGAATTTACAACAAAAAATCTTTACCAAAGCGGCCTTTGAATTTGCTTACCGCATTCCTAAAATTCGGTTGGATGTGATTCATAAGTATTATCCACCCGAATTGATGAACCGATTTTTTGATACGATTTCTTTACAAAAAGGCTTGCCAAAATTGTTGATTGACTTTTCTACCGCAATTCTTCAAATCGTATTTGGCCTCTTGCTTTTAAGTTTGTACCATCCCTTCTTTATTATGTTTAGTGTCTCTTTGTTGTTTATCACTTATTTTATTTTTCGTTTTACAGCCCAACAGGCTTTAGATACAAGCATTCGAGAGTCTGGATACAAGTACAAGGTCTTACATTGGTTAGAAGAGATAGCTAGAACTGCCACTAGTTTTAAATTGGCAGGAAACACCGATTTTCAACTCACTAAAACTGATGAAGAAACGCACAAGTATTTGGGTGCTAGAGAAAGTCATTTTAAGGTTTTGGTACGCCAATATACCATGATGATTGGTCTAAAAGCTTTGATTGTATTGGGCTTGTTGGCTGTGGGTGGATTTTTGGTCATGGAACAACAAATGAACATTGGTCAGTTTGTTGCAGCTGAGGTAATCATCATCTTGATTTTAAGTTCTGTTGAGAAAATTATCATGAGTTTAGAGACCATTTATGATGTGCTTACATCTGTTGAGAAAATGGGCTTTGTGACTGATCTACAATTAGAGCGGCACGGTGGGGTTGACATAATTGAGAATCTTGAAGAGGGTGGATTAGAAATTGAAATTGACAATGTGAGTTTTCAGTACCCTAAATCAAAGAGAAAGACTCTTTCAAACATTAGTTTAGAGGTCAAGAAAGGAGAAAAAATCATGATATGTGGCACCAACGGTTCTGGTAAGAGTTCATTGTTGCGTTTAATGGCGGGTTTGTACCATGAGTACGAAGGCAGTGTCAAATTTAATGGGGTTGCGCTTAAAAGAGTCGATCTAAAATCATTGCATTCTATCATTGGTGATAGTCTTTCTCACGAGTTGTTGTTTGAAGGTACAGTACTTGAGAACATCACGGTTGGCAGAACAAATGCAACGCTTGAAAATGTGCGCTGGGCAATTAAAAATTTGCATTTAGATCATTACATCAATAGCCTTGATTTAGGGTTAGACACGTTTTTACAACCTGAAGGCAGAAACTTGCCTGAAAGTATTGTGCAAAAGCTTTTGTTGGCAAGAAGTATTGCTGATAAACCAAGGTTATTATTGGTTGAAGATTCTTTTGAACACATTGATTCAGGTGAACATGATTCAATCATTGATTTTCTATGTTCTAAAGACACCCCTTGGACAATGATTGCCGTTTCTTCTGATAAGTATTTGGCTCAAAAAGTAGATTGTTTAATTGTTATGGATCAAGGCAGCATTGAGCATAAATGCACTGAGAAAACCCTTGATAGAAAAGACTTGTTACGCTAATGTTAAATATTTCAAAAAATAAAATTGACGATTACATCGATCAAAAAAAGTATAGAACCCTAAACTATACATCACAATTAAAGTCTGCTAAGCGCTTAAAGCGGTTTTTGATTTGGTTTACCATTATCATGGTCTTGTGTTTGTTCTTACCTTGGACTCAAAATGTAAGAACCACAGGTACAGTAACTACACTCAGACCTGAGCAAAAACCACAAAAATTACAGGCCGCCATCTCAGGACAGATTCAAAAATGGTACATCAGAGAGGGCGATTATGTTCAAAAAGGAGACACTTTGCTTAGAATTTCAGAGATTAAATCTGAGTATTTAGATCCAAATTTAGTGACTAACACTCAAGATCAGGTAAATGCTAAATCAGCTTCAGTAGATTTTTATGGGCAAAAAACCCAAGCGCTATCCTCCCAAATTAGCGCGCTTGTAAACAACAAAAAATTAAAAGTTCAGGCGGCTGAAAATAAAATTATTCAGGCAAATCTTCAGATTAAAATAGACAGTATAGAGTTAGAAGCATCTCAAACAAATATAGATATCGCAAAAGCTCAATTTGATCGAATAGATAAATTATATCAAGCTGGCTTAAAGTCAAAAACTGATTTTGAAGATAAAAAGTTAAAACTCCAAAAAGCGAAAGCTTCATTAAATGAGAAACAAAATAAATTTTTGGCTTCAAAAAATAAGTTGTTGAATGCCCAAGTAGATTTATCAGCCATAAAAGCAGAATACGACAATAAAATTGCCAAGGCTTCTGCCGATAAATTCAGCAATGAATCATCACGATTCAATGCTCAGGCTGAGGTGCGTAAATTAGAGAACAATCTGGCAAATTACAGTGCAAGAAACAGCATGTATTATATTTTGGCTCCGCAAGATGGGTATGTGACTAAAACTATTTCATCGGGTATTGGAGAAACATTAAAAGAAGGGCAATCTATTTTAACCATTATGCCTAAAAACTTTGATCTGGCCGTTGAGACGTATGTGCGCCCCATTGATTTGCCATTGATGAACAAAGAACAAGAGGTGCGTTTGCAGTTTGATGGATGGCCTGCGATTGTATTTTCAGGATGGCCCAATGTGAGTTATGGCACGTTTGGAGGTAAAATATTTGCTGTTGACAATTTCATCAGTGAGAATGGCAAATACCGAATTTTAATTGCGCCTGACACTTCTGAATACCACTGGCCACAAGCCCTTAGGGTAGGAAGCGCGACCAATGGTATGATTTTATTAAACAACGTATCTATTTGGTATGAGTTGTGGCGACAGATCAACAGTTTTCCGCCAGATTTTTATAAAAAAGAAGAAAAAGCCGCTTTGAAAAAATGAGACTGAATATAGTCATATTGATATTCTTGTTGAGTTGTAAAGGCTTGTTTGCAGATACGCTTTTGTTTGATGCATATATGAAAATGGTGCAAGAGCATCATCCTTTGATTGTCAATACTACTTTAAGTGTAGAACAAGCAAAGGGGCTTTTACTCGAGCAAAGAGGCGCTTTTGACCCTAAGCTGGTAGGAGGTTTAGATCAAAAATATTTTAAAGACAAGACTTATTTTTCTCATCTTAATGCGGGAGTGAAAATTCCTACTTGGTTCGGAGTAGACCTTTTAACAGGGTATGAAAACAATAGAGGGTTGTTCTTAAATGATGAGCAAAATGTGCCTATGCAAGGTTTATGGTTTGCAGGTTTTTCAGCTCAAATTGGCAACGGATTGTTTTATGATAAACGAAGAGCAAGCTTGCAAAAAGCAAAATTTCAAGTCAAGGCTGAAGCCATTAACCAAGAATTTGAGAAAAGAGCCTTGCTTATTTTAGCTGCTAAAGCTTACTTTGATTGGGCCTACGCACAGCAAGTCACAACTCTTTATGAGCGGTCTTACA
>JAHDHZ010000060.1 GCA_020631045.1 Flavobacteriales bacterium | reverse complement strand
CCTGCTCAAAAAGTAGCAGGTGAGCTCATGTCTGTACCTTCTGATGATGGTGAAGATTTAGGCATGTTTGCAGAAGAGAAAAAGTTGGTTAAGAACTTTAAGAAAGCAGGGCTTATGGTTGCAGGAGCCGCTGTTCAAAAACTCATGCAAACCCTGGGCAAAGAGCAAGAGATTTTAATGAATATTTCTGACATCATCATTGATGCATACACTGCTGAATCTGTGCTTTTAAGAACTGAAAAGCTTGCTGGTTTAAAGGGTGGTGAAGATGCCATAAAAGAACAAGTAGCGATGATGAAAGTATTTATCTACGATACGGCAGACAAAATCAATAAGTACGGGAAAGATGCCATCAATTCTTTTGCTGATGGAGATGAGCAACGCATGATGCTCATGGGGCTTAAGCGTTTTACAAAAAACGGCACCCTTAACGTAAAAGAAGCTAGACAACTTATTGCCAATAAAGTGATTGAAAACAATAAGTACTGCTATTAATTTTTAAGTTTATAATTTAAAATTAGCCCCGGGGTCGCCTTGGGGCTTTTTTGTTTTGAAGCACTACTATCAAATATTGGGCCTACCGCACACCGCCTCAAACGCACAAGTAAAAAAGGCCTTTCGAGCTCTTGCAAAAAAATACCACCCTGACATCAACCCCAGCGCGCAAGCACAAGAAAAGTTCATTCAAATAAATGAGGCATACGAGGCCATCCTAGAAGGCAAAATCCCCAAAGCCTCATCTAGAAGACAAAATACCAACAGCTCTAACAAACAAGATTTTTATCGCCAATACTATGAAAAAAGCATGCGCGAGAAAATCAAGTACAAACGTGCAAAAGAGACCCAAAAATCAAAAGAAGAGCATAAAAAGTTAGTAAAAATTGCCCTACCTACTACTCTATTGTTCATTACAGCTTGTTCAGGATTTTTTCCGATTATAAAATTTCACCTTATTGCAATCAGCACCTACTGGTTTTTTGTATTCAGTGTGAGTTTCATAGCCTATCTTACACTATCAAGTCTATTTAAAAAAAGCACCCTTGGCGCACGCGTATTTTACAGCCTACTCAGCGGAGCAGCTCTGATCAACCTTCTTTTTTTAATCAATTTCATAGCTTCTAAACCCTTAGAAGAAAACTCCTATGAAATTCTATACAACAAAGAAATTCCTCATTTCATCGTCTCTTCTCAAAACCATCAAGGCCAGTGGCAAATGCGCAAGTCAAACTATGTGGTATCTACCTGCCGGGTGATGCTTTTATATAGGGGCTTCTTGCCTTTTCAAATTTTACAGCCCGATTGCTAGAAAATTTACTACTTTCGTGCAAAGCATTTTCTCATGAGCAACTACCAAAACATCACCCTTCAAACCGATCAAAATACCCTAATTCTCACCATCAACCGCCCCGATAAGCTCAACGCCTTGAACACCCAAACTTTGGCTGAAATCAAAGAGGCAGTCTATGCTGCACAATCGCAAAAAGACGTCTATGGCATCATCATTACCGGAGCGGGTGAAAAAGCATTTGTGGCAGGCGCTGACATTTCAGAATTCAAAGACTTTAACATAGAAGAAGGCAAAATACTCGCAGGCAGCGGCCACGAAATATTCAATCTAATTGAACGCAGTGAAAAACCCATCATTGCTGCTGTAAATGGCTTTGCCCTGGGCGGAGGATGCGAACTTGCAATGGCGTGTCATTTAAGAGTTGCCTCAGAAAACGCCCGCTTTGGCCAACCTGAAGTAAACTTAGGTATTATTCCAGGGTACGGAGGCACCCAACGCTTAATTCAGCTCATTGGCAAAACAAAAGCCTTAGAGTTATTGATGACAGCAGATATGATCAAAGCCCCTCAAGCCCTTGATTTAGGCTTAGTCAATTACGTAGTACCTCAAGAAGAGCTCATAGCAAAATCTCAAGAAATTTCACAAAAAATCTACAGCAAATCTCCCAAAGCCATTGCCAAAATCATAAAATGCGTAAATGCCTATTTTGATGGGCCTACCGATGGTTTTGAATTTGAAATCGAGGCCTTCGGCTCATGCTGTAATACACCAGATTTCATCGAAGGCACTTCAGCTTTTATTGAAAAAAGAAAGGCTGATTTCGATAGATAAGAAGATTGTTTTTTAAGCATTTAAGAAAAAAGATTGAAAAATTGCAAAGCAGCGTGGCCTGTGCTCCAAAAAATTCAGCTCATTTCTGAATTTTCTGAGGGTTTGCTCATTTTTCTTAGATTTTTTCTGTTTGCGCAAAAACAATCTTGCTATTTTTACAAAAACCTCCAAACTTGACCAGCCCCTTAAAAAAGCTCTTTTCTCAAACCGCCATTTACGGGTTAAGCAGCATTGTAGCAAGGTTTTTAAATTACCTACTGGTTCCGCTTTACACGGCTAAGTTTACCACAGATCAATACGGTATTGTCACAGACATCTACGCTTATGTGGCATTTTTAATTGTGCTGTTGACCTATGGAATGGAAACCACTTATTTCAGATTTTCCTCCAAAAAAGACGCCCACCCCAATACGTTCAGCACCATTGTCACCAGCATCATTACCTCAACAAGTGTATTCTTGTTGATTGCCTGTTTATTCTCCCAGCAAATTGCCACGCTGTTAAAATACCCCAACAACCATGAATTTGTGATTTGGTTCGCCTTTATTGTAGGGCTAGATGCCATCAGCTCGATTCCGCTTGCACGCCTAAGAAAAGAAAACCGCCCTTGGAAATTTGTCTTTGTAAATTTTGCCAATGTAATCACCAATATTGGCCTTAACTTATTCTTTTTGGTCTACTGCATGGGCAAATACAATACAGGTGAAACGAATTACATCATTGATCTGTGCTACAACCCAGAACTTGGCGTAAGCTATGTATTCATCTCAAATTTAGTAGCCAGCACTGTCAAATTTTTGCTGTTAAGCCCCATGCTTTTTAAAGGTCGCTTCACCTTCAAAAAGGATGTCTTTAAAAGCGCTTTGCTCTACGGATCGCCCTTATTAATCGCAGGTCTTGCAGGCATGACCAATGAGGTCATTGATAAAATCATGCTCAAATTCATGCTTTTTGACCAACTAGGAGAACAACAAGCCTTGAGCGAAGTGGGCATCTACGGAGCGTGTTATAAAATATCCATCATTATTACGCTTTTCATTCAAGCTTTCAGGTACGCCGCAGAACCCTTCTTTTTCAATCAAAGTACTCAGAAAAATGCCAAGATCACTTATGCTAGAGTAATGCATTATTTTATCATTTTATGCTGCTTTATTTTCCTAAGCATCAACGGATTCATGCATTATGTGAAATACTTCATCCCTAACCAAGCGTATTGGTCAGGGCTCAAAGTAGTGCCTATTTTATTGGCTGCCAACATTTGTCTAGGCATTTACTACAATTTAGCCATCTGGTTCAAGCTCACTGAAAAAACAATTTACGCAGCCTATATCGGAATTTTTGGAGCTGCCATCACCTTAATTATCAACTATTTGTTAATCCCAGAATTTTCATACCTGGGTTCTGCCTGGGCAACATTTTTATGTTACTTCTCGATGTGTATCGCCTGCTACTTTTTTGGTAGAAAACACTTTCCAATTCCTTATAAAATGGGCGTTATCTTCTTTTATTTAGCACTCACAGCTATTCTATTTGGAATAATTACCACAACCTCCCATCTCATCCACCCGATCCTAGCAGCAAGCATCACACTGATCTTGTTTATTGGCATTACCTATTTTAAAGAATTTCATTTTTCCCATTCCTATGCAAGTCAAAATCATTAACCAGTCTAACAATCCTTTACCTGAGTATCAAACCCCTGAGGCGGCAGGCGTTGATTTAAGAGCCAATACCAATGAGGCCATCACGCTTCAACCCCTAGAGCGAAAACTCATCAAAACTGGTATTTTCTTAGAGCTTCCGAAAGGCACAGAAGCGCAGGTGCGTCCCAGAAGTGGCTTGGCATACAAACAAGGCTTGACCGTGCTGAATACTCCCGGCACGATTGACAGCGATTACCGGGGAGAGGTGGGCGTTATCTTGGTAAACCTTTCTAACGATGCGCAAACCATTCAGCCCTCAGAACGCATTGCACAGCTGGTTTTTGCCAAGCATGAACAAGCTGTTTTTCAACAAGTAGAAGTTTTGAATGATAGTGATCGCGGAGCAGGAGGTTTCGGATCTACAGGTAAATCTTAAAAGATTTTTACTGCTTATTTTTTGGGCGTTACCCTAACGGGTCGGGCTAATCAGGGGTACGCTTTGCTCCCGTGCTTTGCACCCGCTCATGCTTCGCAGCCCTTAATATCCCTAACGCACTTAAAAGCAACATCACCCAAGGGGCTGCATGCACAAACAAATCCACCCAATCCATTGCTTGCATTCCTCTGGCACCACCCAGCACCCATCTGATTTTTCCAATCAAATGCGGCTCAGGCTTAAAAGGAGCCAAGCCTAAGGTGAGACTCAACAACAGCCAAAAAGGCCATGATTTTCTAAACAAGCGGCTCATCCCACACTAAAATTCCACCCACTAAATTATAGGTCTCTTTTGCGCCTAACCCGTCTAGAATATGGCAGGTTTCAGCGCTTCTTCTACCACTTCTGCAATACACAAAAACAGGGCTTGTAAGGTCTAACTTTTGAAGCTTTTGCTCAAACTCAGGATCATTTAAATAATCTATTTTTTCAGCTCCTTGAATACTGCCCTCTTGCCACTCCTGAGGAGTACGCACATCTAGTAAAATTGCAGCATCTATACTTTTCAGTTTTTCTTTGAAGTCTTTCAGCGTTAAATCAGTCATTGCATTTTTTTCTCAAAGTTAAATTAAAGGGGTTTAAAGGTCTAGCATGTAGGTGAAAAACTGTATATTTAAAAGGCTTAAACGATTTTAAGAAAACATGAAAATAGTAATTCCAATGGCAGGTATGGGCAAGCGCATGAGACCCCATACTTTAATTACCCCCAAACCCTTATTAGCTGTTGCTGGCAAACCTATTGTAGAGCGCCTAGTTGAAACCATTGCAGAGTTGGTCGATGAAAAAATTGAAGAAATCTGTTTTGTAATCGGAGATTTTGGCCCTCAAGTAAAAGAAAACTTAAAAAACATCGCCTCCAGATTAGGGGCTAAAGGCAGTATTTATCATCAAAAAGAGGCCTTAGGCACCGCACATGCCATTCATTGCGCTAAAGAAAGTCTTTCTGGCCCTACCATTGTAGCTTTTGCAGACACGCTTTTCGATGCCAACTTCACCTTAGATACCTCAGCAGATAGTGTCATTTGGGTCAAGCAAATTGATGATCCTAGTGCTTTTGGAGTAGTCACTACCGATAACAATCAAAACATTACTGCTTTTGTAGAAAAACCCACTGAATTTGTCTCTGACCTAGCCATCATCGGAGTCTATTATTTTAAAGATGGCGCAAACCTGAAAGCAGAGATTCAGCATTTAATTGATCAAAACATCATGAAATCTGGTGAATACCAATTGACTGATGTGCTTGAAAACATGCGCCAAAAAGGCAAAGTCTTAAAACCCGGAAAAGTAAATAGATGGCTTGATTTTGGCAACAAGAATGTATTTGTACAATCTGTTTCAGAGCTTCTTGATTATAAAGGACTATCCTCTGAGCAATACAAAACCGAAAACAGTAAAATTATCGAGCCTTGCTTCATTGGTGAAGGAGTTGAGTTGTACAATAGCACCATAGGACCTTACGTATCCATCGAGAAAAATACCATCATCAAAGATTCTCACATTTCAAAAAGTGTAGTGATGGCGCAAACTGAAATTTCAAATGCCAAATTTGAAAACTCCATGATTGGCAACCACACCACCATCAAAGAAAACAACACTTTAAAAGAAGTCAGTATTGGTGATTTCAATACCGTGATTACACATGAGCATTAATCGATATATAGCACTTTTAGTTTGTGTTTTTGCAATTGGATGCAAATCCACCAAAAACATTTCAAAGGCTTCAGCACCTGCTCCTGAAATCGAAAAGATTTCTAACCTTCAAGTAAATAAGTCTCAAAAAGAGCAGGTTAAAACTACTGCTTTATTTATTGAGGCTAATAAGCATAAAAACATTGGCAATTTCAATGAAGCTGAAGCACTGTTTTTAAAAACCTTGAGCTTAGACGACCAAGTTCATGCTGCTCATTTTGAACTTTCTAAGTTATACACCAGTGCCATCCAAACAAATCCAGCATCTGTCAAGCAACTTTTTCAAAAAGCCTACTATCATGGCAAAAAAGCTGTTGAGCAAAACCAAGAAAACAAATGGTATTTGCTTCACATGGCTCAGCTATATGAAGTTAACGCAGAGCTAGATAAGGCCATTGACATCTATGAAAAACTAGAAAAACAAGCTCCTAACAACATTGAATACCTAAGCATGAAAGCTGGGTTATTAGAATCAAACAAGCAATACGAAAAAGCGATTGACGCGCATCAAAGCATTGAAGATAAAACTTCTATCAATAAAGTCTCTTCTTTTCAAAAAGCACGTTTATATCAGCTCATTGACAAGCACGAAAAAGCAGAAGATGAAATTAAAGCCTTAATTCAAACAGACTCTACCAATATTGACTACCACCAAAAACTTGCTGAATTGTTTATGCAACAAGACAAAGAAGACCAAGCTATTGCTCAATTCGAACGCATGAAACGCATAGATCCAAAAAATGGTCTTACGCATCTTTCGTTGTACAAGTTTTACACTCGAAAAAAAGAATCTCAAAAAGCTTTTGAATCAGCACATCAAGCTTTTTCTGATGCTTCTCTACACATTGATCACAAAGTATTTACTTTATTAAACTACTATCAAGAAATTGATTTAGACACTAATAACAAACAACAACGGCTATATGCTGAGGCTTTAACCAAAACCTTATTGAAAACACATCCTGAAAGTGCTAAAGCCTACACAATGGCCGGAGACTTCTACCTACAACAAGAACAAAAGAAAAAAGCTGTTCAGGCCTTTTTAAAAGCTACAGAAATCGATGCTTCAAAATATGTAATCTGGAACCAATTAAGTATTTTACAAGCTGAACTTGAAGATTATGAAGGCTTAGTAAAAACTGCAGAAAAAAGCGCTGAATTATTCCCCAGTCAACCCTTACCTTACTACTTTGCAGGAATTGCACATTTTCAACTTAAGGCATATGAAAAATCTATAGAGCACTTAGAAAATGGCGCAAGCATTACCTCTGATATTCCCTTAAAAATTCAGTTTCACGCCATGCTCGGAGATGCATTTGATAAACTAGAAAAGCACACAGAATCAGATAATGCATTTGATGCAGCACTTGCTTTAGACAGCAACAACACCCAAGTTTTAAATAACTACGCCTACTACTTATCTGTTAGAGAACAAGGCTTAGAGAAAGCGAAAAAAATGTCAAAAAAGTCACTTGACTTAAACCCTAACTCTTCAACTTTTGCAGATACCTATGCTTGGATTTTATATAAACTCAACGACTTTAATGAAGCACAAGTTTGGATTGAAAAAGCCCTTGATTGGGGTGGATCGCAAAGCGCAGTAATTGTTGAGCATTACGGAGACATTTTATACAAAAACAATCAAAAAGAACAAGCTTTAATTCAATGGAAAAAAGCTAAAACATTGGGTGAAGATCATTCTGAATTTTTAGATCAAAAAATTAAAGATGAAAAGATATACGAATAAAATTGTTCTGCTGTGTGTTTCTCTAGGGCTAGCTACCCTTACAGGATGCAAGTCAAGAAAGAACAGTTCAAATAAAACGAATACAACCAAGCAAATTACCCCATCCTCTGAAAGCAATTCAATAGATGAGTCAGTAGCTTTTTTAAAACAATACATCACTCCAATTCCTGACTTTGATCATTTAAACTTTAAGATCAATTCAAAGTTTGACATTGAAGGGCAGAAAATTCCAATCAAATCAGCCAAGGCCACTGTGCGCATGAACAAAGAAAAAATTTGGATGTCTATTACGGCTATTATGGGCATAGAAGCCGCTCGTATTTTAATCACAAAAGATTCTGTAAAGATTCTTAACCGACTTCAAAGTCAATACATCTGCGGCCCAACAAGTAAGCTTATGCCCACTGGCTCTTCTACTTTAGATTTCAATCAAATTCAAGCTATGTTAATTGGCAGAGCTATGGTCAGTGATCAATCCATCCATCAAGCAAACAACAATATAGAAAACGATCAGATATTAAGTTCTTTGAACCTTGATGCACAACACTTATATAGTTTAAGTTCAAGCAAATCTCAAAAAGCTATTCTTACTCAAAACATCATTACAACGAATGATGCAAAAAGCATTGTCAATGCCAAATACCAAGAATTCAACCAAATAGAATTTAAGAACGGAGCATTTGCCATTGCAAAGCAGCAAGACATTCGAATCAACACCTCAGAAGGACTAATCACCTTGAGCAATAAGATTGACCAAATCAATCAAGAACAACAATCAATGTCTTTTAAAGTGCCCTCTAATTACAAACAATCTGATCTTTAATGCGCTGTGTTAAATACATAACTCTTTTTCTTAGCTTAATATTTATTTCGATAGATAGCACTGCTCAAAAAAGTAAGAAAGCACTTGAGCAAAAAAAGGCTAAAATTGAAAAGCAGATTACAGCAAACAGCAAACTTTTAAAAGAAATTCGATCAAAACAAAAAGCTTCTTTAGATGAATTAAAAGTTTTAAAAAACAAAATTCATCTTAGAAATCAACTCATTACAAACATCAGAAGTCAAATCAATTCAATCAATGAACAAATAGACGTACTTGACGACAGTATTGTAGCCAACACCCAAGAGATTCAATTCTTAAAACAAGAATATGCTCAAATCATTCAAGCAAGTTATAAAACGAAATCAAAGTACGACAAAGTAATGTTTTTATTGGCCTCTGAAGATTTCAATCAAGCCTACAAACGCTTAAAGTACTTACAAGAATACTCATCATACAGAATTGACCAGACCCAAAAAATTGAGGTCAAATCAGCTTTGCTTGATGCTCAAATTGAACTGCTTAACCAGGCCAAAGAAGAAAAACTCAGCTTGTTTAAAAAAGAAGATGCTCAAAGTCAGTTGTTGGTGGCTGAAAAACGCGAACAAGAATCTACTGTCAAAAGTTTAAAAAATAAATCTTCAAAGCTCAAAAAAGACATAGATGGCAAGAAAAAGCAAATTGAAAAGCTCAACAAAGCCATCGCTAAAGCCATAGAAGCTGAAATAAAAGCCAGAAACAAAAAAGCGATGAGCGCCAAAGAAATCAAACTCATGGCTGATTTCGAAAAAAATACCGGCAGACTCCCTTGGCCCGTAGACAATGGCTTTATCAGTGCAAACTTCGGCAAACAAAGACACGAAATCGAAAAGAACATCACCCTTGACAATCCCGGCATTTATTTCACCTGCTCAAAAGGATCAAAAGCAAAAGCGGTCTTCAACGGAAAAGTCACTGCGATAATCGCCATACCGGGTTCTGGCAAAACCGTTATGGTCCGTCACGGCGATTATCTCTCTGTCTACTCTCACCTGCAAGAAGT
>JAHDHZ010000059.1 GCA_020631045.1 Flavobacteriales bacterium | reverse complement strand
CTGTACTAGCTGAGAACATCAATGGATGCACTTCTCAATCAAATGCTTTTGAAGTAGCTTTTATTCCTGGATCTAATGCTGTTGAGGGATTAGAATCTAGTCTTGAAATGCGCTTGTTTCCCAATCCGAATAATTCATCATTTTTAAATATTGAATTGACTCCTTTTAGAAATAATATGCAAATTAAAATTTATGATTCTTTAGCAAGATTGGTGCAAAAAAGTGTTTTAAATAATACTGTTCAGCAAATTCAAATTGATGATCTTTCTTCAGGAATCTATATGGTTGTGCTAGAAAATCAAGATGAGCAAATTTTAATGCGCCAACGATTAATCGTCAATAGATTTTAGTTTTAAAGCTCGCTCCCTTATATTTATGGGTTCATTGTGCAAGATCAATTTTCTCATATTAGCAATCAGTTAGAGGGATTTATTCAAAAATACCATCTCAACAAACTTCTTAAAGGAGTATTGATTACTTTAGTGATTGCACTGCTACTTTATTTATTAGCTGTTAATTTTGCCTACTTTGTTTATTTAGAAAGCAGTTATAGAACTGCCCTTTTCTTCTTTTTGATCACAAGCTTGTTATTAGTAGGTATATTTTATGTTATTGACCCCATTTTAAAGCTTACAAAAATTTCAAAATCAATTTCTTATGAGCAAGCAAGCCAAATAATTGGCCGGCACTTCTCTGAGGTAGACGATAAGCTAAAGAATACCTTAGAGCTTTACGCAAAAAGTAAAAATTCAGAACTAGCAAGAGCGGCAATTAATCAAAAGGCTGAAGAGTTTTCTTCAGTTAACTTTTCTTCTGCCATTAACTTAAAGACCAATAAAAAGTATGTATACGGCCTTTTGCTTTTACTTTTTATCTTGTTGGGCGTGTTTATTGTAAACCCTTTAATTCTAAAAAAAGGCACGCAAAAGATTGTTCAATACGACAAGCATTTTCAAAGAGAGTTTCCCTTTGCTATTCAATTTATCTCAAAGAACTTACAAGCTCAGCAAAATCAAGACTTCACTTTAAAAATTCTTACTCAAGGTAAAATTCTGCCACAAGAACTCTTCATTCAAATAGGCTCGGTGAGTAAAAAAATGCAAGTGCGTTCTGATAGTTTGTTTTCATATGAGTTTACCAACCTTCAAAAAGATTTTTCTTTTGCCTTTTCAGACGGAAAATACGTGATTTCTTCACATGATTTCAAGGTATACAACAAACCTATTTTAAAGCACTTTACTCTAGATGTTGAGTATCCACACAACACAAGAAAACGCAGAGCATCTTTTGAAAATAAAACAAACATCACTGTTCCATCAGCAAGTAAGCTGACCTTTAATATGTATACCAAACATACCTCTGATGTACACTTTTTAATGGATTCTAATCTCTATGAGGCGAATAAAGTAGATGATCAATATGTGTTTTCTAAACAGGTCTTTAATACCCAACAGTACCATATTGTGACCTCAAATGACTCAACGGGCTTAACAGATACCATGTTATTTACAGTGCAAAGCATTGATGATGCATTTCCACAAATTACCGTTAAAGAGTTTAAAGATTCTATTTACTCTAAAAAGCTCTATTTCTCTGGGTTTTATTCAGATGATTATGGATTTAAAGAATTGGTGTTTCATTATCAAGTTTCAAGCAATGGTGAGGGATCCACCCAAAAATTCAAAGAATCAATCAAAATCAATACCCAAAAAACCAAAGATGCCTTTACACATTACTTCGATTTTTCTAATCTACAAGTCAAGTCTTCTGATGTGCTTACCTACTTTTTTGAAATCAGAGACAATGATTATGTAAACAATTATAAATCAACATTTTCAAATAAGTTCTCTCATCAAATTTTAAGTACCAATGAGCTCAATGAACAAGTCAATAACGACAATAAAGAAATCAAAGATGCGCTTTCTAAGAGTACAGAATCAGCTCAAAAACTACAGCAAGAGATTGATGCTTTGTATAAAGATATCTTAGAGCAAAAAAAGGGCAGTTGGCAAAATCAAGATAAGCTCAACAATATTTTAGATAAACACCAACAATTAGAACAAAAACTAGAACAACTCTCTGAGTTGAATCAAGAGAAAATCAACAAACAAAATGCTTTAGAAGTCGATCCGGAGTTGTTAGATAAGCAACAGCAAATTCAAGATTTAATGCAAAAACTCTTGAGTGAAGAGATGAAAGAAATAATGCAGCAAATGCAAGAAATGCTTGATAAATTGAAAGACAATAAAAAAATAGATCAAGACATTGATCAAATGAAATTAGACAATGAAGAGGTCAAAAAAGAGCTTGATCGAACCCTAGAGTTGTTTAAACAGATAGAGTTTGAACAAAAATTACAATCCAACATTGATAAGCTTAATGAGCTTAAAGAAAAGCAAGAACAGTTAAGTAAACAAAATGATGCTTCAGATGCACAAAAACAAGCTCAAGATCAGCTCAATAAAGAGATGCAAGAATTAGCTAAAGAGATGAAAGAAACCCAAGAGTTAAATGAGCAATTAGAATATAAAAATGATTTACCTGATAATTTAGATAATCAAAGTCAGTCTATTGAAAACGAGCAACAAAAGGCTTCAGAGAACATGAATCAAAACAATTCTAAAAAGGCTTCAGAAAACCAAAAAAATGCAGCAGACCAAATGCAAGAAATGGCTCAGCAAATGCAACAAGCTATGAATGAGATGCAGCAAGAGGCACAGCAAGAAAATCTTGATGATATGCGTCAGTTGTTAGAAAACTTAATTACCCTTTCATTTGATCAAGAGGCTTTGATGAAAAAGATTAAAACGGTAGGCACCAAAGATCCATCATACAATTCATTGGTACAATGGCAACACAAGTTGCAAGATGATGCTAAACACATTGAAGATTCTTTGTTTGCCCTTTCAAAAAGAGTGCCTGAGATTTCTTCAACAGTCAATAAAGAAATCAACGAATTAGAAAATAACTTGGGGCAAATCACAAAGCTACTGGCAAACAGAAAAAAAGCACAAGCTGTTTCTAAACAACAATCTGCTATGACCAATGCCAATAATTTGGCTTTACTTTTTGATGAGATCATTCAGCAAATGCAGCAACAAATGATGGCTCAAAAACAATCTTCTGGTTCTTGCAATAAGCCTGGTCAAGGTAAAGGACAAAAGCCTAGTGCTTCATCTATGCGCAAAATGCAACAGCAATTAAACAAACAAATTCAACAATTGAAAGAAGAGTTAGCCAAAGATGGTAAACAGTCTAAAGGCGGAAAACAAAATCAAAACGGTCAATCTATGAGTGAAAAACTCATGAAAATGGCTGCTCAACAAGAGCAAGTTAGAAAGATGTTAAGAGATGCTCAAAATCAGTTGGGTGAATCAGGTTCAGGTGCTTCTAAAAAAATGAAAGAAATGCAAAAACTCATGGAACAAACCGAAACTGATATTGTAAACAAAAAGATTACTCAGCAAACAATTAACCGCCAGCAAGATATTCTAACCCGTTTGTTAGAATCAGAAAAAGCTGAGCGAGAAAGAGAACAAGATCAAAAAAGAACCTCTTCAGACGCAAAAAACGAGTACGAACGAAACAAAAATGAATTTTTTAAGTACAAGACTAAAGAAAAAGAAAACATCACAGAGATGCTTAAATATGAGTCTGTGAAGTTAAATTCTTTTTATAATGAGAAAGTAAACAGATATTTGAATAACTTAGAGTAATTATGAGCGAGATGGCAACGGTATTAAAGATAGATTCAAAGATTGAAAATGTTAATTTAATCGAAGATCTGATCAATGAGGTATGTGAAAAACACAACATCAAAGAAGATCAATATGGCAATGTATTGATTGCAATGACCGAGGCGGTAACCAATGCTATTGTGCATGGTAATTCTTCAGATGCTTCTAAATCTGTTGAGGTGGCTCACAAACAAGAAGACAATAAGCTCATTTTCACTGTCACAGATCAAGGTGCTGGTTTTGATTTTGATAATTTACCTGATCCTACTGCTCCTGAAAATATTGAAAAACCTACTGGTAGAGGTATTTTTCTTATGAAGTCTTTAGCTGATGAGGTTGAGTTTGAGCAAGGCGGACGCACAGTTGAACTCTCTTTTTACCTCTAAGCTGCCTGTAAAATTCATCAAACAAACTCCTTTTTCTCTCAAAGGAGTAAAAAATATAAAAGCTTGGATTTTAAGTATTTGCGAAAGTGAATCTAAGTTTTTAGATCAAATCCATTATAATTTTTTATCTGATAATCAATTACTTAAGATTAATCAGCAGTATTTAAATCACGATACTTATACAGACATCATCACTTTTGATTACTGTGAAGAAAATAACATTTCAGGAGAGATTTACATCAGTATAGATCGCGTTAAAGAAAATGCCCAACAAAATAAGCAAAGCTTTCATGATGAATTACTCCGCGTTTTAGCTCACGGAGTATTACATTTATGTGGATATAAAGACAAAAATACAACTGATCAAAAATTAATGCGTCAGAAAGAAGATTTTTACATTGAGATGTTTCACGTGAAACATTCTTAAGGTTATGCTTTTATGTTTCACGTGAAACATTTTTTTGACCTTTTTCCTGCTTTTCCCCATAGTTTTTTCACTTCACTTAAGAGGTTGCTAATAAAAAAATGAGCTTGCTCCGCTCCGCTATTTTTTCAAAAGCATCTCTAGTGTGAAGTTTCAAAAAGCTATTTCCTTCAATCAGGGGTAGTTTTAGGGGGATATCCTATTCGAGTTTTATAAATATTTTTCGGGGCGGTCAAACTGAAGTTTGAATGCACCGAAAAATATTTATAAAACTCGAATAGGATTACGAAGTTTGGTGTTTTTAAGTTTTATTCTGTTATAGATTTTTGGGGACTCAAACTTTAGTTTGCCCGCCCAAAAATCTATAACAGAATAAAACTTAAAAACATTAAAATTAGAACTCCATAATATGACCTACATGCAAGATTTTCGTTGTACTTATTTCAGAGTATAGTTTCTGATGCATTCAAACTTCAGTTTGACCGCATCAGAAACTATACTCTGAAATAAGTATTGATAAACAATCAATATTAAAAATAAACTTTACTTGCATGACTCAAACCACTACCTTTGTATCACATTCTATGAATCAAATTTTTGACATTATTGTTGTAGGAGGCGGACACGCCGGTTGCGAAGCAGCAGCAGCGGCAGCAAACCTAGGTTCACGCGTATTACTCATTACTATGGATATGGGCCGTATGGCTCAAATGAGTTGCAATCCTGCTATGGGCGGAGTTGCTAAAGGTCAAATTGTAAGAGAGATTGATGCTTTGGGTGGATACTCTGGTTTGGTATCTGATGCATCAGCCATACAATTTAGAATGTTAAACAGATCAAAAGGTCCTGCAATGTGGTCGCCAAGAACTCAAAACGACCGCACGATTTTTACCATTGATTGGAGAAATCGATTAGAACAAACTCCTAATGTAGAATTTTGGCAAGACATGGTCATTGATTTGATTATTGAAAAAGATCAAGTCAAAGGTGTAAATACCTCACTTGGGTTACAGTTTTACGCTAAAGCTGTGATCATTACCGCAGGCACCTTTATGAACGGTAAAATTCATGTAGGCCTCAAGCAATTAGGCGGAGGACGCATGGGCGAAAAATCCTCTCGAGGAATCACTGAACAACTGACTTCTTTTGGGTTTCAAGCCGGACGTATGAAAACAGGAACACCACCCAGGGTAGACGCTCGAAGCTTAGATTTTTCTAAGATGGAAGCACAACCTGGAGACGAAAATCCTACCAACTTTTCATACCTTTCAACCAAAAGGCTTGAAAAACAACGCCCTTGTCACATTACCTACACGAATCCTACCGTTCATGAAATACTTGAAACAGGGTTTGATCGCTCTCCGATGTTTAACGGAAACATCATAGGCTCAGGTCCTAGGTACTGCCCTTCTATTGAAGATAAAATCTCAAGGTTTAAAGAAAGAGAAAGACATCAGATTTTTGTTGAACCAGAAGGTTGGGACACAGTAGAGATTTACGTGAATGGTTTTTCTTCTTCCCTACCCTTTCAAGTTCAAGAAAAAGCAATCAAATACATTCCTGGTTTTGAGAATTGTAAGATTTTCAGACCTGGTTACGCTATAGAATACGATTATTTTCCTCCCCAGCAATTAATGCCTACTTTAGAGACTAAAGCGATCTCAAGACTCTATTTAGCAGGTCAGATAAACGGAACTACAGGCTATGAAGAAGCTGCTGCACAAGGACTCATGGCAGCCATCAATGCTCATCAAAACATCAATGACCTCGCTCCGCTTATCTTACAAAGAGATCAGGCTTACATCGGGGTTTTAATCGATGATTTAGTCACTAAGGGTACTGATGAACCTTATAGAATGTTCACCTCTCGTGCAGAACACAGAATACTTCTCAGACAAGACAATGCAGACATTCGCCTTACAGAACTTTCATATAATTTAGGCCTTGCTACTGAAGAGCGCATGCGTTTAGTTGATTATAAAAATAAATCTATTCAAGAAGTTATTGCTTCTTTTAAAGAAGAGAGTATTTTACCTCAAGAAATTAATACGTATTTAGATAGTATAGATTCTTCTGCTTTAAAGCAAAAAGTGAAAATGCATAAGGTACTGACCCGTCCAAGGGTAGAAATAGGAGTTTTATTAGATAAAAACAAAGTTGTTCAGCAGCGTATTTCATCCATCCAAGAAAGAAAAGAAGAGATTTTAGAGTCGGCAGAAATTCTAATGAAATACGAAGGATACATTAAAAATGAGCTTGAACAAGCCAGTAAAATCAAACGCCTAGAAAACATTAAACTACAACCCAATTTCAATTACCGCGCCATAAAAGCCCTGAGCGCTGAGTCGAGAGAAAAACTTACCCAAGTAAAACCCGCCACATTAGGTCAAGCCTCTAGAATAAGTGGAGTTTCTCCTTCAGATATCTCAGTTTTATTGGTACATCTAGGTAGATAAATTTTTATACGTTTCACGTGAAACACATTTTTACATACATCGTTTTTTTACTCTGCACTTGTTTTCATTTGACTAGTCAAATATTACATGTAAACCCGAAGAATAAAAAAGACGGACTATTTACAAGCGCTTCTCATTTTAACCCAATTTTCATCAAAAGAAATAAAGTTAAACGTATTAAAGTTGGTGTATCCATAAAAGAAGATATGCGCCCCATTCGTTTAACAGAACTGTTTCATGAATACCATTTTAACTCAGACGGTAGTCTTAAAAAACAACTAGAAACTTATTATAAATTATACAATGAAATTGATACTATTCTTACTGAGTATGTATATGATTTGAAAGGTAGGGTAGTCAAAGAGATAAGAAAAGATAAAAAAGGATATTTTTCTTACAATTTTCAATACAAAGAAGGTAAACTTATAAAGCTTACCTACACCAAGTCTGCGGCTTATCCTACTGGTTCTAATGAAATGATCATTTACTCTGAATTTTTTAAATACGACAAGCAAGAAGCATATTTTATCAAGTATACCATCAATGATGTAGGCAAGCAATATAAGCAAGAACGATTTAAATATAACGATATAAACGCCCTTATGTATTACTCTAATCAATTGATTGTTAGTAGATTAGGAAAAGAATACTTTTATTTTTACAATGATTTTGGTAGGGTTTTTACCTTCAGCACATTTAAATTACCTGAAAAAGAAAAAATTTCAAATGTTGAATATGGTTATGATAATTTAGGAAATATCATGTCTGAAAAGATTTTCGAAAAACAGAATTTAAAAACTTCTAAAGAATTCATTTACAATGAAAATCTCTTATTAAAAGCTCAATTGAGCAAAGATGAGCAAACGGGTACCATCACTATTTATAAGTTAGATTATGAGTTTTAATCGATACTTATTAGTGTTCTTTTTTATTTTTTTGACATTCTTTGGCCTTTCTCAACCCTGTAATTTATTTCAAAATGCTGATTTTGAGACCTATACTGTTTGTCCTGTTCAACACAATACTGTGAACGATGTTTATCAAGCCACTGAATGGCATTCAGCGGTAAGTTCTGCTCAATGTCACAATTCAGCAGATTATTTTCATATTCAATGCGGTTATACTTATGGCGCTACTCAACCTTTTCCTTCAGGAGAAGGCATTGTAGGATTAGTACTTTCTAATTTTTTTGCCGTAGGCAATACACTTTGTGGATTTAACGATGAAAATTATAAAGAATACATTGGTCAAACCGTTGACTTATGTGCCAATCAGAAGTATGAATTTCAATTTTGGGCTTCAAAAAAATCAGGCATCCCTACCCTACCCATTTGTATTTATGGGGGCAATGATTCAAATTTTCCGATCGATCCAGATGCTATGAATTGCCCTACAAATTTTGATCTATTGGCTTGTTCTGATGTTATTGAAGGTACAGCATGGCAACTTTATACAGCTAGCTTCACTCCAACCGAAGATTATCAGTCTATCATCATTGGCGCTGATTGTAACATTGCAGGCACAAATACTTTTGATTTTGCTTTTTTAGATGATGTTCAACTCTTTATAAAAGATACACTTATCATCAGTTCAGATAGTTTTAATGTCTGTGAAAACTTTGCTGAAATTCAAGTTCTTACAAATCAAACTTGTTATGATGCTTATGCTTTACAATTTAGCATTGGTTCAGATACCATGTTAAGTCTAATAGATGATTCACAAGGATCTATTTCTTTTTTAACTCAAGATTCAGCAATTGATGTAGCATTTCATCATTTTCAGCACACTTCTTTAAATTGCACCTACCCTTTAAATTCATCTACTACCCTATATCCTATAACCACCACCAGTACTGCATCTACCTTAAAATATCCTGAAATCTGTGTTTCAGATACTGTGTTTCCTATTTCTAAAGACACATTTTCAGGAACATTTAGTTTATTAAAACCAAATGAAAATATAGTGCTCAATTCAACTACTGGATCAATCACTGCTCTTGAAGAAGATGAGAATTTTACTGTTCAATTTATATCTCAAAGTACCTGTTTAGATACTTTGTTATTAGATTTAAATTCTCAGCAATGCAATAAGACTTCATGTAATGTCTATGTACCCAGTGCATTTTCAGTTAATCAAGATGGTTTAAACGACGTATTTCAGCCTGTTGTAAATTTAGATTGTAAATTAGAATACATTGATATTCAGATATTTAATAGATGGGGTCAACAGGTTTATCAAAACAAAAACACTTTTGATGCACTTGTTTGGAATCCTTTATTAAATCAACCAAAAGCTCTTCAAGGCGTTTATTACTATGCAATGAATTACAAATTTAAACAGCAAACCATGCAGTTTAAAACCGGAAAAATTTTATTAATTCAATAAAAATGAGCTTTTTCAATCGTTAAAAATCCTAAAAATCAATCTTCTAGTTTGTTAAATCTTTCAACGAATGGTATTTTTGATCGCTGTTGAACACTCTCCCTTCAAATATTGATGCTCATAATGTTCCTAAGCACGTAGCTGTGATTATGGATGGCAATGGTAGATGGGCTCAAAAAAAAGGCAATCAACGTATTTTTGGACATAAAAATGCAATTGCTGCTGTAAGAGATACTGTAGAGGCTGCAGCTGAAATTG
>JAHDHZ010000015.1 GCA_020631045.1 Flavobacteriales bacterium | reverse complement strand
AGCTGTGCACCTGCATGTAGTTTATCTGATCCGAATGCTGATTGTGATAACGATGGTACGTTGAATGGAGTTGATTGTGCGCCAAATGATTCAACAATAAGCATTACAACTACCTTGAATACAGATGGAGATCCTGTGCCTGATTGTCAAGAGGCAGTAGACGGAACTGATCCAAACAATGCATGCGATTACAATGGCAATCCATCAACAGATACCGATAATGATGGATACACTGATTGTGAAGAAACAACCGGAAATGATGACCCTAATACTCCACTAAATCCTTCAGGGGTAACTTCAGATCCATTATGTGATCAATCAACGCCAGTGAATCCAACCGGAACCTGCTGCGATATTAATGATGCTTTGGCTGATTGCGACAATGACGGTACGTTGAACGGAGTAGATTGCGATCCTTCGAATGCCTCTATTACAGTTACCTTGACGGCAAATACAGATGGTGATCCTGTTACAGATTGTCAGGAATTAGCAGATGGAACAGATCCAAACAATGCCTGTGATTACAATGGCAATCCGTCAACAGACACTGACAATGACGGATATACTGACTGTGAAGAAACCACAGGTAATGATGATCCAAACACTCCAGTAGACCCTAGTGGAACAACTTCTGACCCTAACTGTGATCAATCAACGCCAGTGAATCCAACTGGGACTTGTGCCGGGTGTGACTTATCAGATCCATTGGCTGATTGTGATAACGATGGTACGTTGAATGGAGTTGATTGTGCACCGAATGATTCAACCATTATAATTACTACAACTTTAAATACAGATGGTGATCCTGTTACAGATTGTCAAGAGTTGATAGACGGTACAAATCCAAATAATGCATGTGATTACAATGGCAATCCATCAACAGATACTGATAATGATGGATATACAGATTGTGAAGAGACTACGGGTAATGATGATCCCAGTACGCCTTTAGATCCTAATGGATTGACTTCAGACCCGAATTGTGATCAGTCAACACCAGTAAATCCTTCTGGCACATGCTGTGATATTAATAATGCCTTAGCTGATTGTGATTTAGATGGAGTATTAAATGGAGTAGATTGTGATCCTTCAAATCCATCAATAGCATTTGATATCAACTTAAATACAGACGGTGATCCTGTAACTGATTGTCAGGAATTAGCTGATGGTACAGATGCTAATAATGCTTGTCATTACAACGGTAATCCATCAACAGATACTGATAATGATGGATATACTGATTGTGAAGAGACGACAGGAAATGATGATCCGAATACGCCGAACAATCCAAATGGAGTAACTTCTGATCCGTTCTGTGATCAATCAACACCAGTGAATCCATCCGGAACATGTGGGTCGAATTGTAGTTTATCTGATCCGAACCAGGACTGTGACAATGATGGAGTGTTGAACGGAGTAGATTGCTCTCCTAATGATTCTTTGATTAACTATTCAATTACACAAAATACAGATGGCGATCCTGTACCAGACTGTCAAGAAGTAGTAGATGGTACAGATCTTAACAACGCCTG
Source organism: Flavobacteriales bacterium (assembly GCA_020631045.1). Taxonomy (GTDB): domain Bacteria; phylum Bacteroidota; class Bacteroidia; order Flavobacteriales_G; family JALEGO01; genus JAHDHZ01. The sequence continues at coordinate 46,995 of JAHDHZ010000015.1, read as the reverse complement.
TGATTACAATGGGAATCCGTCAACTGATTCTGATAATGATGGATACACTGATTGTGAAGAAACAACAGGTAATGATGATCCAAATACTCCACTAAATCCTTCTGGGGTAACTTCTGATCCTTTATGTGATCAATCTACGCCTGCAAATCCAAGTGGAACTTGTGCGGGTTGTGTTTCTGATAATGACGATGATGGTATTTGTGATGATGTTGATTTAGATGATGACAACGATGGTATTTACGATACTGATGAAGGCTTGTGTTCAAACAATGCGTTGACTCAACTCTGGACGATTGATGCAAACAATGTAGCTTCTTATGATATGGGCAACGGTATAGTTGTGAAGGCTCAAGCAGATTCTGCTTTTGTGAATGATGCTTTTAACTTCAATGCAGCTGCTGGCTCATACTGGTCGACAAATCTTGTGACGCATCCAGCATTGAGCGGAGACTTTTATTGGGGAGGCACAGACATTACCTTCAATTTTGAAGATACTTCGGGCAACCCAATACTTGTCGATCAACCTGTTTTACACATTGATAAATTAGGTGGACACGATGGAACAACTCAAAATTCTGCATTGATGACCCTACAAGGAGGATTAACTTGGACTGAGATTTCAGGAACAAACGACTTCTTGACTAGTCCTACCTCGGCACAAGACCTAGGGGCAGGCAATGCTCAAACTCCTGCTCATAACGGTGAGAGTACATTGAATGATGATGATGGATCTGCCGCAGGTTCATTGAGATTAAACGATCAAGTTTCTTCGTTTACCATTAATATGACCCGTTTAGGGCCTGTTGGAGTTGGTTTTGATCGCATTGAGTTTGTGGTGCAGGCATGTACTTCTGAAGATTCAGATGCAGATGGAGTACCAAATTACCTTGATCTAGATTCTGATGGTGATGGGTGTAACGATGTGTTAGAAGCTGGTTTTGTTGATCAAAACTTTGACGGTATTTTAGCTGATCTTCCGCTTGTTGTAGATTCATTGGGTAGAGTAGTAGGCACGAATGTGATCAATGGATATACAAGTCCTGGTAATGCTTTTGTTGATTCAACATTGGCAGTAGGTTGTTGTGATGCATCAAGTGATGACAACGATAACGATGGCGTATGTGATGACATTGATATAGATGATGACAACGATGGAATTTTAGATGTTGATGAATTGGGTGGATGTGATTCTTCACTGGTTCAACAAGTGCCAAATCCATCAGCTGTGATCAACACGAGTCTTACAGAAGTTACAATTACTGATGTGAATGATTCAGGATTCTTAGCCATTACGGTAAATGGCATCACACACTTGTATCCTGATAATACATTTGATGCTCCTTTACAGTATGAATTTAATGGAGCAGTTGCAGTTGAGTTTGTAGTTTCAGATATTGATCAATTAGAAGAAATTTGGGTTGATGCTTATGATGGAGCAGGCAACTTGATTACAGATATTTCTGCTGCAGCTTGTCAGGTAGGCAGTAATGCAGTTGTTGCATCAGATGCAACACATTCTGCAGATATTAAAAATACTGTGGCGAATCCTGTAAATATTGGCGATCCTGCAGGAACAGTTAAATTTTGTTTGACCACTCCAGTGAGCAGAATTGTTGCAAATTGTTACAACTCTCAAGCAGAAGTGTTTATGCCTACTTACTATGTGCAGACACTTTGTGTGGATGGAGATTACGATAACGATGGAATCATCAATCAGTTTGACTTAGATTCTGATGGTGATGGATGTAATGATGTGAACGAAGCGGGATATACCGATCAAGATTTTGACGGTGTACTGGCTGGCAACCCTGTTGTGGTAAATCAGTTGGGGCAGGTCATTGGCACCAATGTAGTTGACGGATACACCACTCCATTGGCAGCATTTTTAGATTCAAATGTTGTTCAGGGATGTTGTGATGTCACTCAAATCACTGAAGATTGTGATGGAGATGGTGTGCCAAATGGTCAAGAAACCACTGATGGTACTGATCCGTTGAATCCATGTGATTACTTTGCAAATTCTCAAAGTTTAACACCTGATACATTGTGGGGTTTAATCGACTGTGATGGAGATGGTGTAATCAATACTGATGAATTAACTGATGGAACGAATCCTCAAGATCCTTGTGATTATGTGTTGGCTTCTCAGAGCGTTGATCCGTCAGATGCTTGGAGTCCTGAGAATTGTGATAATCTTCAAGTTCCTCAGGTGTTTACACCAAATGGAGATGCTTCTAATGATCGATTTGTGATCAGGGGATTAGACAAATATCCAAACAATACCATTACCATTTTCAACAGATGGGGCAATAAGGTATATGAGGCAGAGCCTTATAACAATGATTGGGATGGTGTTCCTAACGTGAACGTAATTGGAGACAACAACGACTATCTACCTATCGGAACCTACTTTTATGTTCTTGATTTAGGAAACGGAGAAGATAAAGTTTCAGGATATGTATACTTATATAAATAATTAATAGGCACGAAAAAAGATGAAAACAATAATTAGAAATATAGCACTTACATCTGCGTTTTTTGCAGCTGCATATGGCATAAAAGCTCAGCAGAACATACAGTTTACGCATTATATGTACAATAATTTATCGATCAACCCTGCATATGCAGGTTCACATCAGGCACTGAACATCACAGGCATATTTAGAAAGCAATGGGTAGGCCTAGACGGCTCGCCTTTAACTACCAATATTTATGCACATGCACCTATTTTTAAAGGATTAAGTGTGGGCTTAAATCTAACTCATGATGAAATTGGTCCGATTAAATACACTACGCCAAACCTTTCATTATCTTATGGGTTTAGAGTATCGCAAAAATCAACTTTGGCTTTCGGAACAAGTGCGAAGTTAAATCACTACAACGGAAGCATTTCAACTCTATCAGCTACTGATCCAGGAGATCAATTTTTATTGTTGGCTCCTGGCAATCACAATGCCTTTAATGTTGGAGCGGGTGCTTATTTGTATTCAGATAAGTATTATGTTGGATTTTCTGCTCCTGATTTGTTAACAGATCAGTTAGAAAACTTTTACCCAAATTCAACCAATGAAGTGTTGCAAAGGCACTATTATTTGATGGGTGGAGCTATTTTTGATCTTTCTGGATCGGTTAAGTTTAAACCATCTGCTCAATTGAAATTAACTAAAAATGCGCCTTTGAGTTTAGATTTAAGCGGTCAATTTTTATTGAAAGAAAAACTTTGGTTAGGAGCTATGTACCGATTAGGAGATGCCATTGGTATTTTGGTTGGTTATCAGTTTAATGAGCAATTGAAAGCAGGTTATTCTTATGATTTTACGTTAACCAAATTAAGATCAGTTAACAGCGGATCTCATGAACTGTTTATCAGTTATGACTTCTTCTTTAGAAAGAAACAAGTAATTTCTCCTAGATACTTCTAAATATCTCAATACAATGAAAAAGACAAGTATATTTTTATTAGGCTGTTTATCAGTGCTTCCGACCTTAACATTTGCGCAGCTTACTTATCGTGAAGAAAAAGCAAATGAATACTTCAATAAACAAGCTTATCCACAAGCAATAGAACAATATCGCTATGTAGTTGATAAAGAAGATAAAGGCAATTACGGCTCGTTGAGAAATTTAGCGCTCTCTTACATGTATACGCATGACTATGTCAATGCCCAAAAGTATATGGGTAGAGTGATGAAAAATGAGAATAAAAAACCTGAAGATGTATACAATTACATTTCTATTTTAAAGTCTAATAAAAAATATGAAGAGGCTGAAAAATATATTTCTGTATACAATCAGATGGATAAGAATGACTCTAGAATTAAGAGACACATTCAAAATCCAAACATCATCAAGGAGATTTTAGAAGACAAAGATAGATTCAATGTAACAGCGATTGCTGATAATTCAGAAAAGGCTGATTTTGGGCCTGCTTATTTTAAAGACAAGATCATGTTTTCATCTTCTAGAGTTACTCGACCGGTAAGAAAAGTACATGATAGAGATGCTTTACCTTATTTAAATCTTTTTGTGGCTGATAGAAGTTCAACTGACGGAGATTTAAGAGAAGCTAAATTGTTCGATAAAGAAGTGCATACTGACTATCATGAAGGCCCTGTGGTTTTTGATCACAAGACCAATAAGTTGTATTATACTAGAAACAACAATTTAGAAGAAAAGAAAGGGGTTAAAAAACTTGAAATCATGGTTGCTGATATAAACCAAGAAAATGAAGTAACCAATACCTATCCTTTTCAATACAATGAAGCTTCTTATTCAGTAGGTCACCCAGCCCTTTCTCCTGATGGAAACACGTTGTACTTTGTTTCTGATAAGCCTGGCGGAAAAGGCGGTACAGACATCTATAAGTGCACCAAAGATGGTGAGGCTTGGACGGCTCCTGAAAATTTAGGAGAAAACATCAATACAGAAGGTGATGAAATGTTTCCTTTTGTTGACTCTTTAGGAGATATGTTTATAGCTTCTGACGGACATCCTGGTATTGGTGGATTAGATATTTTTTATGTTAGAAATGCAGATGCTGAACCCATTAACTTGGGAGCCTCTTTAAATTCAAATCTAGATGATTTTGGTTTTATTGTTGATCGTTCTGGAAAGAATGGATATTTCTCATCAAACAGAGTAGGCGGAAAAGGCAATGATGACATCTATAAGTTTAAACTGCTGAAAGATTTTGCGCCTACCTATATGGTAAAAGGAGCAGTATTAGAAGGGCAAACCAATGACACAATTGATGTAGCTGAAGTGCTATTGAAAAATCCAAACGGAGAAGTGTTAGACAGTGTTCAAACGACTGACGGAAGTTTTGAGTTTGAAATTGAGCCTGATCAATCATACTTTATTGTTGGTAAAAAGCCTAAATACAGTGAGGTGGTTGATTTACTTGATACAGATGAACTCTCTCCATTGCACCCTGTTCTGCAGCATGATTTACATTTGGTAAAAGGTGCGGGTGGATTGATCAAAGGAAAGGTGCTTTCAAAAGAGTATGAAACTCCCATTGAAGGTGCTTCAGTGCGTATTTATGACATGAACGATGGAGGTAAGCAACTGTACAGTTTCACTACTCCTGCCAATGGACAATTTAGAACGCCTGCTAAACTAGAGGCTGGTCAAGTACTGAAGTACAAGGTTGATGTTGGCGCTCCTGGATATTTAGGAAAATCTGAAACAGTAGAAATTACTGTTCCTGAAGATCAAATTGTTGATATAAATTCTTATTTAGACTTAAAACTTCAAAAAATTGGTGTGGGTACTGATTTGGCAAAAATTATTGAAATCAACCCAATTTATTTTGATTTAAATAAACATGACATTCGACCAGATGCAGCTCTTGAGCTTGATAAAATTGTGAAGGTAATGAGAGAGAATCCCAATATTGTTATTGAACTAGGCTCTCATACAGACGCTAGAGGATCTGATGGATATAACTTTGCACTTTCAGGACGACGTGCTCGTTCAAGCGCTAAGTATATTAAAGAGCGTATAGATGATGCCAATAGGATTTATGGCAAAGGTTATGGTGAAACACGTCTAGTAAACAAGTGTAAAAACGGAGTGAAGTGTTCTGAAGAAGAGCACCAATTAAACAGACGTACTGAGTTTAAGATTGTTCGTATGTAGATCAAAAATCAAATGTTTTAAAAGCCCTTTAAAAGGGCTTTTTTTTTGACCAAAATTTAAACAGTTAATGAATAGATATGTGCCACTGCTAAAGTATTTAGGGTTTTTGCTTTTTGTTTTTCAAGCATTAAGAGTGCTTTTTGTTTTTGTGAATCATGAGGCATTTGTTGAAGTGCAAGTAATTGAAGTGATTCAAGCAGGCTTGTATGGTTTGAGATTAGATTTAGCCATAACTGCAATCTTAGGGTTTGTTTTTCTCTTATATCTTATACTTCGACAAATTATTCAGATAAGTTTGATCACAATTTTATTCAATATAATTCAGGTAATTTTTATAATACTGATTGCTGTATTATATGTTGCTGACATGTTTTTGTATCCGTTCTGGAAAACTAGAATTGATCAAACCATATTAAAGTATTTTAATGATCCTTTTATCATGTTGGCTTCTTTAACTATTTGGCAAATAATAGGTTTTGCATTAGTATTTGTAGCCGTCTTATCTTTCTTATTGTACATCGATTACAAGTTGATTCGCGTTCATATGCTTGAAAATAGGCGCTTTAATTTTTACTCATTTTTACTGGGCTTTTTCTTTTACCTACCTTTAATTATAATGGCTAGAGGAGGGCTGCAAACTGTGCCAATCAATCATAGCAATGTATATTTCTCAAAAAATATAGTTGTAAATCATACGGCTTTAAATGTAGTGTGGAACTTTTTTTATTCTATAAACAAGGCGTCTGGGCTTAAAAATACTTATCGGTTTACAGCATCTGCTAATGCGCAAAGAATTATCAATGAGTATTCGCCTATTCAAGTGAGGGTTCCAAAATCAAAGCCTTTGCTTCGCATAGAGCGTCCTAATATTGTACTTATATTGTGGGAGAGTTTTACTGCAAAGCTTGTGAAACAGCTAGGAGCAAAAAACACCTATACCCCTGGTTTTAGTAGTTTGATTCATCAAGGGTTGTTCTTTGAACATTTTTACGCCAATGGTTCAAGAAGCGATCAAGGTATTGCTGCTGTTTTTAGCGGAGCATATGCTTTGCCCCAAAAGAGTATCATATTTGAACCCTCAAAAGCAGAAAAGTTGCCTCATTTGTTGAAAGACTTAAATTTATCAGGGTATCATACGGCCTTTTATTATGGCGGAGAGCTCAATTTTGCGAATATGAACACCTATTTTTTAAATGCTCAAATTGATGAGTTGGTATCTGGCCATGATTTTGATGCCAAAGATTGGAATTCTAAATGGGGTGTGCATGATCACATTGTTTTAGAGCGTTTTACAAGAGATGTTTTACAAGAGAGTCAGCGTCCTTTTTTTAAATCAGTATTTACTTTAACAAGTCATGAGCCTTTTGAAATTCCTACGACCTATAAATATGGAGAGCAAACAGAAGAACAAAAGTTCTTAAGTACGCATTACTATACTGATTCGGCTATTTTTAGGTTTGTAGAAACCTTCAAAAAGACTCCTGTTTGGGACAGCACTTTAGTGATTATCATGGCTGATCATGGGCATTTATTGCCTAAACACCCCTCAGGGTATTATGCCCCTGAAAAGTTTCATATTCCTATGCTTTGGTTGGGGGGAGCTCTAGCTGTACAAGATTCAGTATGCTCAACTTATTCAAGCCAAGTAGATTTACCTTTTACACTGCTCAATCAATTAGGAATTGATGCGGGGCATTATGCTTTGAGTAACTCATTGTTTCGTTCAGACTCTAATGATTTTGCTCAATACATGTTTAACAATGGTTTTGGTATAGTCAATCGAAGTGGACATTTGCTCTACGATTACAATCAAAATAAACCAATATCCTCAACAATAAGGCAAGCTGATCAAATACAGTTGCTAGGCAAATCAATCACTCAGCAATCCTTTGAAAACTACCTTGAAAAATAAACAATAAGAAGTGGCTAAACGCAATGCTTTTAGCACTGCGCCTAGCCCCCCCCCACGCACAATCAAGTGCAACAACAAGCAAGTTCTTTTTGTCAAACAAATACTTACAATATCCCTCCAACAGTAAGCCCAATATTTAAATTGTGCAGATTTGGGCTGTTTTGATATTGAAATAAATTCAAGAGGTCATAATTCACAAACAATCCGATATTGCCCTTAAAGCTCATTCTAAAGGTGCCCATCAACTTTGCTTTTCTAATTTGATTTGAGGCATTAATTTTCTCTTTTTGAAAACGATCAGACATGGTGGTGGTACGCACAAGTTTTGAGCCAACATTGATGGCTGGTATTATGCCAAAAGCAAACTTTTGAGGTTGAATCAACACAGCTTCTCTGCGCTTTCTGTTTTTCTTACTCTTTTTTCTCAGCTCATCGGGAATTCCACCCAATCGAAATTGAAATACTAAAGGCATTTGCACATAAATGTTTTGCAATTTGCTTTCTATATTTGTGCCTTGTTCTAGGATTTGTATTTCAAATTTTTCGGCACCTGAGGGCAGATGTATAGCCTCTTGAAATTTTAGTTCATTGCGTTCAATGCCTACTCCTAGAGCAACTTTAAATCTTCTTTGGGCATTGTGAATACGGTGTAAATACCCTAGGGTTATAGTGTTGCTGCTACCTAAAGTAGCAAAATTGTGATTGTTAGACGAAAAATCTAAAGGATGCTTAACCGTTAGGGTATTTAAAACTCCATAATCTATAAACAATACATTTCTATTTTTTGCTTGGCAAGTAGTACTTTCTCTAGGGTCTAAAATTTTTTTAAGCAGTTTGAATTTGCCAGTTTCTTCTTGAGCTAGTAAGTTTATGCTTACAACAAACACAATAAGTGTCGAGAAATATTTAAATGCTTTCATTTTCATTGGTTTTTAAGGGTTTAACTTAAATTGATGTTGTTCAATGAAAATGTGTTATGCTGAAGTGCGTGAAAAAACCGTGCCAAAAATACGATAGAGTGTATGGGCAATGTTGTTGATGAAGTTTTGGATTTTATTTCTGTAGTGATTGAATTATTAGATAAGGTTTTATTTGTTATTTTAGATAATTACCAATGTTGCAACTTTCAATGAAAAAATCAAATAGCAAACAACTATTATTAATTTTTATTAATCTATTGATTTTTAAACAAGGGTTTTCTCAATTGAATATTAATCTAATAAATCAAGAGAACTTTAAAGCAGATTCTATAACTGAACCTAGTTTTACTGCCGGTTTAAATGACGTGTGGGGTTATGAGAGTAACGCAAGAGAATATGCAATATTTGGGAGTCAATTAGGTGTCGAAATTTTTGATATTACTAATGCAAATGACACATTAGAAAAATGTTTTTCTTTTTTGTTTTCTGCCTCTCAATGGAAAGATGTTAAGACATGGTCTCACTATGCTTATGTAACTTCTGAATCAGCTCCAGGTCTTTTAATTATTGATTTACAAAACTTGCCAGATAGCAACCTAAATTATAAATTCTATAGCGGGAATCAATATAACATTCAAACAGCTCACAATATATACATTGATGAGAAAGGGTATGCATATTTATTCGGCTCAAATGCACTGCCAGAAAAAAATGGATTTTTAGTCTTAGATTTATCTGACCCTTGGAATCCTTCAGAAGTAGGGGTTTTTAATGAGCCTTATTATTTCCATGATGGAATGGTTAGAGATGATACATTATGGGGATCTGCAATGAGAAATGGTGCTCTAATTTGCATTGATGTTTCAGATAAACAAAATATGAATACCTTAGGTTTGATCAACACGCCAAGTAATGGCACACATCATAACTGGATATCAGACGATGACAAATATGTTTTTACAGCTGATGAGGTTTCAGGTGCATTTATCACTTCATATAATGTAGAAGATCCTGAAAACATGTTTGAGGTTGATCGCTATCGAATATTCCCTGACAGCATGATTACACCCCACAATTTATTCGTAAAAGACGATTATATATTTACATCTTACTATGAGGCAGGGGTTGTTATAATTGATGCTAAAAACCCACATAATCTAATAAAGGTAGGGCACTATGATACATATCCAGATGCAGATGGTATGTTTTTTAACGGTTGCTGGGGAGTATATCCATATTTAGGCTCTGAAAACATTATTGCGACAGACAGAAAACATGGTTTATTTATTTTAGAAGCTGAGCTCAAAAGAGGGGCTTATTTGCAAGGTGTAGTTTCAGATAATATTTGTGGCACAAGTATAAATCAAGCTAAAATTGAAATCTTAAATACCAACCAAATTGAATTATCTTCAGACAATGGAAGGTACGCCACTGGGTTTCACCAAGCAGGATTTCATACGGTTCAAGTAAGTAAGTTCGGTTATCAATCAATTACTTTGGATAGTATTTATATACAAAATGACAGCACAACTATTTTAGATATCGCTTTGACACCTGTCAATGATATAATTAACCTTCAAGGCCTAATAAGAAGCACTGACCTTACCCCTATAAGTGATGCTCAAATATCGATATTTAATGACAGTGTTTCTTATAATTTCACTTCATTAGCAGATGGAAGTTTTGATAAATGCAATATTATTAGTGGCTCATACAACATACACATTTCAAAATGGGGATGGACCTCTCATTGCATTGAAAATTATACATTTAATGCTCCTAATGACACCCTTGATGTTTTGCTCTCAGCAGAATACTATGATAATTTTAATCATGATTTAGGCTGGGAGGTATTGCCTTTCAATACTTTTGGAGGCTGGCAAAGAGGAGCTACAATGGAAATTTATGACTCTACCCAAACAACCTTGTTACAACCTAATTTTGACTCTGATGATTGTGGTCAAAGCTGTTATTTTACTGGTATTGATGATTTTTTTTTAGATCATTTAATAAATGATACAATTAGTTTGACATCTCCAGAGATTAATTTTAGCATATTTACCGATAGTAGTATTTACCTTCAATTTGATGTATGGTTTAAACCATTTTCATATACAAATCTACAAGCAAATGATAACTATTTAGAGGTAATACTTAACAATGAAAACTCATCAAATACTACTCTGATTTTGCTGAATAATAGCGATGGTTTAAGTGAGTGGAAAAGGCACACAATTAATCTTAGTAATTACCTCTATAATTTTAATGATAATTATAAAATCATATTTAAAGCTTACAATCATCAGGCGAGTTTTTCTGGTTCATCATCTTTTGCTGAAATTGGAATTGATAATTTTAGAATATCAAATGACAACTTCCCTGTAAGCTCTGACTTAATAAGTGAAAGGGGTATTGTCATTTATCCAAATCCAGCACAAAATGAGCTTTTTATTCATTGCAAAAATATAAATAGTAAGTTGCCCCTTAAATATGAAATCTATAGCTTAGAAGGTAAGTTGTTAAAAAGTGATCTCACCTATTCTGTAAATAGAATCAGTTTAGAGGATTTATCTGCGGGGATTTATTTTTTGAAAATCTACAGTAATGACCAAGAGTATATTGAAAAATTCTCAGTACTGAAATAATCTAAAATTTTAAGAGTTCTATCTTTTAAAATACCAGACATAATGTGTTATTGTAAACTTTTATCCCAATCCTTAAAAACCACATTATACCCTTGATCTTTAATCACCTGAACAAAACTTTTGGTATTGCGTTTGTCATCAGTTTCAAATTGCTCTAGGCTTTTTTTTGGGGTGGAGTACCCTCCGGGTTCGGTAGAAGACTCAGCACTGATTGAGGTAATGCCCAGTTTGATGATATTGTCTCTAAACTTTTGACTCTCGCGTGTAGACATTGAAAGCTCTACCATGGGGTTTAACAAGCGATAAGCACAAATGAGCTGAGTAAGTTGTCTGTCGCTAATTACTGATTTTAATGGAATACCTGAAGCGCAGGGGCGCAATCTAGGAAAAGATATCGCATAGCGGCTTTTCCAATACTTTTTTTCTAGGTATTGCATGTGTAAGGCGGTAAAAAAACTATCTACACGCCAATCTTCAAGCCCAATCAGCACACCCAACCCAATTTTATGCATACCCGACCTGCCAATGCGATCAGGCGTGTCAAGCCGATAGGCGAAATTAGATTTTCTACCTTTTGGATGGTGTTTTTTATAATCTTCTTTGTGATAGGTTTCTTGATACACCAAAATGGCTTGTACGCCAGCCTGCTTTAGTTTAAAGTAATCTTCTTGTTCTAAGGGCTGCACCTCTAAAGAAATATGCGCAAAATACTGCTTTAAAATCTTAATGGCGTTTAAAAAATAAGGCATGCCTACCGTTTTATTTGCCTCGCCCGTGACCACCAGTACATGATCGTACCCAAGACGCTTGATGAGTTTGGCCTCAGCATGAATTTCAGCATCTGTTAAGGTCTTGCGCTTGAGTTTTACATCGAGCGAAAACCCACAATAGGTGCAAATGTTTTGGCATTCATTTGATAGGTAAAGCGGAATATACATTTGAATGTTGTTGCCAAAATGCTTTTTGGTCAGCGCATGGCTTTGTTGTGCCATTTGTTCTAGGTACTGTTCTGCGGCAGGTGAAATTAAGGCTTTGAAATCTTCAATGTCTCTGCTTGACGTTGAAAGTGCTCGCTCAACATCTTTGCTGGTTTTAGCATAGATCGATGCGCTTACAGCCTTCCAATCATGCTTATCAAAGATCTGTTCAAACCCTTTTAGCATATTAAGCATCTAAAAAAGAAGTGAGTGGGCTTGAGCTTTCAGCGGTATTGAGTACTTGTGCTTGCCCTGCCAAATAGGCTGTTCTGCCTGCCTGGCAAGCTAGCTTAAAGCTTTGAGCCATCGCAATGGGGTCTTTGGCTACTGCAATCGCTGTATTGATCAGCACGGCATCTGCGCCAATTTCAAAAGCTGCTGAAGCGTGTGAAGGAAGGCCCAATCCTGCGTCAATGATCACCGGTACATTTGCCTGTTCAATGATAATGTTTAGAAACTCTAAGGTTTTTAGCCCCATATTTGAACCAATCATAGCTCCTAAAGGCATTACTGCTTGGCAACCCACTTCTTCAAGGCGCTTACAAAGCACTGGGTCGGCATGCACATAAGGCAACACGACAAAGCCTTCTTTGACCAATTGCTCAGCTGCTACTAAGGTCTCAATAGGGTCAGGCATCAAGTATTTAGGGTCAGGATGAATTTCAAGTTTGATCCAATTGGTTTGTAGTGCCTCTCTGGCCATTTGAGCTGCAAATACGGCTTCTTTAGCAGTTTTTACCCCAGAGGTATTTGGCAACAAATCAATGTTCAGAGATTTAAAATATTGCAAAATGTTCTCATCATCTTGACTCAATTCAATGCGTTTTAAGGCAACAGTCACTAGCTCAGAATCGCTTGCCTCGATACTCTTTTGCATCAACGTGCCAGAGGCAAATTTTCCAGTGCCTGTAAACAAGCGAGAGGTAAAGGTTTTATCGGCTATTTGAAGTTGGTCAGTCACGTGCATCAAAAATACGATGTATTTGAGAGATTAGCTGCTCTTTTTGGCTTGAATTTGTAAGTAAACTACTAATGGCAATGCCATGCACATGGGTTTTGCTCAGCTCAGAGAGGTCTTCTACTCGAATGCCTCCGATGGCATAAATTGGAGTGGTTGGGTTTTTAAGTGCCTTGTAGGCCTGTATTCCTACAGGAGTACTTAAGTTTTTTTTGGTGGATGTAAACCGCAAAGGGCCATACCCAATGTAATCAACACCTTCAGACAAGGCAATTGTCAATTCTTGTATAGAGTTGGCTGTTTTTCCGATGATTTGCTCAGCATTTAAGATGGTTTTAGCCTCTTTCACAGGCGTGTCATTTACCCCTAAGTGCACTCCATTAGTATTGGTTTTTTTGGTAATCAATACATTGTCATTGATGGTTAACATCCCCCCGCACGCTTTAGCAACTTCTTTTAAGGCTAAGGCAGTATCTAAAATGTATTGATCAGCTGCATCTTTCATGCGCAACTGTACCCACTTACACCCCGCTTGAAAAGCTTGTTTGCCCAACTCAAAATGCGAGTATTGTGCATGATCAGAAGTTATGTATTGCAGTGTTGAAAGCAAATTGTATATTGTGTATTACTAGCTACTTACAAACTTACACAATGACAAAACCACAAGGCCGTTTTAATCCCATAATTTTAGCTTTAGTATTTATTTTTGGGGCTTTTGTGGGTATGCGCTTGTCAAATGGGGGCTACCACAATCCTGAGTTGATGAACATCTCGCCTTTAGGATTCAATAAACTCAATGAGATCATCCACTACATCGAGCAAGAGTATGTCGATACGGTAAAAAAAGAAATGTTGGTTGATCAAACCGTAGGGTTTTTGTTGCAAGAATTAGACCCGCATTCGTATTATATTCCACCCAAAGATTTAAGCTCGGTGAACGAGCCTTTGCACGGAAATTTTGAAGGAGTCGGCATTGAATTCAGCATTCAAGAAGATACTATTTTGGTGATTTCTCCTATTACTGGTGGGCCTTCAGAGCAGGTGGGCATCAGAGCAGGAGACCGCATTGTAGAGGTAAATGATACAATTGTAGCAGGTACTGAACTTACTAACAAACGCGTAATGCAATTGTTGAGAGGGGCGAAGGGTACAAAGGTAAAAGTAGGCATCTTGCGTGGGCACACATCCACCCAAATACAGCATTTTACCATTACAAGAGATAAAATTCCGATTAACAGTGTTGATGTTTCTTTTATGCTCAATGATACTACGGGGTATTTAAAACTGAGCCGTTTTTCAAGAACGACCTATGAAGAGTTTATGCAGCACAGTTTAACCTTGAAAGAAAAAGGCATGCGAAAGCTTGTGTTAGATCTTCGAAACAATGGGGGCGGATACCTAGATCAAGCCGTCAAGCTTGCAGATGAGTTTTTAGTATCTGGTGAGTTAATCGTCTACACCAAAGGCAAAGCACGCCCAAAAAGAACTTATTATGCGACCTCTTCAGGAGCTTTTCATCAAACAGATATTTGCGTACTCATTGATGAGGGCACGGCCTCTGCTTCTGAGATTATTTCAGGGGCGGTGCAAGACAATGATCGAGGCACCATTATCGGTAGGCGTTCGTATGGCAAGGGCTTAGTGCAAGAACAAACCAATTGGCCTGATGGATCGGCTATTCGATTGACCATTGCTCGGTATTATACTCCTACCGGAAGAAGCATTCAAATGCCGTATGAAGAAGGGTCAGAAGCTTATCATGAGGCGCAATATGAACGCTTGGGCAGTATTGAGACTGAGATAGACAGTTCGGCTTTTCCTGATTCTTTAAAATACTTTACGCCTTCTGGAGATGTAGTATATGGGGGTGGAGGTATTTATCCTGATGTGATTGTGCCGTTTGATACCACTGATCGTACCGATTATTTTATTGCCTTGTTGTACAATGGCTTGATTCGCGAGTATGCCTTAGATTATGTTGATCAGCATCGAGCAGAGTTTAAAGATATGTATACAGATGCTGCTGAATTTGAGAAACTTTTTGTAGTTGATTATTCTTTACTGAAAGGCTTATATGGATTTGCCAGTGAGGCTGGAGTAAAGTATAAACGCACTCAGGCAAACGTTTCTACGCGCTTAATTTCTAACTATCTAAAGGCCAATATTGCGCGCTACTTATTTGGTAGCAAAGGCTTTTATAGAGTGTTCAATAAGAATGATAAGGCTATAAAAAAAGCGTTAAACACAAGTGAATAACGCTTTTTTTGAGTGTTTTTATAAAAAACTACCTTTTTATTATCTTCTGAACTGCCATTACTTTATGGTTACTTACAAGCTTTGCGGCATACATTCCGGTATTCCATGATGAGGCGTCTATGGCTTCAATACTGGTATTGACGTTGTTTGAATAAATAGTTTGCCCTAATGCATTTTGAATTACTATGTTTAAGTCATTTGTTTGTAGATTGCTTAAATCAATAACGAGTTGATCACTCACAGGTGAAGGATATACTTTGAATTGATCCTGAAAGCTTAACTGGTTATTAGAAGTGGGTGGATTTTGATTCTCTTGAGTGAAAATCATACGAATCACATTGTTGCCTTGGTCAGTAAAAAACAAAGTGTCTCCTGTTAAACTAAGTGTCATTGCTCTTGGGTTATTTAGTTGAGAAAGCTCAGCATAATCATCATAAAACCCTACGCTACCTGTTCCAGCATACGTTTCAACAGTATCATTTGTAATGAGTCTGATGCGCTGGCTATATAAATCACTTACCAAGATGTCACCTGATGGTAAAAGCATGAGTTCTACAGGTACATTAAGTCTAGCAGTAGCTGTATTTCCTGGAGCGTAACTTCCGTTAGCTGAACCAGAAGGGCCGTTGCCAACAACAGTTGTTACTACTCCCAGCGTATCAATTTTTCGAATTCTATGATTGAAGGCATCTGCAACATACAACACTCCGTTTGAATCAATATCAAGACCAGTTGGAGTGTAAAAAGTAGCTGAGACAGTGTCTTGCCCGTCGTTGTGACTTCCTTGATTAGGGTAGCCAAATACACCAGATCCTGCATAGGTGCTTACAGTATTGTTTTGAAGATCAATTTTTCGAATTCTATGGTTCCAACTATCTGCAACAAAAAGAAAGTTTTCATCTGGGCTCAACACAAGTGCTCTTGGTGAATTGAACTGTGCAGAATCACTTATTCCGTCAGCATAACCTTCAATAGTAGACCCAGCAACAGTACTGACCATTCCGGTAGAGGCTGAAATTTTTCTAACACAGTGATTCCAGAAATCTGTGACAAATAAATCGCCTTGTGCATTGATGCAAATACCAGAAGGAACGTTGAATCTTGCAATCGATTTCTCACCATCAACATATCCTGTATCTTGAGGGCCTGATCCGCCTGCAAAAGTGGTTGAATTGCCATTTTGATCAATTTTTCGAATGCAGTTATTATCACTGTCTGTTATGTATAAATTACCCATTTGATCGATACAGATACTTTGAGGGTAATTAAAAGCCGTTTGATTGGGGGTTCCGTTCGTGAGCCCTGCAATACCAGTTCCGCAGAATGTTTCAACGACGCTTTGAGTGTTTGCTGTATTGATAAGCAAAATAAAAAATGCGAAAGAATATAGGTTTTTCATGATGTGTGTTTAATGGTTTAAAATGGCTTTTAATGGGCTAGTGCAATGTCTACTTGAACTAAGTTGTTAAAAGCTTGTAGTCTTTGATCAACTTCTTGTGGGCTAATTGCTTCTAAGCGCTGGGTGCCGAATTTTTCAACGGTGAACGAGGCCATAGCAGATCCGATGATCACTGCACGTTTTAGATTGTCAAAGGAAATGTCTTTTGTTGCGGCTAAATAGCCGATAAACCCACCTGCGAAGCTATCTCCAGCACCAGTAGGGTCAAAGACTTCTTCTAAGGGTAGGGCGGGCGCAAAAAAGACGTTGTTTTCTTTGTCGAAAAGTAGTGCGCCGTGTTCACCTTTTTTAATGATTAGGTATTTGGGTCCCCAGCTTAAAATAAGTTTTGCCGCTTTGACTAGCGAGTATTCACCTGAAAGTTGACGTGCTTCTTCGTCGTTGATGGTGAGTACGTCGATTCTGGCAATATTTTTTTTAAGCTGATCGAGTTTCATATCCATCCAAAAATTCATGGTATCCATCGCAATTAGCTTTGGACGCTTAGTCATCTGATCTAACACTTTGGCTTGTAAGTCTGGGTCTAGGTTGCCTAGCATTAAAAAGTCAGGAGCAGTTTGATCATTGGGCACTTTAGGGTCGAAATCTAATAAGACATTCAACTCAGTGGCAAGTGTATCACGGGTATTCATGTCATTGTGGTATTTGCCTGACCAGAAAAATGATTTTTCGTCTTCTTTGATTTCAAGGCCTGAAGTATCAATGCCTTTAGAATTTAAAAAAGCAATTTTCTCTTTAGGGAAATCTCCACCCACAACAGAAACTAAACCAATGTCTTTGGTGTGAAAACTAGCAGCAAGTGAGATATAAGTAGCGGCTCCACCCACAATTTTATCTGTTTTTCCGAAAGGAGTTTCAATAGCATCAAAAGCAACAGTCCCAACAACAAGTAAGCTCATAAATTCTGGTTTTGTATCACAAAATTATAGAAAACCATGCGTAAACCCTGAAATTTATTTGGAACATATCACAGAAAAAATTAATTTCGTATTCTCATTAATTGAGGCCCGTTCGTCTAGGGGTTAGGACGCCAGGTTTTCATCCTGGAAACAGGGGTTCGATTCCCCTACGGGCTGCTTAAAGGGAAGATTGTAAAAAGTCTTCCCTTTTTTATTTTCGTTTTTCCAAGACTTTTTCATTAATTACAGTACACTACAATGCATAGTCTAGCTATAATGTATCTTTTAGTGTTATTTTTCGTTAATAGGATATATTTTAGTTAAAGTATTGTGCGCATAAATGGTCACGGACATATCTTACCTGAGCCTTCTCAAATTCCTAGATTTATGAAGGACAAAAAATTATTTTGGGTCGATGAAGATAAATCCTTCATGCGTCAGGGAGAGTGGTCAAGGCCAATTACAGATCAAAGTTTTTTTGTGAAGGATAAGCTGTTGTGGATGGATAAGCATCAGATCGATCATGCAGTTATGCTTTGTTTATCTCAGTTGTACTGCAATGGTTGGTCTAAACAGGATTGCGTTGACACCATGCGTTTTCAGAATGATTTTAATGCTCAAATACAAAGCAATTATCCAGAGAAATTTACCTGTGGTTTTGTAGTGCAGCCGCTTTACATGAAAGAAGCCTTAAAAGAAATTGATCGTTGTGTTCATGAATTGAATCTTAGAGTGCTTTGTTTGCCTACTCATTTTTTAAATTCTAAAGCAGAGTGGCTGTCTGTTGCAGAGCAAGAGGTAGATCCTATTTTTGAAAAAGCGAATGATCTTGGCTTAGCCCTTCAGATTCACCCTTATGATGGTGAGAAAATGGTGGCTTTAAAAAATCAATACTGGCGCTTTCATTTGGTTTGGATGATGGCGCAATGTGCAGATACCTTGCATTTATTTACGTTAAGAGCCTTGCCTAAAAAATACCCAAAGATGCGCACGAGTTTTGCTCACGGTGGTATGTTGGGTATTGCTGGATATGGCAGGCGTATTCAGGGTTATGATGGCCGCCCTGATATTTTTAAAGGCTATCACGACCCAAGAGAAACATTGGGTAGTGAGAATCTATTTTTTGACACCCTGGTTCATGATTCTTACACTTTAGAATTACTAAAAAAACGTGTCGGTGCCAGCCAAATGATTATTGGCCTAGATGATCCGTATCCTTTGGGTGAAATGGAAGGCGTAGGTACATCTTTTCCGGGTCGAGTGGTAGATTATGCGGTTGAAACTGGAATTTTAACTGCTCAAGAAGGCCGTGATATTTGGTGTAAAAATGTATTAACCTGGCTTGGTAAAGAGGGTTTCGATTTTCATCTACAAAACACTTAAAAGTGAATTCAATACACTTATAAAGTAAATTAGTCTTTTGTTTATTATTTATTGATTCACTAATATAATTTTCTTAAATTCAAGATGTTAAAAAAATAATTATGAGCACAAAAAAAGATAATTTAAAAGAATTGTTCAATGATTTTAAAATTAATAACAATACAGAGACGAATACTTATGCTGGATCGTTAAGTGTTTATGAAGTGTCAACTAATGATAGCTGTACTGCTGGTGATGCGGGGTGCTGTGATACAGACGTATCTCACATATACGATCAAGCATTTGATTTTAGTTTTGATTTAACTGATCATAGACAAACTGGAACAGGAAATGGGTAAGACTAAAAGTTAAAAAGTTGAAAGGGTTATAAGTTTTTGCTTATAGCCTTTTTTTTACCCTTGATCTACGCTTCTCAATTCACTAACTTCGCCTTACCATGCAAAATGTACATATCTTAAATGAGCAAAATTCAGTGCTCAACCAGTTTATTAGAGAGATTAGAGATACTCAGATTCAAGGCGATCAAATGCGGTTTCAAAAAAACATGGAGCGCATCGGTGCTATTATTGGGTTTGAGATTTCAAAACATCTTGAATATCAGCAAAAAACCATCACTACTCCGCTCGATACTTGCAAGGTAAATATACTGTCTGAGCAACCTGTCTTAGCAACCATTTTGCGTGCAGGCTTAGCATTACACCTGGGTCTGCAATATGTTTACGACAAAGCGCCTAGCGCCTTTATTTCAGCTTACAGAAAACCACATGAAAACCACGAAGTTGATATCGCTGTTGACTATCAGGCATCACCTTCATTGCAAGACAAAACCTTGATTTTATCTGACCCCATGTTGGCTACAGGGTCATCGATGTATGCATGCTACGAGGCATTACTTACCAACGGAAAACCCAAAGCAACACACGTAGCAGTAGCCATAGGTTCTCGTCAAGGCCTTGAATATGTGGTTAAAAACTTCCCTAAAGACACCCACTTTTGGATTGCAGCTTTAGATGAACAGATGAACAGCAAGAGTTACATCGTGCCTGGTTTGGGTGATGCTGGTGACTTGGCTTACGGACCTAAATTGTAAAGCTTTCTAATCATGTGGGTTGAGGCCTTAAAAGTGATTTCTTTAATGTTACTTGCAAGCATTAAGATGTTGGTGTCAGTGCCTGCGGTTTTGCTTTCAGGTTATGCTCCTTTTGTTAATTTTTTAATTCTTTTTTCGGGTGGATCGCTGGGCGTATTGGTGTTCTATTTTTTTGGTGGATCACTCGTGCAACTTATCGCGCATAGGTTTAAAAGCAAAGATAAAAAGCGTATTTTTTCATGGAGTTCTCGTCTTACGGTAAAAGTAAAGCGATCGTGGGGCATCATTGGAATTGCTTTTATTACCCCTATGATGATCTCTATTCCGATAGGCAGTATTATTGCTTACAATTATTTCAGGGATGACCGAAAAACATTGCCTGCATTATTTATTTCTGTTGCCTTTTGGAGTGCTTTGGCTACCATTTTTGGCAAGTTTTTTATTTGAGCACTAAAATAGGGTCTCAATTCAAAGAATTCTGTACCTTTATTTTTCGTCAAAAAAATCAAAAATACCCTGAATTATGATTGGTTCTATCTTAAAAAAAATCTTTGGAACAAAATCAGAAAAAGACATCAAAGCTATTCGTCCTGTTGTTGATCAGATTAATAAACAATATGCTGGTTTAAATGCTTTATCAGACCAACAACTCAGAGAGAAGACCGCTGAGTTTAAATCAAAAATCAATGAAGCAGTAAAACAAGAACGCGATCAAATTGATGCGTTAAAGCTAAAAGCAGAACAAGCTTCAATCAATGAGAAAGATCAAATTTTTGATCAGATTGATCAAATTGAAGAACAAATCACTGAGAAATTAAAAACAGTGCTTGATGATTTGTTGCCTCAAGCCTTTGCTGTTGTGAAAGAAACGGCAAGAAGACTCACTGAAAATCAGCAGTTGCAAGTACAAGCCACAGCTTTAGACAAAGAATTAGCTGCCAATAGACCACACATTCAAATCAGTGGAAACAACTCCACTTGGCTTAACAAATGGAACGCTGCTGGTACCGATATTGAATGGCAAATGATTCATTACGATGTGCAGTTAATTGGAGGAGTAGTCTTGCATCAAGGAAAAATTGCTGAGATGCAAACAGGAGAGGGTAAAACCTTAGTAGCTACCTTGCCCATCTATTTGAATGCTTTGAGTGGTAGAGGTGTACACGTGGTGACGGTGAACAATTACCTGGCTCGAAGAGATGCCGAATGGAATGCACCCATCTTTCAATTTCACGGCTTAACAGTTGATTGTATTGACAATCATCAGCCCAATTCAGAAGGCAGAAGAAATGCTTATTTAGCTGATATTACTTATGGTACCAACAATGAGTTTGGGTTTGATTATCTGAGAGATAACATGGCCTCTAAGGTTGAAGATTTGGTTCAGCGCAAGCACAATTATGCCATTGTCGATGAGGTTGATTCTGTCTTGATTGATGATGCTAGAACTCCGTTGATTATATCTGGCCCGACCCCTAAAGGAGACCAACAAGAATACACGCAGTACAAACCAAAAGTTGAGTTGCTGATGCGTGCTCAACGCAAAGAGGCAGAAGGCTTTTTGGCACAGGCTAAAAAGTTACTATCAATTACAGAAACACAGGCAGCCGATAAAAAGACCTATAATCAAAACCAAAAAGATGGTGGATTGGCACTTTTAAGAGCACATCGTGGATTGCCTAAAAACAAAGAATTGATTCAGTACCTAAGTGAGCCAGGCATCAAGACGACTTTGCAAAAAACTGAGAATTTTTATTTGCAAGACAATGCAAAAGAAATGCCTACAGTTGATGAAAAACTATTTTTTACCATAGATGAAAAGACCAATAGCATTGAATTGACTGAAAAAGGGATTGATTTGATTACGGGTAATACAGATGATCCGAACTTTTATATTGTTCCTGATATGGGGGCAAGTATTGCTGAGATTAGAAACAAAAACCTATCTCAAGAAGACGAGTCTAAAGCTTTAGATCAGCTCAATATTGACTATGCCATCAAGGTTGATCGCATCCACACAATGAATCAACTTTTAAAGGCCTACGCACTGTTCGAGAAAGAAAACGAGTATGTGGTCATGGACAACAAAGTAAAAATTGTCGATGAACAAACAGGTCGTATTATGGATGGCCGTCGTTATTCAGACGGACTGCACCAAGCCATTGAAGCAAAAGAAAACGTAAAGGTAGAAGCCGCCACACAGACCTATGCGACCATTACCCTACAGAATTATTTTAGAATGTACAACAAACTCTCGGGCATGACCGGTACCGCCGAGACTGAAGCAACAGAACTGTTTCAAATCTATGAGCTTGATGTAATTATTATTCCGACAAACAGACCAATTGCTAGAAAAGACGAGCAAGACTTGGTGTACAAAACCGTAAGAGAAAAGAACGATGCCATTGCGCAAGAAGTACAAAAAATGATCGATGCAGGCCGTCCTGTTTTGGTAGGAACCACCACTGTAGAATCATCTGAGCACCTAAGTAAGATGCTCACTAAAAGAAAAATCAAGCACAATGTGCTCAACGCAAAATTGCACGATAAAGAGGCAGATGTTGTGGCAGATGCTGGGTTTGCAGGTAGAGTGACCATTGCCACCAACATGGCAGGTCGTGGTACTGACATTAAGTTAAGAGATGGGGTAAAAGCAGCTGGAGGACTGGCCATTATTGGTACAGAGCGTCACGAATCTCGAAGAGTTGATCGTCAGTTAAGGGGGCGTTCGGGTAGGCAAGGTGATCCGGGCTCTTCTCAGTTTTTTGTCTCACTTGAAGACAATCTCATGCGTTTGTTCGGATCTGAGCGTATTGCCCGTATGATGGACCGTTTGGGTCACGAAGAAGGTGATGTAATTCAGCACGGCATGATTACCAGATCGATTGAACGTGCTCAAAAGAAAGTTGAAGAGAACAACTACGGCATACGAAAAAGATTGTTAGAATACGATGATGTGATGAACTCTCAAAGAGAGGTAATCTACAAAAAACGTAAAAACGCTTTGTATGAAGAGCGTCTAGCTTTAGACATCAGCGATGCTTTGTATGATGTAGTACAAGAGATCACTGGTGATTATCAGCAAAGCAAAGATTATGAGCAATTTCAGATGGATGCCTTTTCAATTTTATCTGTACAATTGCCCTTCGATGAGACAAAAGCAGCCTCAACGTCTTTTCAAGAATTGACTGATGAGTTGTTTAAAACTGCTTACTTGCACTACGATCAAAAGAAAAAAACCATTTCTAAAATGGTTTTTAGTGCGGTGAGAGATGTGATTAAAAACAATCCTGAGATTTCGAACAATCTGCCTCCGATCGGGTTCACAGATGGTAAAAAAGTCATAGGATTTAGGTTTAATAGAGATAAGTTGATGAATTCTGATGGTATGCACATTTGCACCCAGCTTGAGAAAATCATTACTTTAAGCTTCATTGATGATGCTTGGAAAGAGCATTTAAGAGAGTTAGATGATTTAAAACAAAACATTCAGGGAGCAGCACAATACGAGCAAAAAGATCCGTTGGTGACCTATAAGATAGAATCTTTTGCATTGTTTGAGCAAATGCTTTCAAAGGTCAATAAAGAGATCATCTCTTTCTTGCAAAAAGCAAACATTTATGCCCAAGCCCCTGGGCAGCAAAAAGTACAAGAGCAACCCAAAGCTGATTTAAAGCAAATGCAAACCACAAGAAACGATGTGGCAGCAGCTCGAAGTGCCCAAGAACAAGCTCGAAACCAAAACTTAGGTGGTGAGGCAAAACCTCAAAAGCGTGCCCCTGTTGTAGCAGAAGCAAAAGTGGGTAGAAACGAGCCTTGCCCTTGTGGAAGTGGTAAGAAGTTTAAGAACTGTCATGGGTAAAGACCTTATTTTATACTGTCTGTAAATTCGAGCATAAATTGCTCTACAGCTTGTTTTCTTCTTTGAGCTACTGTAAGCTGAATCCCAGATTTGAGCACTACAAAAGGTGGACTTTTTAGGTTGACAGACTTAATCCAAACAGCGTTGACAAGCAAACTGTAGTGAATCCTTAAAAAACCAGATTCAGAAAACTTTTTTTCAAAAAACGAAAGCGTATTTGAAATGAGCAAGAATCTCATTTGCCCCGTAACATATACTTTTGTGTAATTTCCATAAGCTTGTACATACTGTATTTCATATACTGGAACAACAAGTATACCATCTGCAGTTTTTAAACTGATTTTGTTTTTTTGTATTTCTAATGTTTTAGTGTATTTCAAATTTTGCATTTGGTGATGCAACGACAAAGATCTAAAATGTTACAACTGGTTTTGAGCTTATAAATATCACCTATCACTTTATTTCAATCACTTATCATTTAAAAAGCTTTCACCTAAAATTTAAAAGCCATTTTGTACTCAAAGTGCTTTTTGTAACAAATTGCGAAGTGCACATTCTATAAGTAGAACTTTTAAATTAATTATTATGAAAATCATACAGTCAATATGTACAGTTTTAGGATTTAGTTTTTTATCGTTAAATAGTTTTTCTCAATCAGAAACCTTTCGAATGATTGAGGTTGATATTCCTGTTTTAGGATATGCAATGCCACAAAGTGGTGGTGGAGGTATTCTAGTTGGATTTGAAACCAGATATAATCATTCAGACCAACTGGCCTTTGGTATTAATTACCAACAAGCCATCATGGCAGGCGGCGATGAATTTACTTCGGTAAGCGCTTTAGCGCATTATGGTTTAGTGGGCGAATACTATTTAAATGCGAACACTTTTAGACCTTTTGGCGGCTTAGGTTTGTCTGGCTTTGCTGTTGCAAATGTTGGAGTTTCATCAGATTTTGGCACGATAGAAGAAATACAAGGAGGATTCAAACCTGGTATTGTTCCAAGAATTGGTTTTGAATTAGGCCACTGGAGATTAGCAGCAGAATACAACTTAATTTTTGGCACTAATACATATAACCCAAGTTATATTGCTATTAAAACAGCTATTACTATTGGTGGAGGTAAAAAGTAAAACCTCTAAGTTCATGTTCTTGCGTGCTTTTTAAGCATGCAAGAACAAAAACCAAATGAAATGAATCTTTTTGTTAAAATACTTGTTTACGTTTTCAGCTTTTTATGCGTCTGTTTAGTTTCTTGTGAGAAACAAAAGCAAGAGCATAATTTTAAACAAGCAGAAATTAACATCAACACTGCAAACCTAAAAGAAGGAGACATTCTTTTAAAGCGCAGTAGAGGCATCATTAGTGACATGGTGGTTAAGCATCTGAATGAAAAAATCCCGATCTCACATTGTGCTGTAGTAGTGAAAAATCACCAACAACAACTTGAGTTAATTCATTCAATCTCTAAAGAGTATGCCCCTAAAGACGGCGTGCAAAGTATTCGTATAGAAGATTTTTTAGCAGATGCGCATCCATCTAATATTTATGTAGTTAGACGCAAAAACAGTCTTGAAAAAAGACGAGAATTTGTAGAGAAAATCAAAAGCTATGAGCAGCAACAAATTGCCTTTGATTATGCTTTTGATTATGAACACAAAGACAAAATGTTTTGCTCTGAGATTATTTATCATGCTTTTAACGAAACAAATGACAGTATTTATAACGACATCAAAAATCATATTAAAGTAAGCTTTCAGGTCTTTTTTGACACTACAAAGTTTGAAAAAGTGCCGATACGCTAATTATTGTTTAACCATTTAAAACCAATTACTATGAAACGATTAACCTTTAAAATTTCAGTGCTGTTAAGCGCTGCACTTTTTATATACGGATGCGCTAAGGAGCGTCAGAATTTAGTCAATGACCTTGAAGGATCTTGGCAAGTAACCAAAGAAGTTTATGACGGAGAAGTATCTCCAGATTCTTTGATTTCAGGAATTGTCTACAAATTTGAAAATTGTAAAATCAAGAAAGATCCTTGCGATGGAGCCATTGTTCAAGATGGAAAATCTCAAGCTTTTACTTATGATGTAAACGACGATGCAGATGAATTGACCTTAAAATTAGACGGCAGTCTTTTTGCATCTTTCGGATTTGAGCTCACAGAAGCTGAATTGACCCAAGTGTTGAGTATTGTTGAAAAAACAGATACAAAATTGGTGCTTGATTATGTAGATGCAGAGAATATTTTAACAACAACTACTTTAGAAAAACTCTAGTGTTTTTAACAGCAGTTTCTTAGAATAAAAAAAGCCCTTGATGATTTTAAGGGCTTTTTTATTACAATTAATTTTATTTATTCTGCTTCTTCTACAGGCAGTAGGCGTGCTTTTTCTGCATTTTTACGACACGTCTTACACAACTCTGAAATGCCTTTCTGCTCGAAAGATTCTTTGACGGTTCCACGCGTAACTCCAGCATTGTCTCTGATGTGGTAGCAATCACTGTCAATATGGTATTTGTTTCCAGCTTTTGCCCAGTATACATCATCAGCCACATTTAAATCTGCGAGATCTTTGGTTTGGTTTTGAATCTCTTCGGTGTATTTCTCTACAGATGGAGGATTAAAATCCACCCCAGAAACGCCTGCTACTACTAAAGCAATGCCTGCAATGGCACCTGCAATGCCCTTACTTTTGCCATCTAAATCTTTGTTCATTAAAATCATCACCACCAAAGGCAAAAAGGCCAAGATGCCCATAATAGCGCCCAACTGGTTTTGTAAAAAGAACTTAAATCCATCTTTTTCAGAAGCGGGGTCTAGGCGGTTTGATTTTTTCCACAAGATGTTTCCAGTAACCGCTAAAATTAAGATAATTACAATAGCCACAATCAGCCAGGTTAGCATTTCGTTGCTGATGAGGTTAAAAATTGCGTATACCTGCCCTGCCATGGCTAAAATCCAGCAGATAAAGGCGATAACTCTAAATTTTGTGGCCTTGGCTTTTGCCTCAGGACTTGCTACAAAGGTGTTTTCGTTGCTCATAGTGTTTAATTTATAGTACTAAAGTAATTTTAATTCTCAGAAAACCAAACACTTAAACGTCAGTTTGTAACATTTTTATATCTTGTGGTTATCTGTATAAAGCATAAAAATGAAAAAAATCCGTTACTATATCTCTTTTGCAGTTATGTTGTTTTTATCTGGGTGTGCTAAAGATGAAACCACTTTGCTTAAAGGCGAAATCACCTTTGATGAGGTCAGTTTAAATGGCATTAATTTACTGGCTTTGCCTAATGGCACCATACTAGACCCTACTGATGGATTTTCTTTAGCTGCAAATATTGGCAGAGAAAGAACACTTACCCTTGAATTGAGCAATACTGCTAATGCGCAAAATGAACCTTGGGGGTATACAGAGCTTGAAGGTTGGAACCTGCAAGCCTTTGATGCTGTGCATCAAACACAAACCTTAAGTGCTAATCAAGGTAGCCCAGATGTGATGATTATGATACAAGATCAAGTAACTATGCAAATCAAAGCTACAGATGAATCTGATAGTGTCTTGTTTGTTAAAAACATCTTTTTTGAACTATAATGCGCGCTTTACCATTATTTTTTGGAGCAATGATGATGTTGGGTGGATGCCGTTCGGTGGTGTTTTCAAATGTTGAGTATATCTTGCACAATAAAACCAAACAAGAGGTGATCATCAGCTGGGAGAATTTAAACGAATATACCTTTGGTGATTTTACTATTCAAACAGACACCATTGCACCAGGAGAGGCTAAAATATTTGCTTTTTTAGGCACTGAATTGAGTAAAAATGTCGCTTGCCGAGGGCAAGTTGCAGACTCGACTGCCATAGGCGGTATTTCA
The DNA here is from genome assembly GCA_020631045.1 of Flavobacteriales bacterium. Lineage (GTDB taxonomy): Bacteria > Bacteroidota > Bacteroidia > Flavobacteriales_G > JALEGO01 > JAHDHZ01. The sequence goes on along the minus strand of JAHDHZ010000015.1, from coordinate 19,110 downwards.
GTATTGCAAATTGAATTTAAAGATGCTGCTTTGCTCACACATTTTTATACCCCTGACCCTAACACTTGTGGGGCTTGGTTAAAATCTGGGCGCTATGATCATTATCAAACCTTTATTCTTAGAGTGTATGAAAACGATTTTGAACCATAAATTAACATTGATTTTAATGTCTTTTTTAGTGTGTAGTGGATGTAAAAAAGAGGCTACGACTACAGGTTATTACAGCATTCACAACTTTACAAATAACGTGGTGTATTTTAGCTACAAACTTGAAGGTACTGAGCTTGTACAATCAGACTCCGTTCAAGGAAACTCAAAGCAAATTTTCACCACTCAGACTATAGTCATCAAAGAACGTGATTGCAGAAAAAAGAATGGGTTTAACCAGCTTGAAATGCAATACTTGAGCTCAAAGATAGATGGGGCAGAAAAATCGTTCAATAAAGACTTAAATGACTGTGATCAGTGGCTGGATGATGGAGGAGAGGGATTTGTGATGTATACGTTAAGAGTAAGAAATGATGATTTTTAGCCTCTAACTACAGCGCAAAAGGCAAAGCATTGATTTCTTGTTTAAACTGCATTAAAGAAGAGGGTTTAAAAGACAGGTGTTCTGGTGTGATTGAAGTAGTAATGCGTTTTTGACAACTTTCAAATTTTCCGTTACGCACTCTAAATCCAAATACAATAACTGAGTTTCCTTCTGGGGTTTTACTGAATTTAGTCTCTCTATTTGTGCCTAAAAAATCTCCTGCATTAACTTCTTCTAAAGGCTTTAGTGTAGCATCTGCCAAACAAACTACTTGTTTATCAGGAAATAGCATATATAAATACCCATTTTCAAGCCCTCCATCAATATTAAATCGTTGAATAATACGCTTACCTTTTACCCCTTGAATACCATCAGCGTCACAGTTGAGTTTTTCAAGGTTAGTTGCTGTGAACATGTAGCGTTGCGTTTGCATGAGTTCTAATTTTTCACGCTCACTTTTGATGATGCGATCAATGGCTTGTTTGTCATAACCTTTAAATTTTAAGTGCTTTCTTCTAACAAGTTCATATCCTTTTTTTAATGGATAGTTAATCGCCTGTTTTATAGTGTGGTCTACCGCATCATTAATCGTTTGTTCTACCCCATGTTCAATCATAGACTGTAAAATAACCTCAGGACTGCCATAATTCTTTTCAAGCTGGGCTAAGATCTGTTCTTTATTAAGTGTAAAAGGCTTTTTATAATTTGGAGTTTTAGATTTCTTCCAAACAGTTGGGTTTTTTACATTTTTTGATTCTACAGCTTCATACAAGATCATTTTATTGTCTTTTTTGCTTTTACTGGTAGGAAGACTCACGGTCATTGATTTTTTTAAAATTAAATCGCTTCCGGTTTCATCTTTGGCGCTTACCTCTATCATACCACCTGTTTTAAGCAACTTACCTTTACTTGTTTTTGTACTTAATCCACCCAAAGCTATATCTGAAAGGGCATAATATTCTTTTACTTCTACATGTACTTCTTTAGGTGCTGTTCCTTGAGGGGTAACAAAACAATCTTCTTGAATGATCAATACAGTCCCTTTTTCTGTTTTGATGATCGAGGGCTGAGTGTTGTCAATTGTTTTTTTGACCACAACAGCTTTAGCATTTTCTTTTTCGAGTAATTCAGTGAATTGTTTTTGATCTTCAAGGTGTTGTTTGATTATAACATCTTGAGTCTTGTGAACAGGCTTATTTTCTTCTAATGGTTTTTCTTTAAGCTCATGACTATAATCAATTTCAGTTTCTTGCATGGCTTTACGCTGCATCTTAGAAAGCTTATTTTTAGGGCTGTAAAACCAGAGCACTTCGACTCTTCTGTTTAAAGCCATGTTTTTAGCAGAGTTATTGACTTTTCTGGGCGAGAGCTCTCCTTTGTAATCTGAGCGGAGATTAGTAAAAGTTTGATATAAAACGTCATAAACAGCATTTACTCTATTTTTAGAAAGAGTTTCGTTGTATTCAATGCTGCCTCTATTGTCAGTGTGGCCAATGATGTATAAGCTGTCAATGATGTACTTTTCGTGTAGTTTGACAGCTTTATCTAAGTCTTTTTGGGCTTGTTTATTAAAGTTGAATTTTCCAGTTTCAAAGTAGATGAAACTGGTATCGTGTTGTGCCAAGATAAACTGAGTAGCAAGTAAGCAAAAAGTGAGTAGCGTTGTTCTCATGACCAAAAGATACACAATCATTGTAAGTTGTGGTATAGTTTTTGTTTTTTGATGATGTATGCACAAATATTTTACACTCATTTTAATTTTTTTGACTTTTCAAGTTGTGGGTCAAGAATACGTTTTTAATGTTTCAAAAGATCAAGAGCAAAATCAAGTTGAAAAAAAAGAGCTTGTAATTGTCAGGCGTCCTGACATAGGAGCACGTTATCAAGGAGGGGCAATGCAACTTCAAGAAGATTTGGTGAAAAGTTTTGTGATCCCCCAAACAGTAAAAAAGCCCGGTAGGTTTTATATGAAGTTTAAAGTTTTGGTTGGAGCAGATAGTTCAGTGTCAGATATTCAGGTAATAGAAAACACAAGCCGCTCTGAATCTGTTGCACTTGCTAGCGTAAGAGCCATTGAACTGATGAATGATAAGTTTATCGCTGCTATTCATCAAGAAAAAAATGTAGCCAGTTATGTTTATTTTGGCGGAAATTTTTCATTCACACCAAAAAGATCTAAAAATTAGTATTCACAATCGTATGATTATAAACTTTATGAGCGCCGGCTTCTTTTACGATTAAGAAAGTTTGATCGGTTTTGAGTCTTGGGTGTTGTACTTCGTATACGAGTTTAAAATGTGCGCGTTGGCCAAATTCTTCATACAAGACACTATCTTTTAACACAAAGCTTTTTACATCGCCGAGTTTTTCGTGCAGCTTTTGCATTTTTTTAATGCTCTGTGTTTCATTAGAGCTTCTAGTAAACTCTTCAGCACTCAAAGCAAAAGCATCGGCATATGCTTTTTGATTGATCAATTCAAAGTAGTGCTCGCAGGTTTGCTTGGCATCTGAAAGCTCAGGTTTAGCATGGCATGAAATCAACAATAAAGGTAGCGTAAGTAATATGCAGATGTTTTTCATAATGGTGAGTTTATCTTATAACGTAGATTTTTAAAATAGATACGGTAATATAAGAAACTATATAAATTAGTCTTCGAATCTGTTGTCTTCTCCTTGATAGTTTAACTCTAAGCGTGTGCTTTTTAATGGGTTTACGCGATTCATGGTAACAAAATAAGGTGCAATTTCAAGCTCTAAAGCATCAAATACTTCAATTATGATGTTTCTGAACTCAATTAATGATCCTTCAGGTAAATTTGAAATGTCTATTCTAGCCTGCCCTTTGAGTTTATCTCCTTTGAGCTTTCGAATGCGATCACCATAAATTACTTCAAAAGACTTTACTCGAAAAGGCTTCAAGTTGGCTGATTTTGCATAAATGCGATTGGTCAATAAAATCATATCAAGCAGTACAGAATCTGTTCGAGCACCTGCTATCATTGCTTGAGGTTCTGGGCGAACGGGGTACTGTTTTGTGTACACTACATTACCTTCTGGATCTATGATTTCAAGCAACACTTCTGGAATCGCCATTGGTTTTAAAAATAGCCCACTGTCTTTTTCAATCACCTCTCCACCGATTAAATTCAGCTTATACCCAGCTGTATCTTGATTGCTCAGGGTATACCTAAATGGATGTAAAGCATTGCGAAACAAACTGGCATATTGGGTATTTATATAGATAGTTTGTGACTCTTTTTTAATGTTAAAGGTATGTTCTTGGCTAACTCCTGAAAAGGCGATTAACATACTGAAATATGTAAAAAGAAGTATTCTCATAGATTAAAAATTTCATCGTCAGTAAGGTTTACAAAAGATTTGGCTGACATTTGATTAAGCTGAATTGTTTTTGTGAAGGCATTGCCCACTTCAAGGGTGTTGAAATCATCAGCTGAATAATAATATACCCGATCACCCAAGGTTGCCCAAAGCATGTTCTTTGGTTCGTCTTCATTGTTGTATCTCGCTGCAATTTCTGCATGCTGAACTCTATGGCCGTATAACATATTGCGTTTTATATCTACTACATATACCTGCATTCTTGGGGCATCTAAAATAGTGCCATTTTGATCGGCTAAACGCAATTTAGAAACTACAGGATTGGGCACTTTTGATGGAAAATCACAATTCCAAATACCAAAACCCATAATGCGAAATACCCTGATTGGCGAAGCACTTAAATTAGCGCGTACCATTCTGCCTCCTTGAATAGAAATTCCGGCTGTATCAATAAATTCTCTAGCGGCAATTTCTTGAGCATTGCTGTCTTTTTGGGCTTCTAATTCAGATGATCGAATCATCAAATAACGCTTAGCCTCAGCTCTAGCCTTTTTAATAGCCGCACGTTTTTGATTGTATTGCTCAAGCATTTTATCAGCCATGCGCTTTGAGGTGTTAAAACTGCGCCCTGAAACTACTGGAGTAGTTTTAAAACATAACTCTTCACGCGCCTTTTTTGAAAAACATAAATTGTAAATTTCACTTTTCAAGGCTCTATTGATAGCCACATTGCTCCAAGACTCTTTGGCGTAATCAGCATCAAAGTTTTGTTCGCTCTCATGTATTTGAAAACGCACATCTTTAAATGCCGCCAGTTCGGGATATGCTTTTTGGTTAAAATTCAATTTAATGAAGGGCTTTTGCTCATCTACGCGTTTAGGCATTAAAGGTTTTGAAGCCTCTAATTTTTGCAACTCTACATCTAAGGCTGCCTCATATACCTGTACATCTGCAAAAGAAACACTACCCGCTGTATCTTTGCCTGTATACCTCCACGCTTTTGTTTCAGGATCTAAATAGTATTGATTGAAGTAATCTCCTAAATGATTAGAAGTCATTTGCACTTCAACAGATTTGCCCTTAGCAATGCTCAAAAGCTTATCGTTTTGCAAGGCATACAATTCAAACATACCTGCTGATTCAAACACGCGAGCGACTCCAGCAGAATCATATACCATAGGAATACCCGATTGCATAATGGTTTTTAAATCTTTGAAAGAACGATACTTTACGGTGATTTCACCTTTTACTGGGCTTCCATCCTGGTTTAATAAGCCCTGAGATGGAATCACAATTTTTGTACCCTCTTTGGTCATAACCTCAGTAGGCTCATCAGTCTTTAGTTTGACTTGATACTGCTCAAAGCCCACCTTGTGGTCTTCTAGCGGAGCGGCAAATCCATAAAGCTCTGTTTTTACCTCTTGTTTATTAGTTGATGGCGTATTTTTCTTTTTGTTAAAAAGCGCAAGCAATCCACCCAAAATCGCAAGGCAAACTAAGCCATTTAACAAATAGGTTTTTAACCCCCACTTTTTCACCTTAGAGGCATTTTCTAATACAGCTGAAAAATCTAAATTTTCGGCCTTGATTTTTTCAAAATGCTGTTGCTTGTTGTTGTCGATCTTGATATTAGCCATTATTTTTAGTTTTTAGTTTTTGCACAATACGATGGGTTTTTACCCTTACATTACTCTCTGATAATCCGGTGATTTCAGCGATCTCTTTATAAGGTCTTTTCTCAAAATATTTAAGCTCGATAAGTTCTATTTCATCTTCTTCTAAGCTGTTGAGTAAAACCACTAATTTTTGCATGCGTTCATCACTATGGTCATGATGCACATCAATCTCATCTTTTAAATGAAACAATTCTTCAGTGCTCACCACTGAGCATTTTTGTTTTTGATTTCGGCGGTAAAAATCGTTGATTTCATTTCTTGCAATGCGGTACAACCAAGAAGAAAAAGGGAAACCTTTGTCTTTGTATTTACCAACATTTACTAAGGCCTTTGTGAAAGCCAAAGAAGTAATTTCTTTAGCATTACTCTCAGAACCAATTCTTGAGTAGACAAATTTGTAGATCTGTAAGAAATACTTTTTATAAAGTGGCTCAAAATCTTTTGGATTTTGCTGTGCCAACTTAATTTGGTCTACCTCACTTATGAGTTGTTTTTTAATTTTAAACATAGACTTGTAGTAGTTTTTTCAAAGGGGTAACGAAAGGTTAGTTTTTTGTTACAAACCCACCTGCTTTTTCAATAATCTCAGGCTGAGTAAGCTTGTGGCCATAGCCTTCAGTTATGAGTAGTTCTGAGTTTTTCCAGCGTTTTTGAATGGTATAAGCATATTGAACATCAACGTCTTTATCTTGTTTGTCGTGTACAATTAAACATTCTTGAACATAGCCTTTTACTAAGGTGGAAACATCAAAATAGTCGATAGAAACACCAAATTTATCTATAAAGTACTGTACTAAATATTGCATGGTGCGCTCAGACAGACTTAGAGCATTTTGATAAAAATCAACAAAGTCTTGAGCTTTGCCTGGAGAGGCAAGCAAGACAGTTTTAGGTGGAATTACTTCAGGGTGCTTGTTGTACAGGTAAAGTGTAGAAATGCACCCGAAAGAGTGGCCCACTATTGCGTTAGGTGGGGGGATATTTTGTAAGGTTTGGTATATGGCCTTGGTGTAAATGGGAATATTGCAGGTTTTGGTGGAGGAGAGGCCGTGGGCGGGAGCATCAATGGCGAAGCAAGTGAATTCTTGATGGTCTAAAGCTTTGATGAAGTTTTTCCAACGGTAAGCATTGCTTCTCCAACCGTGTAAGAAAAGAATGATTTTTGGGCCTTTACCAAATTTATAAAGTGCTACTTTTTGATCGTCGAATTCAATGTAACCTTGTAGATGCTTTTTTAAATAATTTATTTGTCTGGGTTGGAGTTTAAATTTAATAGGGTAGCAAAAGATATAATAAGCTATTTTAGTACCTATAGAAGGTAATAATGTGTTTAGAATATTTAAAAAACCGCCCAGAAGTTTAACTGTAAATTTCATTACCATGAAGTTACACTTTTTATGATTCGATTCACTGAATCAAAAACTAGAGCTGATTTAATACTTGCTTTTGTTGTTCAGTAGGTTTTTTACTTTTATTTTCTCTTTGTGAGGATAAAATCACCAATAAAGCCACTAAGACAATAATCATTCCACCCAAATAAAAAGAGCGGTTTTTAAAAGAGCCTCTACTTTGTTGTACTTTTTGAAATTTGCCATAGACGGAATCAAAATTTTTATATTGAGCTGTTTGCTGCTCTGAAGGCATAGTACGGTTAAATTTTACTTTTCTATTCTTCATCTTTCACTTATTTAGATTCAATATTCTTTTTGAGTTTACCCAAGATTCTATACGCCCTCACCTTTGCATTGTTTTCAGTAATGCCCAAAATTTCAGCAATCTCCTTAAAAGAGAGTTTTTCAAAATAACGTAGTTCAATCAGGTTTAAATCTTCTTCTGAAAGAGCTGATAAACCAATAGCTAAATCATCAGGACTTAAGGGATTTTCTTCTTGTACTTCTGACTGATCATTTAAGGCTTTTATACCTGCATCGTCAATACTGATGATGCGCACCTTGGCTTTTTTTCTAAAGAAAGCATTACACTCATTAATCGCAATTCTGAAAAACCAAGAAGAAATAGAATAACCTTTGTATTCAAACTTTTTAATATTTAAAAAAGCTTTTATAAAAACTTGAGAGGTGACGTCTGCAGCTGATTGCTCATCTTCGATGCGTTTGAAAATAAAGCAAAAAATACGGTGGTGGTAAGTGTTGTACAACATACCAAAGTATTCTTTTGAGTGCTTTGCTTTTTCAATGATCTCAGCCTCACTTAATGTATTTCTTCTAAATAGTCTCATGGGCATTTATTTGAACCTATAACTATGAGATGCAAAAAAGATACAGCCTTTTTTTAAATTTTTTAATTCTGTAACAAATTAAAGCTAGTGCATTATAGGAGTAAATAAATAACTATGAAAAAGCTATTCATCTTACTCTTAATTATTTTGGTCAGAAAAACAAATTTCAAAGCTCAGATAGAAATTCAAGACCTTTTGTCAATAAAACCTCAGTTTGTCAATCCGATTGATGGTGATGCGCAATTTGCAAACCAAACTTTTATGCATATGAATTTTGACTCGTCTTCTTTTGAAAGAGATTATAAAAACCTTAATCAACTTCAAGTAATTCGCATCGTTTTATACTATTCAGATTACCAAGAATCAGGCAGTTTTTCTCAGCCCAAATTAAACAAGATGCGTTTCGAAAGCTTGTTTAAGGTTTGTCCGAGCTTTAAAGAAAAGCCGATTAAGTTTCTGGTAAGGGCTCAAAAAGTAAAAGATAGAGAAGCGGCTAAAAATTGTTTTCACGGTTTTTTGGTTGAATATATAAAAAGAGAAACTAAAAAAGAACGTGCAGAAAAAACAGCAGCGATGTTGACTAAATTAAAAAGTTTAAAAGCTGATAGTTGTGTTCAGGTTGATGATTCTTCTCGAACGGTTTTGAATAGAAAGGTAAAACGCCACAAAGAATTTGTTCCAAACGGTAGATACAAACCAAATTTTATGGGTTGGAATAAGCTTGGCCTTACCTTTAAAAAAGAAAGCATGTGGGAACGTAAACCCATCATGAAGCCTCAAATCACCCGCACAGAAACATCGGTAAGTAGTTTTGCAAAAAAAGAAGAATGCCATGTCTCAAAAAAGAAGTATGAGGCTTGGCGAAAGAAGTATAGTGTTTCAAAACGAATGACGCCATCTCGTTATGGTGGATTTTATAGTCAAACTAAAAAAGAGCACAACCTTATTGAGCAAGTATTCAAGAGAAATGTTTGGAAAAATCAAGTAGTAGTCACAGATGTCACGGGCAGCATGTATCATTACATTACTCAATTAATGGCTTGGCATAAATTAAATCTAAAAAGTGGTGATGTAAAAGCGAGTTATTTTTTTAACGACGGCGATTTCAAGCGTTTAAAACCTGTTGGCAATACGGGTGGAATTTATTTAGAAGAAGATTCTAAATATGCCAAAGTAGAAGATAAGCTAAGCTTTACCATGTTGAGAGGCGGGGGTGGAGATGCTCCTGAAAACGACATTGAGGCTTTGATTGAAGCACAAGAGAAATATGGTGTGAAGGGCAACTATATTTTAATCGCTGATAATTTTGCCAATATGCGAGATTATGGTTTGATTGAAAAATTGCGCTATCCTGTGCACGTAATTTTGTGCGGTAGTTGGTATGGTATAAATACACAATATTTAGATCTTGCCAGAAAAACATCAGGAAGTGTACATACCATGGAAGAAGATTTAAAAGAACTAGCAATACTTCAAGAAGGTCAGATCATAGAAATAGCAAAAAACAAATACAGATTAAAAAACGGCAAGTTTATCAAAGTTTTTGGCAGCTAATTTGGCAATAACATTCAATGCTCTTATATTTGTGCACCTTTAAGGGCGATTAGCTCAGTTGGTTCAGAGCACCTCGTTTACACCGAGGGGGTCGGGAGTTCGAGTCTCTCATCGCCCACTAAACCCAGTAGAAGTACTGGGTTTTTTGTTTGAAAAAATTTAGCGCTTCAAAAAGATGTAAGTTCGAGGCGCACAAACGAAAAGTACCGGAGCTTACTAAGGTAAGTGAGGAAACTTTAAGCGAAGTGCAACGAAGAAATTGCAGATTTTTGAAGCGCTAAAGGGCAATTAACTCAGTTGGTTTAGAGTGTCACCTTGACAGGGTGGAAGTCACTGGTTCGAATCCAGTATTGCCCACATGGAGTACAAAAGCCCAGTGCGAAGCGCTGGGCTTTTTGTTTGCCCTTTTGCGAGTCTGAAGCGTCAGCTTCAAGCGAGCAAAAGTGCAAACAAAAGGCACCCTATGCGCGAGCATAGGGTTTTTGTACTTTAATATTAAGTGGTGATCTGGATCAGCGTAGCTAATCGGTCAGCTTCAAGCGAGCAAAAGTGCAAATAAAAAGAACCCTATGCGCGAGCATAGGTATTTTGTGCTTTAATATTAGGAGGTGATCTGAATCAATGGCAGTTAATCTATAAATTCAAATCACAAATAAAAAAGGCCTCTAATAAACTATTAAAGGCCTTTCAAATCTTAAACAAGGATTTTGTTATCTTATGACTTTTTTAAATTCAAATCCTTGATTCTGTAAAATATAGCCATTTGCATGCTGAATATTTTGAATGGATGCCCCATTACAATCGTACACTTCAATTTCAGTTTTTGTATCCCAAGTTCCATTCTGTTGTTCTGTTTTTCTCTCGAATATAAATACATATGATGGATTACTATTTGCATCATACATATGCAGTTTTTTAAACAATCTAATATCTCCGTTAAGAGCATTCTGTGCCATTATTTCAGAGTTTATATAAGCTTCAACTTTATTAGTCTATCCATGTTGCTCCTTCAGATGAGCTTGCATTATAATAAAATGAGCAGGGATTCTTATAATTCTCATATAGATTTCCGTCGCTATCTTGACATCCTGTACTTGAAAAAATAGCTAAAGAAGTAGCTGTAAGTAGTATTGATTTTAGTGTTTTCATAAAACAATCGTTTTTAATTTTGATGTGAAGATCTGAAAATAAAAAACTTAAGTCAATTTTTTTAAAACGAGCGTTAAGGATATTAAGGGTTGTGAGCTTGCGAGCAAGTGCGTAGCACGGAAGCGAAGCGTACCCCTGATTAGCCTGGCCGTCAGGTAACGCCCAAAAAATAAATATCAAAAACCTCTGTGTTTTTATTTTTCAATTCATTTTTTGTAAATTAAAGCTCATTTCAGAAAAATCATGCAGCAACAAGTCAAAGAAAACACCAAAGAAGCTTTAGAAGCCCAAACAGATAAGTTAAGTACCTTAAAAGAACTTTTGTTTGGTGAAGAGAAACAGCAGTACGATCATCGTTTTGAAGATTTAGATGAGAAAACAGATCAGCGTTTTGAAAAGCAATTGAATATGATTTTAGACTTAGAGTCTAGAATGAATCAGAAAATAGATGACTTGCAAGCGCAGTATGATGAGAAAATAAGCGCTTTGAAAACCGATTTAAATCAGTCAATCGACTTGCTGTCTAATGAAAAGTTAGATAAGAAAAAAATGGCTGACCTTTTGACTACAATGGCTTCAAATCTGAATTGATGCAACAGTCTTCTTTAAATGAGTTGAGAGAAATTCTATTAGAAGAAGATAGAAAAGCAACAGCCCAAGAAATAGAATTACTCAAAGTAGAGTTGCAGTCAAAAATTGAGTTGTTAGACCAAAAAATAAAGTCGGCAGATCAATTCTTAAGCAATTTAGAGGCTTCAAAAAATGAATCTATAGATATTATTGCTCCGTATTTTGGCCAGTTAATTAAGAAGTATATTGCCAATGAAGTCGGTTTAGCGATTCAGAAAATCGAGCAGACAACCAATAATTTGACTTCAGTTGAGTTTTGGAAACGCAAATTCTTTTTAAATAAATCAAGTGTTTCAGGAATTTTTCAGGCTCAAGTGCAGTCTGTTATGTTGGTTGAAAACCAGTCAGGGGTTTTGCTTGAAGGGTTGTCTGATGCATCTTTAAAAGCCAATCAAGACGTGATCGCAGGAATGTTAACAGCCATTCAGGCTTTCATGGAAGATGCGTTTAACGATGCATCAAATAAAAAAGTTGGAGTGATTGATTATGGTGAGTATAAAATTATGATTCATGCTTATGGAAGCTTCTATTTTTGTACCATTTTTAAAGGTGTGGCCAGTCATGCGTTTGAATCAAAGTTATTGAAAGCCTTTGATGGATTTGTGCAGCAAAACTTAAAACAAGTGCACCAAAAAATAAAAGGAAAGCCAACAGATTTAAAATATCTGTTTAAGTCTTCTTTTTACTCTTTTTTATCTTCTGAAAATATTGAGGCATAAAAAAGCCCCGCAAAAACGAGGCTTTTAAGTGATTGATTGTTGTCTGTGATTTATTTTTTAACTGAATCAACAACAGCAGTGAATGCTTTTGGATGATTCACAGCTAAGTCAGCCAATACTTTTCGGTTTAACTTAACTTCTTTTTTTGATAAAGCTCCGATGAAAGCTGAGTAAGACATTCCGTTTAGTCTTGCTGCAGCGTTGATTCTTTGAATCCAAAGGGCTCTGAATTTTCTTTTCTTTTGTCTTCTGTCTCTATAGGCGTACTGAAGACCTTTCTCTACAGCGTTTTTAGCAACTGTATATACGTTTTTTCTTCTTCCCCAGTATCCTTTGGCGAGTTTTAAAACTTTTTTTCTTCTTGCTCTTGAAGCAACTGCGTTTGTTGAACGTGGCATAATTTTAATATTTAAGTGTAGAGGCGATCATTTTTGATTCTTTGGGCACACTACCGGTTAAACTTTTTGTGCTTTGTTTTTAATTTGCTAGCACAGGTGCAAATCTACAGATCAATTATACACAAAGCAAGTGCTTGATGTTTGGCTCATCTGCAGGGTGAACCGTTGTAAATTTAGTTAAAGCTCTTTTTTGCTTTTTGGTCTTCTTAGTTAAGATGTGACTTTTAAAAGCATGCTTTCTTTTAATTTTCCCGCTGCCTGTAAACTTAAAACGTTTTTTAGCAGAAGAATTTGTTTTCATTTTTGGCATAACACAAACAATTAATCGTTTTACTTCTTCTTTTTTGGAGCGATAAACATAATCATACGTCGACCTTCCATTTTGGGCATTTGCTCGACCACTCCGATCTCTTCAACCGCTTGCGCAAGTTTCAATAATAAGAGTTGCCCTTGATCTTTGAACATAATGGTTCTTCCTCTAAAGAAAACGTATGCTTTGACTTTGCATCCGTCTTGTAAGAAAGTCTCAATATGCTTGAGCTTAAAATTAAAATCGTGCTCTGAAGTATTGGGGCCAAAGCGCATGTCTTTGATCACTACTTTCTGAGCTTTCGCTTTTAGTTCTTTTTTCTTTTTCTTTTGCTCGAATAAAAACTTTTTATAGTCAATAATCTTGCAAACTGGTGGGTCAGCCTTTGGTGAGATCAACACCAAATCTAATCCTTCGTCATCAGCCAATTGAAGTGCCTCACCTCTTGAATAAACACCAGATTCTATATTTTCACCAACAACCCTCACTTTCGGAGCATCTATCTTTTGGTTGATCTTGTGTTCAGGTTCGAGACTTTTCCTGTAACCTCTTTGCCTTTTTTTTCTTCTAATTGCCAATAGACGTATTAATTTCTTGTTTAATTAAATCTGCAAATGCTTCAACAGAAAAGGAGCCTAAATCACCTTGGCCGTGCTTTCTAACAGCCAAATCACCCCCGCTTTCTTCTTTCTCTCCTACAACAATCATGTAAGGCACTTTAGCCACTTCATTGTCTCTAATCTTTCTGCCTACCTTCTCGTTTCTGTCATCTACAAGTGCGCGAATATCGTAATTTTTCAGCAGTTTAGAAAGTTTTTCGCTAAAATCATTATACTTTTCACTTACTGGTAAGAGGGCAACTTGTGTGGGGTTTAACCAAAGCGGAAAGTTTCCGCCACAGTGCTCTATTAAAACAGCCACAAAACGTTCCATAGATCCAAAGGGTGCTCGGTGCAGCATTACAGGTCTATGTTTTTCGTTATCAGCGCCAATGTAGGTTAGGTCAAATCGTTCGGGTAAATTGTAATCAACTTGAATGGTGCCCAATTGCCAGCTTCTACCCAGTGCATCTTTGACCATGAAATCAAGTTTAGGTCCGTAAAAGGCAGCTTCACCATATTCAATAATGGTGTTCAATCCTTTTTCTTCAGCTGCTTCAATGATGGCAGTTTCTGCCTTTTCCCAGTTTGCTTCAGAACCAATATATTTTGAGGTGTTTTCTTTGTCGCGAAGCGATACTTGGGCAGTGAAATTTTGAAAATCTAAAGCTTTAAAGACATATAAGACCAAGTCAATTACTTTTTTAAACTCCTCTTTTACTTGCTCTTGAGCGCAGAAAATATGTGCATCGTCTTGTGTGAAGGCACGAACGCGGGTAAGGCCATGCAACTCTCCACTTTGCTCATAGCGGTATACAGTTCCAAATTCAGCGAAACGTACTGGGAGTTCTTTGTAGGAGCGTGGGCGGGCTTTAAATATCTCACAATGATGAGGGCAATTCATGGGTTTTAGCAAGAATTCTTCATCTTCATCAGGAGTATTGATAGGCTGAAAAGAATCTTCGCCATATTTCTCATAATGCCCTGAGGTTTCGTATAATTTTTTACTACCAATATGTGGGGTTACAACAGGAGCGTAGCCAGCTTCTATTTGCGCTTTTTTCAAAAATTGTTCTAGGCGTTCTCTGAGCTCAGCACCTTTAGGTAGCCACAAAGGAAGCCCTTGCCCTACATTTTCTGAAAAGGCAAATAATTCCATTTCTTTGCCCAATTTGCGATGGTCTCTTTTTTTAGCTTCTTCTAGCATATGCATATGCTCAGAAAGCATTTTGTTTTTCGGAAAAGTAATGCCATACAAACGCGTGAGTTGCTTACGTTTTTCATCTCCTCTCCAATAGGCTCCAGCCACTTTTAAAATTTTTGCAGCTTTGACAAAACCTGTATGCGCAATATGCGGACCTTTACACAGATCAGTAAACTCCCCCTGAGTATAAAAAGTAATACTGCCGTCTTCTAAATCTTCGAGCAATTCAAGTTTGTATTCATCGCCTTTTTTCTTGAAATACTCCAAGGCTTCTTTTTTAGAAATCTCTTTGCGTTCAAAACTATTTTTTTGAGAAGCCAATTCAAGCATTTTTTTCTCAATCTTGCCAAAATCGTGTTCTGAAATGGTATGCTCGCCAGGATCTATATCATAATAAAACCCATTTTCAATTGCAGGGCCAATACCCAATTTAATACCTGGATATAAAGCTTCTAATGCTTCTGCCATCAAATGTGCTGAAGAGTGCCACATGGTTTGTTTGCCATCGGTATCTTCCCATTTTAAAAGGGCAAGGCTTGAATTTTCAGTGATTTTCGTAGATAAATCAACCACTTGCTCATTCACTTTAGCGCAAAGCACATTGCGTGCTAGCCCTTCACTAATTGAAAGTGCTACATCGTATGGCGTGATAGGTGATTCATACGAACGAACCGATCCATCAGGAAGCGTAATGTCAATCATAGTTTTAAATTGAAAAGCAAAGATAGTTTAAGCTATTTGTTTGCTCAAATTTTTAAAGGGTTGGTTTTGTGTTAGATTTGTGTCGATGCGCAAACTACTTTTTATATTGTTTTTGCAGTGCTCTTTTTGGGTGGATGCTCAAGAAAGTATCAGTATACTTGGTCAGCAATTTCTTACAAATATACTTCAAAGAAAAGACGTTTCTGAGCATATTCAGCGTTACAAATCACTTACTGAAAAAGAATTGTTAGGTCTTGAAACAAAAGAGCAAAAACTCAGCTTTTGGATCAATACCTACAATGGTTTTATTCAGTACTTTTTACTTGAAAATCCTGACCTGTATAAAGATAAGAACGCTTTTTTCTCAGAACCCAGAATGCGTATTGCTGGCCAGGTATTAAGTTTTGATGATATTGAACATGGCATTCTCAGAAATTCAAGAGTAAAACTCTCATTGGGTTATTTGAAGAAATGGTTCGTCTCTAGATTTGAACGCAAACACCGCAATACTCAAATTGATTACCGCATACATTTTGCCTTGAATTGTGGAGCTGCTTCTTGCCCTGTCACTCGTGTTTATCAAGAAAATAATATCAAACAGCAGTTAGAGCATGCCACAGCTGCTTACTTGCGAAAAACCACTCAAGTAAAAGGCAATGAAATAAAGGTAACACCTCTGATGAGTTGGTTTAGAGGAGATTTTGGATCAAAAAAGAAGAGAAAATCCATCCTAAAAAAATACACTGCAATTAAGCAGGCTAAAGGAATGAAAATTACTTATTTACCATACGATTGGAGTTTAGATCTTCAGAATTTTAAATTGCCATAACTAAGCCATCTGATAACTCTCGATTGGTGGGCAGGTACATACCAAATTGCGATCTCCATGTGCATTGTCTACACGTTTAACTGGTGGCCAGTACTTTGATTGACTTACCCAAGTGAGCGGAAAAACAGCTTGCTTTCTATTATAACTATAAGGCCAATCTGAAACCAACTCTTCTGCTGTGTGTGGAGCATTTTTCAACACGTTATCTGTTTTATCTACTTTTCCATTTTCAATCGCTGCAATTTCTTTTCGAATTTCAAGCATAGCCTCACAAAAGCGATCAAGCTCTTCAATGCTTTCGCTTTCTGTAGGCTCAATCATCATGGTGCCTGCTACAGGAAAAGACATGGTGGGCGCGTGAAACCCATAATCCATCAAACGTTTTGCGATGTCTTCAACTTCAATACCCGCACTTTGCTTGAAAGGGCGGCAATCAACGATCATTTCATGAGCTACGGTTCCGTTTTTGGCGGTGTAGAGAATCTCATATGCATCTTCTAACCTGGCTTTCATGTAATTGGCATTCAGAATGGCGATCTGGGTCGATTTTTTTAAACCTTCACTACCTAAAAGTTTAATGTAAGCGTATGAAATCAAAAGAATCAAAGCACTTCCGTATGGTGCTGCAGCAACCGCCTTAATACTTTTTTTAGTGCCTAACTCTGTGAGTTTGTGTCCTGGTAGAAAATCAACAAGGTGTTCAGCTACTCCAATTGGTCCCATGCCAGGGCCTCCACCACCATGAGGAATGGCAAAAGTTTTGTGTAGGTTTAAGTGACATACATCTGCGCCAATAAGGCCTGGGCTGGTTAAGCCAACTTGCGCATTCATATTGGCTCCATCCATATAAACTTGACCGCCGTGCTGGTGAATAATCTCTGTGATTTCTGTGATGCGCTGCTCAAATACTCCGTGAGTTGAGGGGTAGGTCACCATCAGGCAAGACAAGTCTTTACTGTGTTGTTCAGCTTTGGCTTTTAAATCATCAACATCAATGTTGCCATGTTGATCACATTGCACAACTACAACCTTCATACCTGCCATCACTGCTGAAGCGGGATTCGTGCCGTGTGCAGAAGAGGGAATCAAGGCAATGTTTCGATGATCTTCTTTGTTGTGTTTATGATACGCTCTGATGACCATAAGGCCAGTGTATTCTCCTTGTGCGCCAGAGTTGGGTTGCAAAGACATAGCGGCAAAGCCCGTAATTTTACTAAGCCATTCGTTGAGTTTTTTAAACACTTCTTGATAACCTTCAGATTGATCTTTGGGAGCAAATGGGTGTAAATAAGCAAACTGAGCAATTGAAATGGGGTAGAGTTCTGCAGCTGCATTGAGCTTCATGGTGCAAGAACCCAAAGAAATCATAGATCTTGTGAGTGATATATCTTTGTTTTCAAGGCGTTTGATGTACCGCATCATCTCAGTTTCTGTGTGGTACCTGTTAAACACGCTGTGAGTTAAAAACTCAGAGGTTCTTTGGTGGGTTTTATCTACTTGGGCAGCTTTGAATGTAAGATCAATTTCTTTATTTGAAAGTTTTGAAAAGAGTGTTAAAAGCGCCTTGATGGCTTTTTCTGAAATCGTTTCATCAACGCTTATGCTTACGGCGTCTGAGTGGTAATACAGGTTGATCTCAAGGTCTTTTGCAAGCATTTTTATGTTTGATACTTTGCCAGCTCCGATTGCAATTGAAATCGTATCAAAATGGGATTTATTGATAATTTTATACCCCATTTTTTCAAGAGCCACTTTCAAAGCGGTTGTTTTATCAAAAATGGTTTTAGCGATATTATAAATGCCTTGAGGTCCGTGATAAACAGCATACATTGAAGCCATAATGGCAAGCAAAGCCTGAGCCGTACAGATGTTTGATGTGGCTTTGTCTCTTCGAATGTGTTGTTCGCGAGTTTGCAGGGCCATTCTAAGAGCTGGGTTTTCATGTCGATCTAAAGAAACGCCGATGATTCTTCCTGGTATGTTTCTTTTGAAGGCTTCTTTGGTGGCAAAATAAGCAGCATGTGGCCCGCCAAAACCCATGGGTACACCAAAGCGTTGGGTCGATCCCACAACAGCATCAACGTAATACTCTCCTGGGGCTTTTAATAAAGCAAGGCTCATTAAATCAGCTGCTATGGCTGTTTTGATGCTGTATTTTTGGGCGGATGTTACCCAAGGTTCTAAGTTTGAAATTTCTCCGTACTTGTTGGGGTACTGTGAAATGGCTCCGAAATATGAATCGTCAAACTTTGCTTGAGAGGGTGACTCGATGACGAGTTGAATGCCTAGAGGCTCTGCACGAGTTTGAAGCACTTCAATGGTTTGCTCAAAGCAATTTTCATCGATCCAAAATTTACAAACATTGCTTTTTTGTTGTGCTCTAGAACGTGTGTTGTAGAACATGATCATGGCCTCGGCAGCGGCAGTAGCCTCGTCAAGCAAAGAAGCATTGGCAATTGGCATTGCTGTCAATTCACTAATCATAGTTTGAAAATTCAACAAAGCTTCTAATCTGCCTTGAGAAATTTCAGCTTGATAAGGAGTGTAAGCGGTGTACCACCCGGGATTCTCTAAGATATTGCGTTTAATAACGTTTGGTGTAATGGTGCCATAATACCCTTGTCCTATAAATGATTTGTAAAGCTTGTTTTTTTGTGCCAGCTCGTTGATGTGCTTTTCAAACTCAAATTCACTGGTTAGATCACAAATCTCAAAGGGCTTTTTAAGTCGAATGTTTTCAGGAATCGTTTTGTCAATTAACGCTTCTATTGAAAGCTCTTTTATGGCTTTTAAAAGGCTTTTTTCTTGCCTTTTGTTTGCTCCAATGTGTCGGCTTAAAAAGGTATGCATGTTACTTTTTTTACAAAGTTAAATTAGGGGGTCTTAATTACCAATAATTTCAAGTCAGCTTTTCACTTATTTATAAGCTGTAAGAAAAAAAACTTGACATGAAATGATTAGCTGCGCATCTTTGTGAAGCAGTTAAAAAACTATTGATATGAAAAACAACATATTTTATTTAATCGGATTTATTTTCTCTGTTGCTTTATGTTCTTCTTCTTCATGTAACAGTTCTGATTTTGCCTCACCAGTATTAGATGATCTTCAATCAGAAGGCTACACAATCAAAGAGGTGCCTAATAGTGATGATCAAGAAAAATTTTATGTAGCCTATAAAGTTGAGAACTCTGGAGAGTTTTTTACAGAAGAATTTTCATCGAATCTATTTT
>JAHDHZ010000014.1 GCA_020631045.1 Flavobacteriales bacterium | reverse complement strand
GATACAGATTCTGACGATGACGGTATATTAGACATTATTGAAGGTACTGAACCTGACATCACTCTTTCGGGTTCTGATACAGATATGGATGGAATTGATCGTGCTTGTGATATAGATGAAGGTGGTACACCAGCTGTCGTGCCTGACGAAGATGGAGATGGCACTCCAGATTATTTAGATAAATGTTTAATTTCTGTGATGTCTGGTGATTGGAATACTCCATCAACTTGGAATGAAGCTCGTTTACCATCTTGTACAGATTGTGTGGTTTTAAATCATGATGTGACAGCCTCTAGTGTAGCTTTTGCTTCAAATATTACCATTACAGCAACAGGTTCTTTGAATATGGGTTCAAATCAATTGAATGTCTGTGGTAGTCTTTGTAATGAGGCTACAGGATCTGATTTTGTCTCTACAGGTTTGGTTTCTTTCAGCGGAACAAATACAGGACAAGAAATTAAAGGAGATTTTGCATTTTGTGACTTTGAATTAAATAATCCTAACGGACTAGATGTCAACACTGGAAGTACTGTTTGTGTAACTAAAAGAATGGAGCTGTTACAAGGAGAACTTGATTTAACCAATGCTGATGATTTTGTATTAAAGTGTGATCCACCCAACCAAGGAATGTTGTTGGGTACAGGCACAGGTACACTTACAGGTAATATGACTGTTGAACGTTGCATTGAGGGTTGTCAAGGGTATTTGTCTGTTGGAGCTCCATTTGACATGACTTTTGGTGGGTTTACCAACCTTTATTACCAAGGTTTTCCTGGGTCTTATATACCAGATTACTCACCAAATACATATTACTATGATGAAACCGTTCAAGATGTTTCTGATAGTGGGTATATTGTTCCTACAAGTGTAAATCAATCTATTGCAGCAGGTACAGGGTTTTTGTGTTATAACTGGGATACTATTTTTCCTTATGAATACTATGTAACTGGGCCTTATTCATTGAGTGATTTTTCAATGCCAATTACCTATACAACTTCTTCTGCCGGTAATTTACATGATGGATTTAATTTGGTAGCCAATCCTTATCCAGCATCTATTGATTGGCAAGCTTCTTCAGGTTGGTCAAAGGTGGGTTGCTGTGATGCCATTTATACTTATAACAGATGTGAAGAGCAATATTCTTCTTTTGTTTCGGGCATTAGTGTTAATGGTGGAACTTCTATCGTTTCACCACTTTCGGGATTCTGGGTGAAAGCTCATTCTCCTGGTGCTTCTATTACAGTAAATAGAAATGCCATTGTTGATTCTAATCAAGCTTTATACAATACAATTCCTTTGAGTTGTTTGAAGATTATGGTTGATGATGGCAACGGATACAGAGATGAGACTGCTATTTCATTCGGAGATACAGCTTCTTCTAACGGACTGGGTTCTTGGTATGGGGCTTATAAATTCTTTACAGAAGAGCCATTGTATCCTAGTTTATATACTATTCAAGAGCAACCTTATGCTTCTTATGATATGGCAATCAATATGCAACCAGATTTAGATCAAAACAAAGAAATTCAAGTGATGTTTAAGCCTGAATTTAATGCAAGCTACACCTTTAATTTTGATGGAATCAATTCATTTAACAATGGTGAATGCGTTTTATTAGAAGATAAATTAACTTCAACCACAATTGATCTAAGAACAAACAACTCTTACAGTTTTATAGTCAATGATACTTCTTTGACTGATCGATTTGTATTGCATTTTAATGCTCCTTTACAAGCTGAGGTTCTAACCGGGTCTTGCTTTAATGATCAACCCTCTCAGATTAATGTTTCTACTGGAGGTTTAATGGGAGATTTTAATTGGTATAACAGTAATGGAGCATTAATTGCACAAAACAAAAGTGCTCAATCAGATTCTTTAATCGGTTTATCAAGTGGCACGTATAAAATTGAGTTTATTCCATTGTCAGGCAATTGCTCAGTAGTCTATAAAGAGGTTCAATTGGTAAGTCCTCAGAACTTTCAAGTACAACATACTTTAAGTGCGCCCACTACCTGTCAGGCAAATGATGGAAGCATTTTTATTACTGATGTACAATGGGCACAACAACCCTTAACTTATCAATGGTCAAATGGTGCTAGTACACCAGCTATTTACAATGTTGAACAAGGCAGTTACTCTTTGACTATTACAGATCAAGATAATTGTAGTTCAGTGTTTAGTTATAATCTAGAAGCTCAAAATAGTGATTTATATCCATTTTTCATGGTTACAAATGATTATCAAGCATCTACTGAAAATGAGGTTGTATTTGATAATTTATCGCAAGGAGCAAGCTCTTTTATTTGGAGTTTTGGCGACGGTAATACTTCTAATTTATCTCAGCCTTCTCATAATTATGCTCAAGCGGGCACTTATACAGTTTCACTTACTGCTACAAACTTAGACCAAACTTGTAGTGAAACATTCAGTAAAACAATTACTGTAGTTGATGGCCCAGTTTCTTCTGATCAGTTAACCACGGCAAACAATAAGATGCGTATTGTGAACAACCCAGCTGATGAACTCGTTGTGCTTAACTTTAATAATTTGAAGCGACACGAAGATTACACGGTTACCATATTTTCTTTGGCAGGGCAGTTAATTTATAATCATTCTATAAATGAAAACAATACAATGATTCGCACCGCCCATCTAGCAAATGGTGAGTATATTGTAACTCTTTTACAAAAAGATCAGCCTGTTGAACAACATAGATTAAGCATTGTACACTAAAATTATGCAACGTAAATACAGAAATAAATATCTATCAATTAAGCAAGCTTTTTTATTGGTGTTGTTTGTAGGTTTAGCTGCCTTTGCTTTTGCTCAAGGATCTCCACCTCCACCACCTCCACCACCACCGCCTCCAGCTGGGGGAGGGGGTACGCCACCATGTTGGCCTCCACCATGTATTCCTATTGATAATGGAATAAGCTTATTGTTAATTGCAGGGGTGTATTTTGGTTACAAAACAGTCTTTCGATCGAATAAATCAATAGGTTAATAATCTCGTTACTTTTCCTATTTTTTGATCTAATATGATGGTTTGATCTTTGGTGATTTTCTCAATACTTTGCTCGTCAGAAAAACATATAGTAATCAGATTTAGATCAGTCTTTTGGTTAATCTCAAAAGATTTTTCTAATAGCGGTTTGTTTATTCGGTCAATCCATTTTTGATCAAAGATAAAATAGGTATGAATTGCAGAGTGTTGAGCTAAATTTACTCTAACACTTATATCATCAAAATGAGTATATAAAACTTTTAAATGTTTTTCGTTTACAAATGAAAAATCTTTGGGTTTTAAGCTCATTAAGCATTGCTGAGGTTTAATGATAAAACTTGCAATATTTTTCACAGATTCTTTCTCAGAAATAGTGGTGCCTTTGGTTTCTAATTTTTCAAAAGACCTTACATAAAGAGGGATTTTTAATTTCTTTAAGGGCTGTATAGTTTTTGGATGAATTACAGAAGCGCCATAATATGAGAGCTCAGCAGCATTTTCATATGAAATTTGATCAAGCTTTTGAGTGTCTTTGAAGTATCTTGGGTCTGCATTTAATACTCCTTCTACATCTTTCCAAATCGTTACAGATTTAGCGTTTAAACAATAGGCAATTACAGAGGCTGAATAATCTGAGCCTTCTCTGCCTAACGTTGTTGTAATACCTTGTTTAGAACTACCGATAAATCCACCCAAAACATAGACTTTTTTAACTTGCTTGTTTAACTGATCTTTAAGCTTTAGAGTAGTTGAGGTAAAATCAATTGAAGCGTTTCTATTTCGTTGATCTGTGATGATCACCTCTCTTGCGTCAATCCATTTGTTGTCTATGTCTTTTAATTGAAGTGTAGCAGAAACTATTTTTGTTGAGAGTAGCTCACCATGACTTACAATTTTATCATAAAGCTCGTCTTCTGACCCAGTTTTTGTGTTGCAAGAATCTTTTAAAGAGTGAAAGACCCCTTCAATTTCATTTAAAATAAGCTCTTTGTGCTCGTTTTCAAAAAGCTGACCTACAATACCTACATGAAAGCCTTTTAATTGCTCTAGTCTTTTGTTTTGAAGCTTTTGATTGTTGTTTAGTCGTGCTTTGAAAATCAATTCTAATGCATTGGTTGTTTTTCCCATAGCAGAAACTACCACGATGAGCTGTGATGCCTTATGCTGTTTTACAATTTTGGCAACATTTAATAAACTTTCAGCATCTTTTACCGATGCTCCACCAAATTTATATACTTCTACTGCCTGACTCATCTATATTTTAGAGCATAAAAAAAGCCCTACATGATGTAGAGCTTTAACGAGTTTTTTAAAAGAATGTTTCTTTACTCAGACTTTTGCATGGTAGAGTACATGATCTTTAATTGTTGAGACTTTCTCAATTGTTGCTTTACATCTGTAATTACTCCCATTTTTACTTCCTTATCAACTTTCAAAGAAGTGGTGAGTTTAGAATGTAATCCTTCATCTTGACCACTACGAAATGTCTCAATAAAAGGGCGAATATCATCAACAGTGGCAAAATCATCGTTCAGTTGAATTCTGGGCTCAGTCCCGTATTTTGCACGCTTTATAGGTTCTCCTATATAAATGTAACTTACTAAAGATTTGTTCTCTAATTTTTGAATGTCTTTAGCCTGTGGTTGTTCAAGTTTAACTTGCAAGTCAACCTCACGCATTACAGTAGTTACCATAAAAAAGAAAAGCAACATAAAAACAATATCTGGCAGAGAAGCTGTTGATATTGCTTGAGAACCTTTTCCTGATTTTTTCTTAAATCTTGACATATGATTTCAATTTTATTGAACAGCATCTTTAGGTTCAGCCTCAGAGATGCGTTGAGGATAAACTGTTTTGATGGCTTTTAATTTCTCTTTTGCCTTATCGTCTCTTTTAGCTTTCTCAAGCAATTCGTAATAAGAAACTCCTAAACGGTCTTGAGCCAATTCTTCTCTAAGCTCATTGTAGGCATTTGCCAATTCATCTTGCACTTGAATGTACAAATCATATGAAGTACCTCTATCGTTTTGTAAAGAAATCACTTGCTTGGTGAGTGTGTAATCTCCTAAAAGTTTTGCTGCATCTAAACGCTTGGTCCATTTTTTCTTGGTCTCTTCGTTTTGAGCATCAGCTAATTTTTGTTGCGCAATAGAGACTGATACATCTTCCCATTGTGGAAGGGTTTCAAGTCTAGCCTTGTTGGCGATAAACTCTTTTGCCTTTTCTTTCAGCATTGAAACATCAAGCACTTCGCCTTCAACCAATAATTGGTTATTGGCGTTAGCAAGTACGACAAATACATCTCGTTCTTTAATTTTGATTTCTTCTTGTTGTTCAATTTCTTCGGGTGGAGGCGGTAATAAGCGCGCTAATCCCCAATCACTGTCCATGGTAGTAGTTACAAGAAAGAAGATCAAAAGCAAGAAGGCAATATCTGCCATTGACCCTGCATTGATTTCTGGGCTTTCTCTTTTTGGCATAATGCTTTATTTAGCGATTTGACGAAAAGCTGAGTATAATATAGTGCCTACTGCGATAACAAATAAGCAATAAAAGGTAATTAAACCTACACCAGACCATTTTGACACACTTTCAGTAATTTCTCCGTAAAAAGGCAATACTTTAGAAGAAGAAAATACAAAACCGATCACTAATGATACAACAACAGCTCCGATACTGGTAAAACTTTTTTTAATTGATCCTGGGTTGGTTGCTAATCCTGAAAAAGCTGAAAATAATGCCGCTGCAACACCTAAGAATAAAATTAAATAGATGTAATATAAAAGCGGATCATGACTATCTCCAAAAACAGATAAGCCCAACAACACTACCCCTACAAAAGAGAGTGCGTATAATAATATTTTGGGTAAACTCATCTTACTTACTTTTTAAAGTTTGCTAATAAATCAATTAATGATAAAGAAGCATCTTCCATATCGTTGATGATAGAGTCAATTTTAGCAACAATGAAGTTGTAGAATAATTGTAAGAAAATTGCTACAACCAAACCAGCAACTGTTGTAATCAAGGCTACTTTAATACCACCAGCAACAATTGCAGGAGAAATGTTGTTGGCCTCAGCAATTGCATCAAATGCCCCGATCATACCAATTACTGTTCCCATGAAACCAAGCATTGGAGCAAGAGCGATAAATAAAGAAATCCAAGAAACTCCTTTTTCTAATCTACCTGCTGCAACGTTTCCTTGAGCAGTGATTGTTTTTTCAACCATATCTAACCCTTGATTGTGGTGGTTTAATCCTTCGTAGAAAATCTCAGCAACAGGTCCTGAAGTATTTCTGCAGACTTCTTTGGCAGCATCAATTCCACCATTGCCTAAAGCAGATTCAACATTTTCTAATAGTTTTTGATTGTTTGTAGTTGCCATGGTCAAGTAGATGATTCTTTCAATGGCAATGGCTAAACCTAAAATGAAACAAATCAATACAATAGCCATAAACATTGGCCCACCATCAATAAAAGTCTTTTTCATCACTTGATGAAAACTGCGCTCATCAGCAGCTACTTCTTCTACGGCTGTTTCTTCTACAACCTCTTCAGTTGGCACTTCTTCAACAGCTTGCTCTGCTGCTTGTTCAGCTTCTTGAGCTACAGCCTCAGTCTGCTCAACTGTCGCGTCATCTTGTGCGTAATATGTACTTGAACCAAATGCAATAAAACCTGCTAATGTGAGTGATAATAATATCTTTTTCATGGTATTAAATAATAATCTTTAAGTGCTCAAATGTAATAAAAAAATAAACTGAGAGAAAAATAAAAGATATGAATTGTTTGTTATGTGTTTGATTAACGCTTAAATTGAAGTAACCCATCCACCCCAAAAACCAAACATATGAAACACCTTTTTTTCTTTACTGCTTCTTGCATTTTACTTTTCTCATCAGCATGTAAGCCTAAAGGTTGCACAGATGCTCTGGCTATAAATTTTGATGCAGATGCTAAAAAAGACGACGGATCTTGTTTATATGATCCGAGTGCCAGTTTAAACATCACTTTAAACCCCTTGTTTGATCAAACTCCACTTGTCTTGTCAAACACCTACACCTTAAACGATTCAGTGCAGATGAAAATTGAGTTGTTCAGATTATACTTTTCAGCTTCAGTGAATGATCAACAAACAGCTGTCTTATTTGACCCGTCCATCAACGCACAAAAGAGTGCTACAATCAATGTAAATCCTGAAAATGCTGATGATTTAGTATTAGAACTGGGTTTAAACAATACTTTAAACGCCACTGATCCTGCAACTGTAGATCAAAACAGCCCTTTATCTTCTTATGAAAATATGTGGTGGGGATGGGCAAACAAATACATCTACTTTAAGATTGAAGGTAAGTACGATGTAAACAATTCAGGTAGTTTTGCCCAAAATTTTGTGTACCACGTAGGCGCAAATGATTTAAGTAGAGTGATTGCCCCAAGTCAAATCATTACCTTATCTGAAGATCAAACCACAAATGCAAGTTTAAATATTGAGTTTAAAACCATTTTTGACGGCCTAGACTTACCTAATGAAGATGAGACGCATACTTTAAATAATTTTGTATTGGCTGAGAAAATCGCTGATTTATTGCAAGCCTCTAGTACATTGACGATAGATTAATGCTACGCCAGTTAGCCCGAATAGAAGCGAGTAGCTTGTAGGAATTTGAAAAGTAATTTGTGTGCTGAAAAATCTTGGCTTTGCGCGCCTCTAAACTTCAGTTTAGCAGCGCCCAAAGCCAAGATTTTGTAAGCCACAATAGTTTTTGTTGGTAAACGGAGGCTTTTTGTGAACAGCAAAAAGACCCCGTATTACCTAGAAAAACACTTTTCTAACCTACAACTACTGCGAATAGTCGGAATAGCTTCAAAAAAACCGCTTGCGCTAAACCTTAAAAAACTGTATCTTGCAATCTGTTATGGGATTTTTCGACTTTTTAACTCAAGAAATCGCGATTGATTTAGGTACTGCAAACACCATTATTATTCACAATGATAAGGTAGTGGTAGATGAGCCCTCAATTGTGGCGGTTGATCGAAAAACTGATAAGGTTATTGCCGTGGGTAAACAAGCCCAGAAAATGCATGGCAAAACCCATGAAAACATCAAAACCATTCGTCCGCTGAAAGATGGAGTAATTGCAGATTTTTATGCCGCTGAATATATGATCAGAGAGATGATCAAGATGTTCAATACCAAGAAAAGCTTTTTCTCAGCAACTTCACTGCGAATGGTGATTTGTATTCCTTCGGGCATTACTGAGGTAGAAAAACGTGCGGTAATTGATTCTGCTGAACATGCTGGCGCAAAAGAAGTGAAGCTCATTCATGAGCCTATGGCCGCTGCTATTGGTATTGGCATTGATGTCGAAGAACCTGTTGGTAATATGATCATTGATATAGGTGGTGGTACTTCTGAAATTGCTGTTATTGCTTTGGGCGGAATCGTGTGTGATAAGTCAATTCGAGTGGCGGGTGATGAGTTCACCAATGATATTGAAGAGTATATGCGTCGTCAGCACAACATTTTGATCGGAGAGCGCACCGCTGAATTGATTAAAATCAACATCGGAGCAGCGCTCATTGATTTAGACGAAGAAATTCCGCAAGATTACGCTGTACACGGTAGAGATTTGATTACTGGTGTGCCCAAAGAAATTTATATTTCATACAAAGAGATTGTAGAGGCTTTAGATAAGTCTATTTCAAAAATTGAAGAGGCGGTTTTGTTTGCCTTAGAGATGACTCCTCCCGAGCTTTCTGCAGATATCTACAGAACAGGTATTTACATGGCGGGTGGAGGATCGATGCTCAGGGGTCTTGCAAAACGTAT
This sequence comes from Flavobacteriales bacterium, assembly GCA_020631045.1. Taxonomy (GTDB): domain Bacteria; phylum Bacteroidota; class Bacteroidia; order Flavobacteriales_G; family JALEGO01; genus JAHDHZ01. The sequence continues at coordinate 43,990 of JAHDHZ010000014.1, read as the reverse complement.
TTCTTTAAAAACAAAACTTCCGGTACATGTGGCCGAAGATCCTTTAAGAGCTGTGGCGCGCGGAACAGGCATTGCTCTGAAGAACATCGATAAGTTTCCGTTTTTAATTTCTTAGAAACTTTTTAATTTCTTTGTTAAGAAAGCTCTGTGATTAACTTTGTAGAGTGTATAGGCTGATTCAGTTTTTTATTCGAAACATCTATGTGTTTAACTTTTTGTTTTTAAGCACGCTGGGTTTATACTTATATTTCTCTTCAAACAATTACCATAATGCGACCCTGCATACCTCTTATCACGAAGTTTCAGGGAGGTACTATAATTTTTCAAACAATTTAAATCGTTATTTGAATTTAAGAGAAGAGAATCGAAAATTGCTTGAAGAAAATAAAAACCTCAGGGATTTAACCAAGAATGCGTATTGGAAAATCTCCCATACATCCACCCAAAAAAAAGATTCGAGTTTTTCTCAGAGTTTTTCATTTCAACAGGCTCAAGTGGTTGATTTATCTATTCAAAAAGAAGTCAACTACATCATGATCAATAAGGGAGCAAATCATGGTATAAAACCTGAGATGGGGGTAATGCATGCAGATGGAGTAGTGGGTGTAGTAAAAGATGTGTCGGCTAATTTTTCAACGATTATTTCTCTGTTAAATAAAGATCGTTTTAGTGTGCTTGGTGCTTTGCAAACCAAGGGATATACGGGGCGAGTGAGTTGGCAGCCTTATGATGCTAAAAAGCTAAAACTCTATGAGGTTCCGCAGAGCTCTCCGATCAAAAAAGGAGATCTGATTACTACGGGTTTTGCTTCAACGGTTTTTCCTTCAGGTGTTGCTATTGGGGTAGTTGATAGCATTCGAGCTCAGAGCGGAGAGCTTTTTTACGATATTGATTTAAAAACCAGTGTTGATTTTTTAAAATTGTCTTATGTTTATATCATAGAAAATTTGCAAAAGCAAGAACAGGATTCTTTGAGAGAAGCATTTAATCAAACCTATACACAATGAGAACCATTCAATTTAGAGAAGCATTAAGAGAGGCAATGTCAGAAGAGATGCGCCGAGATGAAAACATTTATTTAATGGGTGAAGAGGTTGCTGAATACAACGGTGCTTATAAAGTTTCTCAAGGCATGCTTGATGAGTTTGGGGCGAAAAGAGTAATTGATACTCCAATTTCTGAACTTGGATTCTCAGCCATTGGTATTGGTTCGGCGATGAACGGATTGCGCCCTATTGTGGAGTTTATGACTTGGAATTTTGCAGTACTTGCATTAGATCAAATCATGAATCATGCGGCTAAAATGCTACAGATGTCAGGGGGTCAATATAAAGTGCCAATTGTTTTTCGGGGTGGAAATGGCTCCGCTGGCCAACTCGCAGCCACTCACTCTCAAAGTTTCGAGGCAATGTACGCTCAAATCCCAGGCCTTAAAGTCATTACTCCTTCGAACCCCTACGACGCGAAAGGACTCTTAAAAGCAGCCATCAGAGATGACGATCCCATTGTCTTTTTAGAATCAGAGAAAATGTATGGCGATAAAGGTGAGGTGCCAGAAGGCGAATATTTATTACCGATCGGAAAAGCCCATATTGTAGAAAAAGGCGAAGATGTCACCATTGTGAGCTTTGGTAAAATCATCAAAGAGGTTTACAAAGCTGCTGAAGAGCTTAAAAAAGAAGGTTACAAACCAGAAATTATTGATTTGAGAACCATTCGCCCATTAGATTATGCTACCATTGTTGAGTCAGTTAAAAAAACGGGCCGCTTAGTAGTTGTCGAAGAATCTTGGCCGTATGGATCAATTGCTACTGAAATTACCTATCACGTACAACAAAACGCCTTTGATTATTTAGACGCTCCTGTACAAAGAATTACTCAAGCTGATACGCCTTTTGCTTTTTCAGTGCCGTTTATCGAAGAGTCTTTGCCGAATGCAAAGCGTGTGATTGATGCGGTGAAAAAGGTGAGTTATGCGTCTTAAAAATCATTTAAATCAAGCGAAGTATAAGATGCTGAAATGTTATCTATAGCATCTTGATATCCATACTCAATAAGATCGTCATAACTAATGGCTACCTCGTCATGTAAAGCTCCACAAACTACGACATCATAAACATAATGACCGTCATATAGATGTTCAATTAAAAAGTAAGGCTCATCATTGTGTAAGGTTTTGTGTGCGATGTAAGCATCACTGTTAGAGATTTGTTTTTCAAAGTTTGAACCAATAAATTCTTCTGTATTTTGATTACAAATTACTCCATTCTCAACGAATGAAGTTTGAGGCTTAATTTTAGATATGAAATTGTGATTTTGTTCGGTGATTTGATACCCCTGAGGCATAAGAGTATTTAAAGACTCAAGATTTAATTCATCATATACCACATGTCCTTTTAAATTAAGAACAGAAAACTTACGATCACCTTCAAGTTGATATTGTATTAAAAGACCCTTTTCACCTGAGTTTAAAAATACATTTTCATACTCATCTAAAAGCATTTCATTTGGCGTGAACACGAAAATTTTATGAAATCCAAACCCATCCTCAAGATCATTATTCAAAGAAGAATTTGTATAATCAACTAAAAGTTGGTTTGCGAAATCTTCCCATCCTTGATTGATTTCTTGTTCTGGCCCATATAAGTCTTTATCGGTTCTGGTATCAGTACACCCTTCGCTAGAGATAAGGGCAAAAACACCACAAAATATTATAACACTGCTTAAGTTTTTGATGAAAAATTTATTCATAATTTCTTTGTTTAGGCTGTGAAGATGGCGAACAATTCAATACAAGTCAAATTAAAAAAACCTTTCTTGTTGATTTTTAGGGTTTAATGTATATTTGCGCCCGACTTTTTAATTTTTAAAAAATGCATAAAATAATATACGCAGCACCACTATTAGGTATACTAGGACTAATCATCATGTATGTTCAACAAGCTTGGGTAAAAAAACAAGAGCAGGGCGATGAGAATATGAAAGAATTGGCAAAGCACATTGCAGATGGCGCGATGGCTTTCTTGAAAGCAGAATGGAAAGTGATGTTCTACTTTGTAGTGATTGCCACCATTCTATTGACTTGGTCAGGTACTCTTGTTGAAACTTCAAGCCCCATCATTGGTATTTCATTTGTAATCGGAGCAGTCTTTTCAGCATTTGCCGGATACATCGGCATGAATGTAGCAACTCTTTCAAATGTGCGTACCACACAAGCAGCGCGCACTTCTTTAAAAAAGGCTTTAAAAGTTTCATTTACTGGAGGCTCTGTCATGGGTTTAGGTGTTGCGGGTCTTGCAGTACTTGGATTAGGCGCTTTGTTTATTGTGTTCTATCAAATGTATGTCTTAAATACAGGTGGAGATGTTAATGGACTTGCAATGGAGAAAGCACTAGAGGTATTGGCAGGATTTTCTTTAGGTGCTGAATCAATTGCACTTTTTGCCCGTGTGGGTGGAGGAATCTACACCAAAGCGGCTGATGTTGGGGCTGATTTAGTAGGAAAGGTTGAAGCGGGAATTCCTGAAGATGATGTGCGTAACCCAGCGACTATTGCCGATAATGTGGGCGACAATGTTGGTGATGTTGCAGGTATGGGCGCTGATTTATTTGGCTCTTACGTAGCGACTATTTTAGCTACCATGATCTTAGGTAGAGAGATTGTTTCTTTAGATGCTTTTGGAGGCATTGCCCCCATCTTGTTACCAATGGTAATTGCAGGACTTGGATTATTATTTTCTGTAGTAGGTTTCATGTTTGTGAAAGTAAAAGATGATCAAGGCGATGTGCAAATGGCTCTAAACTTAGGAAACTGGTCTTCGATTGTACTGACAGGAATTGCTTCTTATTTCTTATGTGATTACATGCTAGCTGACAGCATGAACATTAGAGGAATCGATTTTTCTTCAATGGATGTATTCTTTGCTATTGTAGTAGGATTAGTGGTTGGCGCTTTAATGAGTATTGTAACAGAATACTACACAGCAATGGGTAAGAAACCAGTAAACTCTATTGTACAGCAATCTTCAACTGGACATGCAACAAATATCATTGGCGGACTGGCTGTGGGTATGGAAAGTACGGTTATTCCAATTTTAATCTTAGCGGCTGGTATTTATTTATCACACATGTTTGCTGGTTTATACGGAGTTGCCATTGCAGCTGCTGGTATGATGGCTACGACCGCTATGCAATTGGCAATTGATGCTTTTGGCCCTATTGCTGATAATGCGGGTGGAATCGCTGAGATGAGTGGATTACCTGATGAGGTTCGTGAGCGTACCGATACCTTAGATGCTGTTGGTAACACAACTGCTGCTACTGGTAAAGGTTTTGCAATTGCTTCAGCTGCTTTAACTGCACTAGCGTTATTTGCTGCTTTTGTTGGAATTTCTGGTATTGATGCAATTGATATTTACAAAGCAGATGTATTGGCTGGTTTATTTGTTGGAGCGATGATTCCATTTATTTTCTCTGCCCTTGCAATTGCAGCTGTAGGTCGAGCGGCTATGGCAATGGTACACGAGGTAAGACGTCAGTTTAAAGAAATTCCTGGCATTATGGAATACAAAGCCAAGCCTGAGTATGATAAATGTGTCGCCATTTCAACACAAGCATCTATTAAAGAAATGATGGCACCCGGTTTGATTGCTTTAATTACACCAATTATTGTTGGTTTTGCTTTTGGCCCAGAAGTATTGGGTGGATTATTAGCCGGAGTTACCGTAAGTGGTGTGCTCATGGGTATCTTTCAAAGTAATGCTGGTGGTGCTTGGGATAATGCCAAGAAATCTTTTGAGAAAGGCGTAGAAATTGACGGAAAGATGGAATATAAAGGCTCTGATGCACATAAGGCATCTGTAACAGGTGATACTGTAGGAGATCCGTTTAAAGATACCTCTGGCCCTTCAATGAACATCTTAATTAAGTTAATGTCTATTGTTTCTTTGGTAATTGCTCCACACTTGCCAGGTGTTGGTGCGCATGGCCATGCAAGTGCTGATGCCCACAATACTGAAGTGGTTGAAATGAGCGATGATCAAAACAATGAAATGAGTGCTGCTGCCAGCACTACTGCTTTAAGTGATGGTGCCATTCAGATAAACACTGAGGCTTCTTCAATAGGTTGGGTTGGTAAAAAATTATTGGGAGATAAGCATGAAGGTACAGTTGGTGTTCAGTCTGGTAGTTTTAACGTTCAAGATGGTAAAATAACTTCAGGCAATATCATTGTTGATTTAAATAATATGACTTGTTCTGATGTTGAAGATGCTGAGTACAATGCAAAATTGATTGGTCATTTAAAGAATGCTGACTTTTTTGACGTAGAAAAGTATCCTGCCGCTTCTTTAAAAGTATTAGAGAATCTGCCAACTGACAAGAATCAGATTTTAAGAGCAGAATTGACCATCAAAAACCAAACTAAAGTGGTGGAGTTTCCGGCTTCTGTTTCTATGAACACAGATGGCACATACAATATCAATGGAGATTTAGAATTTGATCGTACCGATTTCGGCATCAATTACAATTCAAAAAAGATTTTTCCTTCTTTAAAAGATAAAATCATTAAAGATAAAGTGAGTCTTCAGTTCAATATTGTTGGAGCATAATTGATGGCTCGTGAAATTTTAAATAACGAGCAAGCACAAAAGAAGATTACACGTATTGGTTTTCAGATTATAGAAGAATGTCTGAATGAAAAAGAAATTACCCTTGTTGGCATCTCCAGCAAGGGTTTTTTATTGGCTCAAATCTTGCAAAAACAACTGTTAAAAATAGCCTCTTTTAAGGTAGTGTTGATTGAAGCTGTGATTGATACTTCAAAAAAAATTCCAACCGTAAAGCTCTCAGATACTAGTTTAAAAAACAAAACCATCTATATTGTTGATGATGTTTTAAATACAGGTAAAACCTTGGCGTACGTATTTAAAGAAGTACTGAATTACGCGGTAAAACGCGTCTCTTCTGTGGTGTTAGTTGATCGCAAACACAGAGATTTTCCGATTCGTGCCGATATTGTAGGGCTAACGCTTTCAACCACAATTGAAGATCATATTCAGGTTAGTTTTAAAGCAAAAAACCAAGTAACGGCGAGATTAACGAAAAGGTGATGGAGGTATTTTTGCGCTGTCAAACACAAGGTTTGAAGGCTTAAAATACCTCCATCACCTTTTCGTTAATCTCCAACCACCGCTTACAGTAAAAGCAGGCATAATTTATACACTTTCTATACAGCGTTAATTGTTAAATTCTTACCTGATTAATTTTCAATAATTATTGAAAATTATGTAAGTTTATAATTATGAGAGATCAAGCAATCAGACAAATCAAGTATTTGCTCTTTTCAGCATCTATTGTTCCGGCTTTGTTTTCAGGTGCTTTAGCCTACAGAAACAACACTTTTGATCTTTTAGATTTTATTTTGTTATTCTTAGCACTTTTCATCGGCCAAATGGGTGGAGATTATTTATACTACCATTTCACCAAGAACCACACGTTTACAGATGATGCCCACACAAAAATATTTAAAGGGTGGAAACCCTTATTTATTGATCAAATAAAGGGTTTAAACCCAGGACTGGTTGCAGGGGCTGTTTGTATTGTAATTGACTTTTTTATTGGCTTGTATTTCTTTGATAAGCTGGGTATTCAGGTTTTGGTACCCGCAATTATTGGGTTGATTTTCATGACTTTGTTTACACCTTTAATGAAATTGGGTTTAAAAGAATTGGTTGTTTTCTTAACCTTCGGTCCGCTTTGTTTGGTAAGCGGATATTTTGCTTTGAGCGGAATTTTTGATTTTTACGCTTTTTATTTGAGTTTCCCCCTTGGGTTTTTGGTAACAGTTGTAGCCTATTTGAAAGGCGCTAAGTTTAATATCAAAACCATAAATGGGCAGCAAAAAGTTGTTAAACTAAACAAGCCTTTGGTATATGCTTTGAGTTTATTGACCTATCTGTCAATTGCACTTCTGGTATATGTTCAAGTTTTAGACACAAGAGCAATATTTTGTTTTATCACCCTTCCTTTAGCCTTAAGTGTGGTAAGAGTCATCAAAGATCAAACCTCTGACATTGAGGCTTATTTGTGGGCAACTGTTCGCTCTATTTTAAATCTTTTGATTACTGGAATTTTATTAGCACTTATTATTATTTATACATGAAAGAAAAAATCATTATTTGGTTAAAAGCTGCACGAGCACCTTTTTTAGTGGTCAGTTTTTTGCCTTGTTTGGTGGGTGGATTAGCTGCCTATGTTTACGGAAGTTTTAATCTAATTTATTTTTTAGCCGCCACATTTGGGATTGTTATGGCCCATTCTGCCGCTGATTTTATTGACGATTATTTTGACTTTAAAGAAAACAGGCTAGGCAATAAAGATCAACAGTTTCATGACAGCCCATTAATTCATGGGCAAATTACAACCAGACAAGTATTGATTGCTACAATCATTTGCGCGTTATTGGCTTTAGCTTGTGGAATTTATTTATTCATTGAAATAGGCCTACCTGTTGTATATATGACCTTAGCTGGATTATTTATTGTGTTGTTTTACACAGCTCCACCCGTAAAACTAAATTTTAGGGGGTTAGGTGAAACAGCGCTCTTCTTTGCCTTTGGTCCTATGATTGTATATGGTGTTTTTTATATTTTAACGGGCGCACACGCCCTTGAACCTTTATTGATCAGTATTCCAGTGGGTGTTTTTACGATGAATATCGGGTTAATCAGCAATATTTTTGATTATCAAGATGATTTAAAAAATAATAAAAAATGCATTCCAGTGATTTTAGGGCAAGCCAAAGCCCATCAACTTCTCGTGTGGTTGTCAATCATTGCATATGTTGTCTTTATAACAGCCCTATTGATGGGGTATGTCTCGTTATGGTTAGCGGTATTGCTCTTGACTTTTCCTATTGCTTTGCAAGCCATTCAAGCCACTAAGAAATATGCAGATCTTTCAAACTATGAGCCTGCTATGTCAAAAGCAATTGCTTTGAGTGCGCTTTCATGCATTTGTTTGTTGGTTGGATATGGTTTACAACTCTTTTTACAATGAGAGATCAGGTTTTAATTCAAATAAGAGAAGATTTAAAACTACCCGTAGATAATAAAAGAGAAAGTTTAGTAAACTTTCAAAACAAGATATTGAGGCCCATTTTAAAGTTGCAAAATAAGGCCATTTTATCGTATTTCATCAGGCACTTTAACATGCAAAGTATTGCTAATCTAGATGTAGCACAAAAGAAGATCTCGATTCAACATTATGTTCAAAAAAAGCCTGCTTTAAAATATACTTTAATTGGTTTTATTGTTGGTTTTCTTAGCACTGAAGAGTTAAGTGTTGTACTTGAAAACAAAAAAGAACTAGAAAAGAGAATTACCTCAATGTTGATTCAAAGAATCTGTGATCAATTGTGTATTTAACAAAGAGTGGATGTAAGTATTTTAAGCCTTCAAACCTTGTGTTTGACAGCGCAAAAATACTTACATCCACTCTCTATTAAACTCCCACAATACCATTGCTACAGAAGTGCTTAAATTAAAAGAGTGCTTGGTGCCTTTCTGCGGAATCTCAATTACCCCATCACTTTGATCAATCACTTCTTGCGCCACTCCTTTTACTTCATGGCCGAATACTAGGGCATAATCTTTTTCTTTTTTAGGTGTTACATCTTGCAGCCAAATGCGGTTTTTGGCTTGTTCGATGCTGTAAATGGTATAATCTTTTTCTTTGAGGTGGGCAAGGGCTTCTAAGGTGGTGTTGAAGTATTTCCAATCTACGCTTTGGGTAGCGCCAAGCGCTGTTTTTTGAATTTCTCGGTGGGGGGGCTGGGCAGTGATTCCACACAAATAAATAGCGCGCACACGAAAGCCATCAGCAGTTCTGAAGATTGATCCTATGTTATTTAGACTACGAACATTATCAAGAATTAGCACCATATTGCTTTTCTCCGCCGACTTATATTCATCAATCGATAAGCGGTTTAATTCATTGTTTTTTAGTTTTCTATTCAAATCGTACCTTTGTAGCCCTTTATGGCCAGCAGCAAATCTACAAAACAAACCCCTTTAATGAAGCAGTATTTTGACATCAAGTCAAAACACCCAGGGGCATTGTTGTTGTTTAGAGTGGGTGATTTCTATGAAACCTTTGGTGAAGATGCGATTAAAGCATCAAAAGTACTGGGTATTGTATTGACCAATCGAAACAACGGAGGGTCTAAACTAGAGTTGGCGGGTTTTCCACACCATTCTTTAAACACCTATTTACCAAAACTAGTAAGAGCGGGCTATAGAGTGGCAATTTGCGATCAATTAGAAGCCCCAAGTAAAGAAAAGAAAATTGTAAAGCGTGGGGTTACCGAGTTGGTTACTCCGGGTGTTGCTTTTAATGACCAAGTATTAGATCACAAAACCAACAATTTTTTAGCGGCTGTTTATCAAGAAAAAAAACAGTTCGGCGTCAGTTTTTTAGATGTCACTACAGGAGAGTTTTTATTGGCTCAAGGTGATTTTCAAACCATAGAAAAACTTATTGAAAGCTTTGATGTTAAAGAAGTGTTATACAACACAGAAAAGCCATCTGATCAAATCAAGCAACTCACTCAAAAATCTTGTCATTTTGCATTGGGCGATTGGGTGTTTACCCATGATTATGCTTACGAAAAATTGACTAGTCACTTTCAAGTAAAAAATTTAAAAGGATTTGCAGTTGAAAATCATACTTTAGGAATGGTGTGTGCAGGAGCAATTTTGCATTATTTGACAGAAAACAAACATACTTCACTTAAGCATATTTCAAACATCTCAGTGGTGCAAGACGACCGCTATGTATGGTTAGACGGATTTACAATTCGCAACTTAGAGTTGATTGATTCTCATAATCATGGGGCTACTACTTTGTTAGATGTGATTGATCACACGCAAAGTCCGATGGGAGCACGTTTATTGAAACGTTGGTTAACCCTTCCGCTGAAGAATGTCAATCAAATCAATGAACGACTTTCTTGTGTTGAGGCTTTGTTAGATCAAAAAACAGATCTCAGCTCCCTTTCTGAACACTTAAATAGCTTGGGTGATTTAGAGCGCTTGAGTGCTAAAATAGCTGTTTTAAAAGCGCATCCTAAAGAGTTGTTATCCTTAAAAAAAGGCCTACAGGTTATCGGGCCCATTCAAGCAATTTGTGAGGCGACTCAAAACCCCGCATTAAAAGCGCTTTCAAAGCAGATGGGTACACATGAAAAAACCATTGAATACATTGAAAAGCATATTAATGAAGAAGCTCCCGTGTTGGTTTCAAAAGGGGCTGTTATAAAATCAGGCATCAATTCAGAGCTTGATGAGTTGAGAGAGATTTCTAAAAACGGAAAAGACTATTTGTTGAAACTACAAGAGCGCGAAATGCAACAAACAGGCATTAGCTCATTAAAGGTGGGCTTTAATAATGTGTTTGGATATTACCTTGAGGTTAGAAATACCCACAAAGACAAAGTACCTGAAGGGTGGATTCGCAAGCAAACGCTGACTTCTGCTGAGCGATACATCACCCAAGAGTTAAAAGATTACGAAGAGAAAATACTGTCGGCAGAATCTAAAATTTTAGAACTTGAAACACAGATTTATGCTGATGTTTTACATTTTTTGACTAGTCAAATTTTGGGTATTCAAAAAGCTGCTTTCTGTTTAGCCAAACTTGATTGCTTAACGGGTTTTGCGCTGCTTTCTAAACAGGCGAATTATGTAAAACCTCTGGTTGATGAATCGCATGTGCTTGATATCAAAGAGGCGCGTCATCCGGTAATTGAAAAACTCTTGCCTTTGGGAGAGCAGTATGTGTCAAACTCTGTTTTTTTAGACGATAAAACCCAGCAAATCATCATCATTACAGGGCCTAATATGGTGGGTAAGTCTGCTTTACTTAGACAAACAGCCATTGTGGTGTTGTTGGCTCAAATCGGGAGTTTTGTGCCTGCCCAAAGTGCACATATTGGGTTGATTGATAAGATTTTCACTAGAGTAGGGGCTTCAGATAATATCTCGGCAGGTGAATCGACCTTTATGGTTGAAATGTCAGAAACGGCCAGTATTTTAAATAATGTGTCTGATCGTAGTTTAGTATTGTTAGACGAGATCGGAAGGGGTACAAGTACCTATGATGGTATTTCTATTGCCTGGGCAATCACCGAGTTTTTACATGAAAATAAGCACAAAGCAAAGACGCTTTTTGCCACGCATTATCATGAATTAAACGAAATGACCAATCAATTTAAGCGCATTAAAAACTACAATGTATCGGTCAAAGAAATTGAGGGTAAAATCATATTCTTGCGTAAGCTTATCGCGGGTGGAAGCGCCCACAGTTTTGGTATTCATGTAGCAAGATTGGCAGGAATCCCTAAAACGGTAGTTGAAAAAGCAGATGCTAAATTAAAGAGTTTAGAAAGTAAAAAAGGTGGGCAATCTATTACCGCTTCTATTCAAAAAACGCCTAAAAAAGAAATAGGTGATGAAAAAATGCAATTGAGCTTTTTTCAGTTAGATGACCCTATTTTAGAACAGATCAGAGATGAGATTAAGCATTTAGACATTGACAGTCTAACACCTGTTGAGGCTTTGGTAAAGCTCAATGAGATCAAAAAATTAACGGGCGTTTCATAGAAAATTTAAAACCGTTTCTTTAAGTAAAGAAATTTCTCTATTTTTGTTGACCAGATTTATTCTGTATCGTTCTTTTAAATAATGCGAAAGTAGCTCAGCTGGTAGAGCGCGACCTTGCCAAGGTCGAGGTCGCGGGTTCGAACCCCGTCTTTCGCTCTAAAGACAATTTGTCAAAAACAAATTGTCTTAATACAAAAAGCGTTTAAATTTTAATAAGATTGAGGCGCTTTGTTTTTTTTATTGAAGGAGTTTACAAGCGTAAATGACTGAAAAGAAAAAGTAAAGCAACGATAAAATTATTAAAATTTGAATGCTTTTTTGCTCGGGTGGTGGAATTGGTAGACACGTTGGACTTAAAATCCAATGACCATTGCGGTCGTGCGGGTTCAAGTCCCGCCCCGAGTACCCTACGGGAGATATTCAAAGAGTGTCTCCCGTTTTTGTTTTTTTATACCCCTTTAACTTATTGATAATCATAATTATACAGCACACATCTTTTGTATAAGTAGGTGTTCGATGCTTTTGTTCATCAAATACTAACTTCTGATCAAAACCTAGCCTAAACTTTTCAAGATCTAAATTGGTTTTTTTAACGAAGTAAAGTTACGTCTCCTGTTTTTACTCTTTTATATCCATCTGTAAAAACAACTATTATTTTATACATATAAGTGTCTTGCTGGGAAAGTTTGCCCTTGTAATAACCGTCCCATCCAATAAAATGGTCAAAGGACTGAAATACCATTTCTCCCCAACGATTAAAAATAACCATCTCAAATTCTGCTACATATTCTACAAAAGGAAAAAAGATGGTATTATTAATATTAGTATAATCTGAAATATATCCACCAGATGGTCCAGAGGGGATAAAAACATTAGGTGTTTTGATAGAATGAGTGGGGGTAACTTCTACTTGCAAATGACAAGAATCAATACATCCAAATTCATCTATTCCAGTTAACGCTAAGTTATATTTACCGGTATCTTCAAACGTAAATTGAAAAGTTTGGCTTTGAATAAGGGATGAATCTGTTAGAAAGCTTGCAGACCACTCATAACTCATTGCTCCAGAAGCTGAAAAGTTAAAAATAGGCTCATCTACTGGTTGCTCATATACATTTGCCGAGCATAGCACCATGGGGTTAGTTCTTACAGTTATAGAATCAATAAAATTAGCATATGTAATACAACCAAAACTAGAAACGGCTTTTAAGTTTATGGGGTAAATTCCTGGGTTTGGAAAAAGATAATGAGCGTTCAATGTATTTACAGAATCTAGATTAGAAAAATACCAAGTGTAATTGATAGAACTATCTAAGGAGCCTTGAAAAGTAAATAAATAAGGGGCACAACCTTCATTTTGATAGTCTACAAAACTTAAATCGGGGTAAGGGTTAACTGTGATGTGTTTTTGAGCTTTTATGGTATCGTTGCAGCTATTAATTCCGATAAGTTCTATTGTTGTATCTTGATCAACAAGCAAAGGGAAATTAGACAGCCAATTATGGCCTGTACTCCAAAAGAAGTTATATTGCTGATTTTGGTTGCTAAACAACTCTCCTTCAATATCAATAGTTTCTCCTTCACAAACTGAGTCTACAGAAATAATTTGAATGGAGTCTAAAACAGTTGATATCATATCTACAGGCAATAAAGATTCAAAAGACCTACATCCATTTAAGTCTGTTAGGTAGAAGGAAACTAAGTTTGACTGCTGAGCAACAAAACTATGAATATTAGTACCTGATTGATTGTCCCAAAAGTATTGATAGGCAGGTGTTCCACCTTGTATATTAGAAACGGTTGCCTCCACTTGCATACCTTCGCATATAGTGTCAAGGTTTAGGCTTACTGTATAAGATATGCTGTCTGGTTGAGTGATTAATATGGTGTCTATTTCAATGCAATAATTAGCATCTGTAGTGGTTAGAACATATGAATTAGCCGTGAGTTGATTTATGGTGCTTGAGTTTAATCCATTATTCCATGAATAACTATAGGGGGCTGTTCCTCCACTTGCTTGCATGGTAATTGCTCCATCATTGCTCTCAAAGCAACTGAGGTGTTGAACTGTATTTTGTATACTTAGTGCTTGCAATGGTTCTGTTAGGGTTACTTGAATACTGTCTGTACATATAAACTGATCACTCACAGTTACCGAGTAATTACCTGCCATTAGATTACCAATAGAAGAAGTATTTTCGCCGTTATTCCAACTGATTGTATAGCTTGGCCTTCCTCCATCTATTTGTAGTTCAATATTTCCATTTGAACCTCCATTACAAGAGATGTCATTACGATCTATGACATTCAAATTTAGTAAGGGTGGGTTCTCTATGGCAAAAGTGCTTGAATCTATACAACCTATAGCGTCAGTTATAGTTGCGGTATATGTACCTGGGCTTAACGTAGAGTTTATTTGTCCGGTTTGTCCGTTTGACCATACATAAGAAAAGGGCGCGTTATTGCCAGAAGTTTGAAGAAATATATTTGCATCATTTGCATTGTGGCAAGATATACTGTCTACAATAGCATTGATTTGTGCGTCAAAATTTTCATAAAAAACCTCTACACTATCGGTATGTATTGGACAAGTGGAATGACCTGCGGTTTGCAAATAAACAACAGAAGACCCTGTTTGTATTTCAGCTTGACTTGGAAAATAGCTAGTGTTTAGATCATTGGCGTTTGTAAAAGTGCCTTGACCTATCCATAACCCTGAGGGAGCAGCAGTTAAAGTTCCACTTAATCCAATAGATGTATTACTTGCACAAATGGTAGTGTCATGACCAGCATCGGCTAGTAATGTTTGTGTATAGCTGCCAACTTGTACAGTGTCAAAGGTAGGAGGGCAACCTGAGGTATCTGAAAGGGTGAGGTAATAGGTTCCTGCATTCACAAAAATGCTGTCAGATGTTTCTAAGGTGCTCCATTGAAAATCATAAGGAGGTGTTCCTCCACTAGGATTTGCATGGATATAGGTGCCAGGGTCACCAAAGCATACCATCGGATTTACAGGTAAAATATCTGCTCTTAAAGAAGAGTTAAAATAGGTACGCACGGTATCGCAAATTGTAATATTGTTGCATGCTCCCAAAGCTTGACCACATACTTGATAATCTACATAAGTTGGATAGCCAATTTGTGCAGTAACAGTAGTGGTGTCACATGCTGTATTGCAAGAAAGATAATGATTGTAATCTCCTGGAGAACCAGGGAATACAGACGTCCATGTAAGTGTGCTTGTCTCATATCCAGATGCATATATTTGACCTATACAACCATCATTTACCGCAATGTCTGGTCCTGCATCAGCATTGGGAATAGGCAATATTGAATACTGATTTTGATTGTTTCCGGGTTTACAAAAAGTGATTAAAAAAGGCCCTGATCCATTTAAACAAAGCGGTTGACCAACCTGAGTTGGAGTGCCGCAATCAATTTGATAAAATAATGCGCCTGGTGGTATGGCGCCTGAATAAATATTGAAAATAATACCTGAGGCATTTGAAGGAAGCGTTACTAAAAATGATACACACTTATCTGGATTGGAGGATCCACAACATAAGCCACTTCTAATGGTGTCAGGACTTATCCATAAAGTATCTAGAGTTGAAGAAAAATCAACATTAAATAATGGTGTAGAAACATCACATTGTGAAAAAAGCTTTGAGTTTACAAAAAATAATACGATGAGTATAAAGTGTCTCTTCATTCTTTAAACAAACTACGTAACAGCACAAAAATTGTTACTGATTTTAACGTCTAAAAAAATTTATTTTACTTGTGGTATTTAGGGTGTCTTCCTCTACCTTTCCACTAGCCCTTATAACCCTGATCCAAGCAGCGGTATATCCAGATTTCTTCACTTGTGCTTCTACTTGATCAGTGGTTAAGCCAAGTAAAAAAGGGTAGGTAAAGGTAAGTATACCGGTCTCAATATTTATGTGTTGATTTTGAACATCTTTAAGCTCTAAAAACTTTTTTTCAAGGCCATATGCACAATAAGGGCAACCCAGGCCTTCTACTTTTACAGTAAAAGAATCAACCAGGCCTTCGGTGTTTTGACTAATTCCTAAAATTGGCATATACATCATGCCTAAAATTGTTGTTATTGTTATAATTATTTTCATTGTTAAAAATTTAAGGGTTAAAAAATATAGCGTGTTCCAATGAACATACTCCTTTTGAAATTTTGAATAGTATTCTCTTGAATAAGCGGAAACTGGATGGCAGCCTCTAATATTAAGCGCTTAATGGCGTATTGAAGCCCTTGTGCATACAGTAGGCGATAGCCATTAGTATTATAAAACCAACTGTTCTTGTATTCAAAATACAGGTTTACTTGTTTAACAGGGTAACTAGGCTTTAAAAGAGGTAGCCCAAAGCCAATTTTGTGCTTAAATTCTCTAAGAGAAGAATTGCCACTCATATTTATTCCTAGTTCATTAGAAATACCATATTTGATGCTTTCGTAACCTGCCACTACACCAACGTAGCCTTGGTAAGTACCTGTTAAAATTCCATCTAAATTATAGGCCTTACCTGTTGGTAAAGTTTGCAAGGTTTTGGCAACCATTCTAAACGTTTTACCAGTAGCATCTTTTCGGTAAAACTGGTATTTACCAAGCAGCTCTACATCTCCTAGGCCTGAAAAGTTCTTTGGGGTCTCTAGCAAATTTTCATTGAATACCGTATTCACATAGGGAATATGAGCCGCAAATAATAGGTTTGGTGTTGGCAAGTAGTGAACTATCAAAGGAGCTTTTATAAAGGTTCCATGATTTGTACTTCTAATTTCTGTAAGCGATTTTATCACCACTCGTTTTGCGCCAAGCATAATAGGCTTGTCAGCTGTAATAGGAGGCCCTTGAGCCAGTGTGTTTATTGCGATTAAATTTAGTGTAACAAACACGGGTAAAATATTTTTCATTGAATGCTATTTTGAAATAAAACATAAAAATTCTAGCTCATGACCTGATGAGTAGGAATATGTATAACTCAAATAGACTTAAAGAAGAAAGCGTTGTACAAGGATGTAAATATCTTTATCCTGTAAAGGGGGGATTTTTTGAGGAATATAAACAAATACACTTGCTAATAAATTGGTGTATTGTATATGTTTTGTAAAGCTTAGTGTTTTGAAAAAAGTAGTAGAGCTAAAGTCAAAATTTGCTAATTGAGTAACCTGCAAATTAACATCTGCTTGAACAAGCTGGGTAGTGTTATTACAACAAGGAGATTTTTCATTAGAGCTGCAGCATGATTTTTCAGCGGGAAGTAAGCTAATTGATTTGAGGTTGCCTCCGCAATAATGTTTTTTGATTTGGATGCCACTGCCAGAAAAAAGTAAATTGAAGCTTAAGAATAGAAATATTGCTTGTCTGATGATTAACATTTAATTACAAAATTAATTAATTTTCTTGTGTTTATTTTGACCTTGCTAATACTGGGGATTGCCCCTTGGAAAAGTCTCTAAAATATCAGGAAATTTTTTACTTCTTATTTTACTAAAGTAGCGTTAGCGATATTAAGGGCCGAGAAGTATGATCGGGTGCAGCGCACGGAAGCAAAGCGTACCCCTGATTAGCGCGACCCAAAGGGTAACGCCCAAAAAAAGAAAAATCATATAACAAAACTTAATTACTTGTACAGTCACCACACTTTCCAACCAACAACACCTGCGCAAAATCAACTTTTCTACCTTCAAGCTTAGGAATACTAATAGATTCAGATAAACAATCAATTTTTTGACAAGATTGACACTGAAAATGTGGGTGAGCATCAATGTGCTTATGTGAGTCGCAATCGTGGCATTTTGCATACCATTTTAAGCCATCTAAACCCGTGAAAGAATGCACAAAACCTTGTTTTTCAAGCTTTTCTAAAATTCTGTAAATTGTGGTTTTGTTCATCTCTTCTTTGAATCTACTGACCAAATCGACCACAGACAGTGCCCTTTGAGTGTTTTTAAAAACATCCATCAAAATTCTAGAAGATTTGGTGTTTCTTACAATTGCCATTTGTGCAAGTTTACGCAAGTTTATGGCAATTTTCAAATAGTTTAATTATATTTGCAACTTAGTTGCATTAATTATTTAAACTTTAAAACTATGAACAAAATTATTTTACCCGCAATTTTAGCGATTGCATTGATTTCATCTTGTAAGAAAGACGATCAAAAATTAGTAGACGATTTAAGCGGAAAGTGGATGATCATTTCTGCTGAAGAAGGACACGGAGACCACACACATGCCATGGATTTAGAAGAAGCACATGAGCTTTTGTTTGAGTCAATCACTTTTAATGACTGTAAAATTAAGAATGATGATTGCGCCGGATCTATGGAGTTTCATGAAGGTGATGATTTAGCGTTCACTTACACTGTAAACGAAGATGCTACGCAAGTAACCATCACAGCAGAGGGTGAGAATACCGTTCTTGAAGTACTTGAAAGTGGAGATAACACAAAAAAATTCTCTACTGAAATTATGGAAGATGGAGAAGAAGTTGATGTTGAGTTTGTTGTAGAAAAGCAGTAATTTATACTTTAAATAAATTCTAAAAGCTGTCTGTAGAAATACTAGACAGCTTTTTATTTTAAAACAAACGATCTCGAATACCCAATATAGGCTTTTCGTAAAACCGGTATAACACCCAAGCAATTAAATAAGTTATAGCAATTGATAAGCTAAACTCTACTATGAAAATATCACCCTTTAAAGCCTGATGAAACACAAACCCATGCACCAAATAAATCGCATAGGTAAACAGGCTGGTATACGTGATAAATTTGTAAAAAAGTGTTGAGGTTTTTGCCTTTAGGGTGGATGCGTAAGGCAATACAAGAGCAAAAGAAAGGGGGAGTATAAAAAACCCCAGTGTTCTAGGCAAGAGCTCTTGGTTGATTAGTTCAATTGAAACTGAACTTAAAGAGTGGTAATACAACAGGTAAACCAAGCAAAGTAATAATCCTGATAAACAAATAAAAGGATGTTGTAAGCTTTTGTATTTAGCTGTAAAATACCGTTTAAGGTAAGCTAACAATACCCCTAAAAACAAACTATCAAAACGAAATGGAAAGTTGGCATTAATTCCACTATAAGGCGTATTTAATATGAGCACATAAAGGGTTCTTGCGAGCACAACAAGACCAATAAAAACAAGCATGCCCACCACTACTTTTTTGTGATCTTCAAACAAGCGGGTGAGCACAAATAAAAACAAGGGGCTAAACAAATAAAACCACTCTTCAATCACCAAACTCCAAGAGACATGTAAGTAGTCAATGCCATAAAAATTGTTTTGTAAAAAGAAAATGTAGTAGAAAATATTTGTTCCGATACTTGAGTCTATAAAGCAATATTTAAAGGCTAAAACCAAGTAGTATAAAGGCAGAATTCTAAACCAACGCCGAATCCAAAAAGTGAAAATGGTTTTGATGAAGGGTTCATTTTTAGATAAGGCTTTAAACAGAATGCCTCCGATTAAAAACCCACTCAAAACAAAAAACATCTCAACCCCAATAGCGCCAATTTTTAAAGGCGCGAGACCTGAAATATTTAGTCCAGCATGCTGCAGTAAGACCAACCAAATAGAGATGGCTCTAAGTAAGTCTAACCCAAAATTTCTTTGGTGTATTTTTAGCATGTATAGAATGCTTTGATAAGCTGGTATAGCTTATAAATATCTTCAAAAGAATTGTATAAACCTACAGTTGCCAGACGAATCACATTGGGTTCTCTCCAATCACTGTACACTCCATTTTCAGTAAGGTGTTCAAAGAGTTTTTTGCCATTTTGATCAATATATAAAGAGAGTTGAGAAGCTCTTGAAGCTTGTGCTTTTGGCGTTATAATTTTTATGGGAACGCTATTATTAATCAGCGCTTCAAAAAGAAATAAGGCGTAGTTGTTCAGCTCAATTCTTTTGTCAATAATATTTTGAAATCCTGCATTTTCAAAGAGTTCAAGAGAGGCTTTCAACCCTACCATATTAAACACCGGAGCATTTGATGTTTGCCAACTCTCGGCTGTTAAAATAGGGTCAAATGTATTGCCCATTGCAAAGCGTGTTTTAGCATTATGCCCCCACCAACCAGTAAACTTAGGTAAGCTCTGATCTTTATGATGCTTTTCATGAATAAATACCCCACTCACAGCTCCAGGGCCAGCGTTGAGGTATTTGTATGAACACCAGGCAGCAAAATCTACTCCCCAATCATGAAGCTCTAAAGTTGTATTTCCTGCCGCATGTGCCAAATCATAACCTATGCAAATGTTGTGCTTGTTTGCAGTTTGTGCCAGTTGTTTTAGATCAAAACACCTGCCCGTATAATAATTCACACCACCCACAAAAATCAGAGCAATCTCATCCTTATGCCTTTCTATAGCCTGTACCATCTCACCATCATAATCTTCACTAGTTTGCTCAACCTCTATAATACATTCTTTGGGGTCTAATCCATGAAACTTGATTTGAGACTCCAGCACAAACCGATCTGAGGGAAAAGGCTTTTGTTCACACAAAATCTTTACTTTTTTACCCTTTGGCCTATAAAACGAAACCATTAAAAAATGCAGGTTGGCCGTCAAGGTATTCATGACTACTACTTCGTGAGGCAAAGCCCCCACAATTTTTGCTAAGGGTTTAGCAAAACTACTGTGATAATCTACCCAAGGGTTTCCTGCTTTAAAATGGCCTTCAACGCCATATTTTGCCCAATCATCTAGCTCTTGTTTAAAAAAGGATTTGGTATTTTCGGGTTGCAAGCCCAAAGAATTGCCTACAAAGTACAGTGCTTTTTCACCTTTGTGCTGGGGAAATAAAAATTGGTTTCTAAACTCGGCTAAAGAGTCTTGAGCATCTCGTGTGCGAGCGCAAGATAAAGAAGTGTCAAAAACATGCATAGTGTGCTGTGAAATTATAGAAAAATTCTATATTTAGTGAAACTCAATCTATGAAATTAAAGGCCTTTTTCGCATTGTATGTTATTTTATTGGCAGGCTGTGTGCCAGCAAAAAAATATGAAGACATGAAACTTCGAGCAGAATCTGCCGAGAAAAACCAGCAAACCATGCTTGAAAAGCTCAAAAACATTGAAAATCAATTAGCAGAACGAGAAGATGAGTTTAACCGTTTAAAAACAGACATTAAAGCTTTGAAACACGATACGATGGTTACGGGCCGCTCACTAAGAAAAATGACCAGTCAGTATGATAAGATTAACCGCTTAAATGATGAACTGATTGATAAGATTCGTCAATTAGAAAACTCAAACAAAGCTGAGAGTGTGAAATTGGTTTCAGAGCTTGAGCGTTCACGTGAAGATTTACAAAGAAAAGAAGATGCTTTAAGAGCGCTAGAAAACTCTTTAAATACTCAAAAATCTGAGTTAGGAGCATTGAATAAAGAATTAGAAAAAAGAGAGCAACGAGTAAAAGAGCTTGAGTCTATCTTAGCTGAACAAAAGGCTGCTTCTGAGCGTTTGAAAGAAAAAATTGCTCAAGCTTTGTTGGGTTTTAGAGACAAGGGGCTTCAAGTTGAGCAAAGAGACGGAAAAATATACGTCTCTATGCAAGCCAAGTTGTTGTTTCCTTCTGGTAGTACCAACATTGATTCAGAGGGCAAAAAAGCATTGGAAGAACTGGCCTTGGTGTTAAAAGACCAAGAAGATATTTCAATTATGGTTGAAGGTCATACTGATACCGACAAAATAAGGGGCGGAAACCTGAAAGACAATTGGGATCTAAGTGTCTTAAGGGCAACTTCAGTAGTGCGTATTTTAATCGCTAAAGGAGTTGATGCTACTAGAGTTACCCCTGCAGGTAGAGGGGAGTTTGTTCCAGTAGACCCAGCAAAATCATCAGATGCAAAAGCTAAAAACAGAAGAATCGAAGTGGTAATCACCCCTGATTTAAACAGTGTATTTGAGTTGTTAGACTAACAAGGGTTAGTCTAACATGTTTCCTTTTTTATCAATAAAGTAGTACTCTAATAATTCATTGGCGTCTGAAGATTTGACTGTAAAGCTTGTTTTAAGCTCCCATCTCCACTTTAACGATTTAGAGGCTATTCCTTTATTTAAATAAGCTTCAATGTAAGGATGTACCACTACAGTGATGTTCTTCTTAGGATGCTTTTTAGAAATTTCTTTAATAGAATTATAGATATGTGCTGTGGTCACTTCACTGCTGTTCTCTACCTTGCCTTTTCCGTTACAAGAAGGGCACACTTCAGTGGTGTCTATTTTCATTTCAGGACGCACACGTTCACGAGTAATTTGCATCAATCCAAAACGAGAAAGAGGTAGCATGCTGTGCTTGACCTTTTCTTTCTTTAAAAGCTCTTTCATGGTATCATACAACAGCTTTCTATTTTTGTCTTGACGCATATCGATAAAATCGACAACGATGATTCCGCCCATATCTCGTAAGCGTAATTGACGAGCAATCTCTTTGGCAGATTCAATGTTTACTTTAAGGGCGTTGGTCTCGCCATCTTCTTTTTTTCTTGAAGTTGCACCACTGTTTACATCAATTACGTGCAGCGCTTCAGTGTGTTCTATAACAAGGTAAGCGCCAGAAGGCATCATCACCGTTTTTCCGAAAGATTGTTTCACTTGACTTTCAATATTATAATGGTCAAATATGGGCATTTGTCCATTGTAGAATTTTACGATTTTTTCTTTTCCTTTAGCAATCGTTCCGACGTATGATTTGATGTCTTGCATCATTGTTTTGTCGTTGACGATCACCTCACTAAAGCTTGGATTATAAATATCCCTCAAAATGGCTGAGGCCATATTCATCTCACCAACTAATTTGGTGCCGTATTTGTAGTTTTTAATGCTTTCAAAACAGTCATTCCATTTCTGAACTAATGCTTTCAAATCAGCATCTAAGTCAGCAGATTTCACGTCTTCTGCAACTGTTCGAATGATTACCCCAAAGTTTTTAGGCTTTAAGCTTTTCACCAAACGCACCAAACGATCTTTTTCTTGCTTGCTTTTTACGCGCTGAGAAATCGATACTCGATTAGAGAAGGGTACCAACACTAAGTATCTACCTGCAAAGGTAATTTCAGCTGTAATTCGAGCACCTTTGGTAGAGATGGGTTCTTTAGAGACCTGCACCATTAAGCGCACTTCTTTTTTTAAAACCACATCAATTTTACCGTCTTTGTTAGTTGATTTCTCGTTTTTAAATTTCCCGATATCGGGAGAGGTAATACTGCCATCTAGTACTCCATTCACATACTTGATGTATGAATGTACCTGAGGGCCGAGGTCGTGATAATGTAGAAAGCCGTCTTTTCCGTATCCTATATCTACGAAAGCAGCGTTGATTCCTGGCGAGAATTTGCGTATTCTACCCAAGTATACATCACCTACATGGTAGTTAATGTCTTGGTTTTCTTTATGAAATTCTACTAAGAGCTTGTCTTGAAGTAGTGCAACTTCTACGCCAGATTCTTTGTGATCAATGATCAAAGAACTAGCCATATGAAAGAATTTAAATTAAAAAATAGAGCAACAGATCACTTTTTCTTGTGTCTGTTTTTTCTTAATCTTTTCTTTCTTTTATGAGTTGCCATCTTATGTCTTTTTCTTTTCTTTCCGCTTGGCATAATTGTTTGTTTATGAGTTTGTTAAAATTTTAATTTGTTGGTCAATACTTTGATTGAGTTTGTCGTCTTTGTTGACGAGCTGAAACTTCTCATAGTATTCTAGGGCCTTGTCCTTTTGCCCAGTTTCTTGGTATAATCCACCCAAGTAGTACAACACATCTGTTTTTGATTCATCAATAGCATGAATCTGCTCAAATCGTTGAATTGCCTTATCAAGTTGTCCTGATTGAATTGAGAAAAACGCCAAATGACGCAAGGCCTCAGTATTTTTTGGATCTTTTTCGGCAATATCTTTTAGCATAGTGATTCCAGCCATAGGGTTTGAACCTTCTTTAACAAGTTTGATGGCTTTTTCGATACTTAAATCGTTTGCATCAACTTGTGATTCTTGAGCAGTTTTAACACCGCTCTTTGTAGGTAAAAAACTCAATGCAAATGCAGCACTAAGCCCTATGACTAAAATAAGTAGATATGTTTTTAAATGCTTCAAAAACTTACTTTACCTTAACTTTTTTCTTAATACTTTCAGTAAAAGTTTTTGAAGGCTTAAACGCAGGTATGTTGTGTGCAGGAATTTGAACACTTGTATTTTTTGAAATGTTTCTTCCGGTTTTTGCCGCTCTAGTTTTAATGATAAAACTACCGAAACCTCTTAAATATACGTTTTTACCATCTTCCATAGAAGACTTAATAGTGCTCATAAAAGCCTCAACAACTGCTAGGGTTGTAGTTTTTTCTAAACCGATTTGATCGGCGATTTTAGAAACAACGTCTGCTTTTGTCATTTTTAAATTGTTTTAATTTTGGAGCACGAAGTTAGCAATAATCTATTAATTATGAGTAGGTTGACCCATTTTTTTTCTGCTTGGATGGATATTTCATTTCTGAGCAGTACTTTTGCAGTATGAATACCCAAAAATCAAGCGAATTATATCAAAAAGCATGTACTTTAATGCCCGGTGGAGTAAACTCTCCGGTACGTGCTTTTCAATCGGTAGGCGGCACACCTTTGTTTATCAAAAAAGGAAAAGGTGCTGAAATTACTGATGAAGATGGCAATACCTACATTGATTATTGTCAATCTTGGGGGCCTTTGATCTTAGGGCATGCCAATCAAAAAATTGAACAAAAAGTAATACAAACCATTCAGCAGGGCACCTCGTTTGGTGCGCCTACTCAGTTAGAAAATGAACTAGCCGAATTGATCGTTTCAAATCATAATTACATTGAAAAAATTCGTTTTGTTTCATCAGGTACTGAAGCTGCAATGTCTGCAATTCGTTTGGCGCGTGGCATTACAGGCAAAGACAAGGTCATTAAGTTTGAAGGTTGTTACCACGGGCATGTCGATAGTTTGTTGGTAAGCGCCGGATCTGGCCTAGCTACATTCGGAGAGGCTTCTTCTGCAGGAATACCTCAGAGTTATGTAAAAGACACTTTGGTTTTGCCCCTTAATGATCAAGAGGCTTTAAAAAAGTGTGTAGCGCAGTTCAAAGATCAAATTGCTTGCATTGCCATTGAACCCATTCCTGCCAATAATGGATTGTTGATTCAAGGCAAAGAATTTTTACAATTCTTGCGTGATTTGTGTGATCAGACAGGTATTTTATTGCTTTTTGATGAGGTGATCTCAGGCTTTAGAGTAGGTTTTCAAGGAGCAGCTGGATATTATGACATTCAGCCAGATTTGATTGCTTTTGGTAAAATTATTGGTGGAGGTTTTCCTGTTGGAGCTTATGCTTCTTCTGCTAAAAACATGGCCCACGTAGCTCCTGAAGGCCCTGTATATCAAGCAGGAACTCTTTCTGGAAATCCTGTTGCTATGGCGGGTGGAATCGCCCAGCTCTCTCAGTGTTTAGCGCCCAATTTTTATGAAGACTTGCATGAAAAGACCAAGGCGTTGGTAGATCCAATTCTAGCACATGCAAAGGCGAATAACTATCCGTTTTTTATGTATCACATCGGTTCTATTTTTTGGACGACCTATCTGACAGATAATATTCTTTCAGCGGCTTCTCAAATTCGAAAAGAAAGCAGCACTTATTTTAAAAAAATGCACAGATATTTATTAGAAAATGGCATTTATGTCGCCCCTTCAGCTTTTGAGGTGGGTTTTATTTCTCATACGCACACCCGCTCACAAATTGAGCGTACTGCCCAGGTGTTTAAGGGTGGATTAGATTTTGTCTTTAAAGAAGCTTAAAGAGGTTTTGTAACCTAAGTTTCTATAAAAGCTTAACAGACTCATGTAGCCCAATACAAAAACGAGCAAAATGTTTTTAGCTGAAAAGAACAACAGCAAAAATAGGGGTGTGAAAAATATAAAAAGCATCATCAAGCTCAGCCATACTGAAGTGTAAAACTCTTTTGATAGTGGTACCTTTGAGGTGATGTATTCAAATAACCAGATTATGGAGTAGTGGACGCATCCACCCAAAAAAACAAATGGCAACTCAAGGTAGCGAAAGATTGATTTGCTATTTTTTGTGATTAAAGGATCACCTGATTGCTCAGTATTAAATGCAATATTGCTATAGTTTACAAAGGCCTTGTCTTGTTTTAAAAAATGATTGCGACTTACTCGAAATTGCTGGTTAAAAGGTTTAATTTGATCATAATTCATTTGTACAATACCTGTTCTTAATCGTTCTTCTAAATGCCCACTCATTTGCTTTACTTGATTAAAGTAAGTTTCTTGATCATCGGTATAATACTCTGATACTTTTAAAGGTTTATTTACTCTAATGTGAACTGCTTCTTGTTGTTTGGTAAAGTAGGTATAATTCACACTTACAGGTAAAATATACACCTCTTCTTTTAAGGTTTCAAAGGTTTGAAATCCCAGCCGCACCGTACCCGTCTTCAAAGGCAAAATCTCTTTGCCGCGCTGAGAGGTTCCTTCACTAAAAATTAAAATCGAACGCCCCTGCGCAATTTTTTCTACCGCTCTTTCAAAGCTCTTTTTGTTTTTGTGCATATTTTGCATACCATCTCTCGGGCGGTAGACTGGAATCAGAAAAAATTTATCTAAAATAAAGCCCAAGATTTTGTTTTGAAACACATCTGCTCTGACCAAAATTGAGAATTTTAAATCGGTGAGTAAAATACCCACAAGCATGGCTTCAACATAGGCGTTGGGGTGATTGCAAGAAACAATAACACGACTATTTTTTGGGACATTTTCAAGTCCCCCCACATCAATTCTGCGAAAAAAAATGCGCAAAACACTGCCAGCTAAAAATTTTAAGAGGGCGTACATCTAATGATAAATATAAACTTTTGCGGGTTTAAGGCAAATTACGAGAGACAATCTCTTCAAGGGCAATATCGGTGATATTGGCTACACCAGAAAAATGCGGGTTTTTTGCTTTTTGTAGTAAATCTGCTTCAAGCACTCTGGGTAAATAAATAGAACTCTCACGATACATCCCCGGGTTGACATAATCAGGAGATTTTTCTTCAGCAGTATATTTTGATCCGCTAAATCTAAGGGCAGTTGATAAAATAGTGGTACAATTATTTGCAACAATATGGTAAACATCAATTACACGAGCTTTTTCATTATAAGCATACAGACCTTTTTTTGGCAACACTTCAGAGCTATTGAATCTGTTTTCAAAATAATCTAACACTTTTTGTGCATCTGCATCCATAATCTGAAAACACTTGGCATCTGTACTATCAAATTTGTGCTTGATATAATAAAGTGCTTCTACGCCCTCTAATCGAATTAAAACACCTTCTCCGTTGGGAGCAGTATAAGGGTCAATGGGTAGTATTTTGTGTGTTTCACCGTATCTTCCGTAAGTATATAATTTGGTGTCTGACCCGTTATCAATTGTGATGAATGAATGCCCAAGGCCTACTGTTTCTGTGTAGATGCGTACTTTTCTTATGGTTTGGTCATATTCAAAAGGTTCCTGCTCTTCACAGCTCCAAATCGTAAAAGCAATGAGTAGCATGCTGCAAAATTCAAGTGCAAGCACAGTGATTG
This sequence comes from Flavobacteriales bacterium, assembly GCA_020631045.1. GTDB lineage: Bacteria > Bacteroidota > Bacteroidia > Flavobacteriales_G > JALEGO01 > JAHDHZ01. The sequence continues at coordinate 16,711 of JAHDHZ010000014.1, read as the reverse complement.
ATTGTGTTTTGTTGTTCATGCGCATGTGAAAGTGCAAAAAAACACTTCTCGAGTCAAGTATTTTTTAACTTTGCAAGTGCATTATACCTACAAATGAAAAAATTCAAAGAATACAAAGGCTTAGACCTCTCAAAAATTGCAAAAGATGTTCAAGATTTTTGGACTCAAAATAAGATTTTTGAAAAAAGCATTGAATCAAGAGAAGGAGCCGATACTTTTGTGTTCTATGAAGGTCCTCCTTCGGCCAATGGAATGCCTGGCATTCACCATGTAATGGCCCGAGCGATCAAAGATATTTTTTGTCGTTATAAAACTCAAAAAGGTTATCAAGTAAAACGTAAAGCGGGTTGGGATACTCATGGTCTTCCGGTTGAATTAAGTGTTGAAAAGGCGCTAGGCATTACCAAAGAAGACATTGGTAAGAAAATCTCGATTGCAGAGTACAATCAAAAGTGTCGTGAAGCGGTGATGAAATACACCGATCATTGGAACAAACTCACTGAAAAAGCAGGCTATTGGGTCGATATGAATGACCCCTACATTACCTATGATAATAAGTACATTGAATCGGTTTGGTGGTTGCTCTCACAGCTTTATAAAAAAGACTTGTTGTATAAAGGGTATACCATTCAACCTTATTCTCCTGCTGCGGGTACGGGACTTTCATCGCATGAACTCAATCAACCAGGTTGTTACAAAGATGTGAAAGATACTACCGTAGTGGCTCAGTTTTTATTGAATGAAACTGATCAAAAACAACAACTATTTGGGTCAGACTCTGTACACATGTTGGCTTGGACAACCACACCCTGGACGCTTCCTTCAAACACTGCTTTGACCGTTGGGCCAAAGATTGAGTATGTGCTGGTGCAGACCTACAATCAATATACCCATAAACCCATTAAGGTGGTTTTGGCTAAAAACTTGATCGCAAAGCATTTTAAAGCTGAAAATGCCGAACTTGAATTAGATGCTTACAACAAAGGCGATAAAAACATTCCTTATAAAATTATCAGTGAAGTGAAAGGCACAGATTTGGTTGGATTAACCTACCAACAGTTAATCGATGTTGCCACTCCAGCAGAAAATCCAGAAAAAGCCTTTCAGGTCATACCCGGAGATTTTGTGACTACTGAAGACGGAACAGGTATTGTGCACACTGCCCCCACTTTTGGTGCTGATGATGCGATGGTGGCTAAAAAAGCTGGTGTGCCTGGTATGCTTGTGAGAGATGCAGAAGGCAAACTGATTCCTATTGTAGACACACAAGGTAAGTTTATTGATGGTGTAGATTGGTTGAGTGGAAAGTTTGTGAAAAATGAATACTACTCAGATGGAAGTGCTCCTAATAAATCAACCGATGTTGAGATTGCCATTCATTTAAAAGAGCAAAACAAGGCTTTTAAGGTCGAAAAGTACAGTCACAATTACCCTCATTGTTGGCGTACTGATAAACCAGTATTGTATTACCCACTAGATTCTTGGTTTGTCAAAACAACCGAGGTAAAAGAAAAATTGATCGAAAAAAATAAAACCATCAATTGGAAACCAGCTTCAACCGGAACGGGTCGCTTTGGCAACTGGCTTGAAAATCTGCAAGATTGGAACCTTTCACGTTCGCGCTATTGGGGTATACCCATTCCGATTTGGACTTCAGAAGACAAAAAAGAGCAAATCTGCATTGGTTCGTTAAAAGAATTGTATGAAGCCTGTGAGCACTCAGTAAGTGTTGGTGTTATGAAGGCAAATCCTTTGAAGGATTTTACTCCTGAAGATTTTTCTAAAGAGAACTATGCGAAAATTGATTTGCATCGCCCTTATGTCGATGATATTGTGTTGGCCTCTAAGGCAGGGGTGCCTATGTATCGAGAGCTAGATTTGATCGATGTGTGGTTTGATTCGGGATCAATGCCTTATGCACAGTTGCATTATCCTTTTGAGAATAAGGAATTGATTGATTCTGGTAAGGCCTACCCTGCAGACTTTATTGCAGAAGGGGTTGATCAGACGCGCGGGTGGTTTTTTACCTTGCATGCCATTGCCACCATGTGTTTTGATTCTGTCGCCTACAAAGCAGTGGTGTCAAATGGGCTAGTATTAGATAAAAATGGGCAGAAAATGTCTAAGCGTTTAGGCAATGCAGTTGACCCTTTTGAAACTATTGAAAAGTATGGCCCAGATGCTACGCGTTTTTATATGATCAGCAACGCACAGCCATGGGATAATCTCAAATTTGATTTAGAAGGAATTGTTGAGGTGCAACGTAAGTTTTTCAGGGCTTTTCACAACACTTATGCCTTTTTTGCGCTGTATGCCAATGTTGATGGATTCAATGCATCGGCTGAAGAAATTGCCATAGCACAACGCCCTGAGATTGATCGCTGGGTGCTTTCAAGGTTAAATTCTTTGTGTGCGCAAGTTGATGCATTTTATAACGATTATGAGCCTACTAAAGCTGCTCGAGCCATTCAAGACTTTGTGGTCAACGAACTGAGTAATTGGTATGTGCGTTTGTGTCGTAAACGTTTTTGGAGAGGCGATTACTCTGAAGATAAAATAGCGGCGTATCAAACCCTGTATACTTGTCTTGAAACCACTTGTAAGCTTGTGGCACCCATCGCGCCTTTTTTTGCAGAACAGGTGTTTAAAGATTTGACCCAGGTGATGGGAGCTAAAGAAATTTCAGTACACATTGAGCACTTTCCGACATCCAACACAAAAATTATTGATCAAGATTTAGAGCAGCGCATGCACATCGCGCAGAACGTCTGTTCTATGGTGTTGTCGATCCGTAAAAAAGAAAAAATCAAAGTGCGTCAGCCCTTGCAAAAAATTATGGTTCCGGCTTTAAATGATACGGTAAAGGGTCAAATTAAAGCGGTAGAGGCCTTAATTTTATCTGAAGTGAATGTCAAAGAATTAGAAATTTTAGAGGCAAACTCTAATGTGTTTTCAAAAACGGCAAAAGCCAATTTTAAAGCCCTTGGCCCAAAGCATGGCAAAGACATGAAAGCCATTGCTGCTGAGGTGCAACAATTTACCAATGAGCAAATCAGTGTTTTAGAAACAAGCGGTAGTTTTATCTTGCAGCTTTCAGATAAACAAATTGAGCTTACCTCTGAAGATGTAGTGATTGAAACCTCTGATATTGAAGGATGGCAAGTGATGAGTGAAAATGGCATGACCGTAGCTTTAGATTTAAGCTTAAATCAAGTGCTTATTGATGAGGGAATTGCTCGAGAATTGGTTAACAGGATTCAAAATCTTAGAAAAGAAAAAGGCTTTGAGGTAACAGATCGCATTAAGGTGCAAATTTTACAAGAGACTCAAATTGCCCAAGCCCTTAAAGCCAATCAATCATATGTGTGCGCTGAAACTTTGACTGATCAGCTTGATTTGGTCGCTTCAATTTCTGATGAGGCTACCGAGCTTGATTTGACTGAAGATTTGATCACTAAAATTCAGATTGCTAAAAACTAATTCTTTGTTTTGTAATCTTTTGGAGGGTGGATAGATTTAGAGGCACTCAAAGCCCAGCTTTGTCAGCCTCTAAATCTATCCACCCTCCAAAAGATTAATTAAAAGTTTTTACAAATTCTCTTTGCTACTTTAAGAAGTTTCTTATCTTGCGTTATCAAAATTCTAATTCAATGGCTGAAAAAACAAGATATACCGACGATGAATTGTTAGAGTTCAAAGAGATTATTGATAATAAACTCAAAGAGGCTAGAGAGAATTATGAATTGTTAAAATCTGCAATTTCTAAGGCAGAAGACAACGGTACAGAAGATACTTCTCCGACTTTTAAAATGCTTGAAGATGGCTCTGATGTGCTGTCTCGTGAAGACACTGCAAGGTTTGCTACTAGAGAAAAAAAATTCATCAAAAACCTTGAAGATGCTTTGATTCGTATTGAAAATAAGACTTATGGCATCTGTAGAGTGAGCAATAAGTTGATTTCTAAAGAGCGCTTAAGAGTTGTGCCACATGCAACTTTGAGTATTGAGGCAAAGAAAAATCAATAAGCACATGCGCTTATCTTTACTTGTTTTTTTCTTGGTTTTATTGGCTGACCAAGCCTTAAAGATTTATGTTAAGCTTAATTTGCAAATAGGAGAAGAAATCGTCATTTTTGATTGGTTTCGCTTGCATTTCACTGAAAACCCTGGTATGGCTTTTGGGTTTGAATTTGGTGGAGTTTTGGGTAAATTGTTTTTAACTACTTTTCGCATTGTATTTTCTATTGTAGGGTTTTATTACTTGTATCAATACAGTAAAAAACGCACTACTCACATAGGCATGTTTCTCTGCGCAGGACTTGTTTTGGCAGGAGCTGTAGGCAATCTTTTTGATAGTTTATTTTACGGGTTAATCTTTACAGACTCTTTATTTGAAGTTGCTCAAGTAGTGCCTTGGGGTGAAGGTTATGAAAGCTTTTTACAGGGGCGAGTAGTTGATATGTTGTATTTGCCTGTAATTGATTTTTGTTGTTGGCCAGAGTGGAAAATCATCGAATGGACAGGGTATGCAGGAGCACGCGTTCAATTCTTTCAACCCATTTTTAATTTAGCTGATTTTGCTATTTCTGTGGGCATTACCTTCTTTTTGATTTATCAAAATAGATGGTTTCCTGAAAACAAATAAAGTAAAATTTTGTGGCTTGGAAAAAATCTTTTTGGTGACTTCAAACCTTTGGTTTGTGGAACAAAAAAAGACTTTTTCCAAGCCATGAAATTATTTCTAAATCTTCACTATTTTTTTAAAAATAAAACCTTGATCTGAAATAAGTTTAATTAAGTAAACTCCTACACTTAAATCATCTAAAGCATTGGCCTTGTTGATGAAAAGCGGGCGTATAAAACTGCCATCTAAGCCCAATAATTCAGCACTGATCTGCACTTCACTGCTTTTTATAAACACATTATTTTTAATGGGATTAGGGTATATTTCAACGCCTTGAAAAGACGTTAAAGCCCTTGAAACATTTAAAGGATCGAGCTGAATATAAAACGTATTGTTGTTTTCATCAAACTCTTCGATTTCATTTTCAGCGTCAAGCATAGCAATTAAAAAGTAGTTTTGCCATCCACCCAAAGCAGGAATATCAACACTTGCACTAAAACTAGAAGGTCCATTATTGGTATTGAAAAGCACAAAAGAGCTGTGCAGTACTGTATCGTCAGGGCTCAATAAAGAATCTTCAGAAATGGCAACCTTAGAAGAGAAATTAAAGGTTTGGTTGTTAAAGCCTACTGAATTGACTTCTAAATTCAAGTCTACTTGATCTCCACTACTAATGCTTACAGCATTGCCACTTAAGCTGGCGTTAGAAAAATAAAGGTCTTGATTGAAAGATTTGATACATGAGTCTGACTCAATGTTAGATTGAATGCTGGTGAGTTGACTGTATAGGTTTGTTCCGGGGCATGAGGTTCCTGAAGCACAACCTTCATTTGAATTATTGCCGTCTAAATGACCTGAAATTCGATTTAATTGAAGTGATGAAGCAGGATGGTACAATACATCTTTAAGGTTGATGCCTTTTTTACAAACTTCAAAAGCAATGAGCTTTTCTAGAGCTTCAATGGCAGCTTGGCTTGGGGTATTGATTTGAAAATTACCTAAAAGAGCTATGCCTAAGGTGTTGTTGTTCATACATGAAAAATGTGCTCCTTTAGCACCAGAGGGGCGGCCTTCAAAAATGTTTCCTAAAGGGTCAATGATCCAATTGTAGCCTATATCGTCCCAACCATTTGTGTTGGTGTGAAGGCTGTGGTAAAACTGCACAGCTGATGTAAAGTTTGTGTCTGCATCAAATTGCGTATCTGCAGAATGGTGCACAATGATGTGTGTGGGTGTTTGAAACTCATAAGGATCATCAGGAGTGCAATTTTCAATGCACCATGAAGTTTTTGATATTACAGGGATTTCTTCACACTCACAATTTAATAGGCTTGTTGCACCAAGTTCTTGATTGTTCAAATAAAATGCTCTTAAAGCATTGTTTTCACTCATTTTAGAGAGAAGAACAGAGTCTGCAGAATGACTGATTTTCTCTGAGATATAAACGCCCTTTGAATGTGCTTGGCTCGTAAATGTATAGGGTTTAGAATTTAGCCCATTTTTATATATACAATACTCTAATGGCTCATCTGCTTGCAAGATTAAAATAAAGTCTTGCCCATTTTTTTGAGGAACAAAAACTTTTTGAGCAAAGCAGGTATTTAGTAAAAATAAAAAACAAAGAAGGGTACGTATGTAGCTGATCAAACCTTTTGAATCTCTATGCTGTAAGACTCCATGATTTGATTCACCAAAAGCTTTTTACAAGCTTTTTCGGCTAACTGCTCTGCCTGCTTAACATCTGAAGCATTGAGATTTAATTCAATTCTTTTACCCACTCGTACTTGATTGATTGAAAAATCTAAACTGTTTAATGAATTGCAAACAGCTTCTCCTTGAGGGTCTAAAATTGCCTTTTGAGGCATGATGTTGATGTAGGCTTTAAATGTCATGATTTAGAAATAAAATTGTGCAACACTGAGGCAACAAAGTACCATACAAAGATAAGTGCAAAAGCCATAAAAAAGTGTCTGACATACCAACAGTAACCTAAAATTAACAATGCCCCTAAAATCAAGAGATACTTACTTAGGTTTTTTCTAAAATTAAATCCTTTGAATTTAAAGGAGATAAACCTCAAGGGCAAGACCATTGATATGGCGCAAAAAACAGCTAACACCATGTAGTTTAAAGGTTGCATAATTAGAGTATACAACTTATAATCAAAGCTTGAGATTCTGTAAATACTTTTTAAATAATCAAGGGTTTTCATCTCTATGGGCACATAAGTGTTTACTTTGAGTTCTTGATCAATTAAAATGATAATGCTTGCAATTCCTAAAGCAATAGCCGGAGTAGGCATTCCTTTAAAATCAGTTTGTTGATCATTAGAGGTGTTGAAAATTGCAAGGCGCGTAGCAGCAAATAAAGGAATCAACAATCCAAAAGCATAAAACACTCCATTTTCAGTATGTAATAAATCTTGATAATATTCTGAAAAACAAATTCTTAACAATTGAAAAATCAGTATTCCGGGCAACACACCAAAGCTTACCATATCGGCCAATGAATCGAGTTGAGCACCAATTTCTGATTGACCGTTTACCAATCGAGCAACCAATCCATCCAACAAATCAAACACGGCAGCCAATACAATACAATAAGCAGATAAGTGCAAAGCACCTTGAAAAGAAAAAACAATGCCAAGAATGCCCAACATTAAATTACTTAAGGTAAGAGCATTGGGTAGAAAACTTCGAGGGTTCATAATCTGAGTTTGCCACACAATTTAAAATAATTTTTAGAGTTATCTTAAAATAAAAACTTAACTTTCATACAATGAGAAGTCTGCTTTCGTGTTTTTCGGTGTTTTTACTTGCTTTAAACCTTCAAGGTCAAGCTCCGAAATTTAGTAATGAATTTCTATCAATTGGTATTGGTGCACAAGCTATGGGGCGTTCAAATTCTGTGGTGGCTACTGCCAATGATTTAACCGCTTCGTATTGGAATCCCTCAGGTCTTGTTCATGTAAAAGACAAAGAAATTGGAGCCATGCATGCTGAATATTTTGCGGGCATTGCAAAATTTGATTATTTGGGTGGAGCGTTGCGCATCGATTCTTCTTCTGCCTTGGGTTTGAGTATGATTCGTTTTGGAATAGATGACATTCCTAATACCATTGAATTGATTGAGCCAGATGGTAGCATTAATTACGACAATGTCACCTCTTTCTCAGCAGTTGATTATGCTTTTATCATCTCTTATGCCAGAAAAAATCTGTTTGCTCAAGGGTTAAACATCGGAGCAAGTGCAAAAATTGTGCACAGAACTGTCGGAGATTTTGCCAACGCTTGGGGTTTTGGAATTGATCTGGGGGCTCAATACAGTATAAATAAGTGGCGTTTTGGAGTGTTGGCAAGAGACATTACAACAACTGTGAATGCTTGGTCTTACGATCTAAATGACCGTACCCAAGAGGTATTTGCCATTACAGGTAATGAAATTCCTACCGCATCGACCGAAATTACCTTGCCAAGAATTATTTTAGCGGTGGGTCGTGATTTTAAGCTCAATGAAAAACTCAACTTACTAACAGAAATAAATATTGATTTGACCACAGATGGCAAAAGAAATGTATTGATTCAAGGTGACCCTGTGAGTGTTGATCCGCACTTTGGCTTTGAATTGGGGTATAAAGATTTGGTTTTTTTAAGGGGTGGATTGGGTAATTTGCAAAGAGAATTGAACGATTTAGGATCACGTGAGTTTATGACCGTACAACCCAATTTAGGAATTGGTGTTAAAATTCAAAAAGTCATGATTGATTATGCTTTAACCGATATTGGCGATGCTTCTGCTGGGTTGTATTCACACGTATTCTCATTAAAACTCATGATCAATAAATAAGTGATGCGTAAACTGATTTATACTGTTTTTTGTGTTTGTACACTCTCTGTTTTGTGGGCACAAAACTACGGTGATCAATGGATCAATTACGATCAGTATTATTATAAGTTTGCCATCACCAACAACGGCATGCATCGCATTGATTACACAACTTTGCAAGCGGCATTTATAGCACTTGGTCAGCACGACATTGATCTGATTAATCCTCAAAACATTCAAATCTTTGGCAAGGGTGAGCAATTGGCCATTCACATTGAAGGAGAAGCAGATGGCTCTTTTGACCCTACTGATTACATTGAGTTTTACGCCCAAAAAAATGATGGATGGCTCGACACTACTTTATATGGATCAAGAGCACAACAATCAAACCCTTATTACAGTTTATTTTCTGATACGATTTACTATTTTTTAAGTCTTAACAATTCAACGAGTAACAAGCGTTTGATCACCATAAACTCTGACCCCATCAACAATGGGTTGCTAGAACCTTATTATTGGGAGAGTGATGTAACCTTTTTTAACAATAGGTATTATGCCGGAACAACCAATACCAAGAAAGACCCGAATTATACCTTAGGTGAAGGATGGTTTTCAAATTTGTATAGAGAAATTTCAGGGGTGCTTTCAGTGAATTTTAATACTCCAAACATATACTCTGGCCCAGGTGCCCCCAGCGCTTATTTAGATTATTTTATCAAAGGTAGAAATGAGGCTTCAAAGCATGTGAATGTGCAGCTCAATGCAAACACAATTTTTGATTCTACCATTTTTGCAAGTGCTAATGTTGTGGTGCACGACACTATTTCAGGGCTTTCAGCTGCTACTCAACAACTCAATTTTGATGTGCTTGAAGACAATGACGGTAAAAGAGGGTACATTGTGGTGGCTTATGCTGCTTTAGATTACCCTGCTAGTTTTAGTTTACCTGTAAACACAACCAATCAACTTTTTACTCTTGAAAACAATGCATCTAATGATTATCATTTAAACATTTCAGGCTTTTCAAATGCAACAACTACTTATTTGTATGATCTTACAGATGGTTATCGAATTGCAGTGAATTTAAATAGCTCAAACATTGAGGTGGTTGTGCCTGCTTCTACCAATCAGTCTAATAAAATATGTTATTTAACTACTGATGCAAATTATACTGCTGTCAGCGCAATAGATCACGTTACTGAAAGTGGTCAGTTTGTTGATTATGGTTTGCTTACTCCTGATTCAGGGTTTTTAATTGTGACCAACAAGAAATTAAGCACAAGCGCGTTAGAGTATGCAGATTATAAAAATACTTCTGGCCACAATGCTTTTGTGTTCTACATTGATGAGTTATCTGATCAATTCGCCAGTGGAGTGCCCTCTCATGCTATAGGCATTAAGAATCTTTGTAGAAAGCTGTACAATCTTTGGCCTTCTAAACCCAAGCACCTCTTTCTATTGGGTAAAGCGATTATGGATGAGGGGCAGTCTTTTAGAAAAAACAACACGTTTAGAGCTCAAAATTTAGTACCCTCTTACAGTTGGCCAGCCAATGATTTCAATTTTGTTGAAGGCTTAGCAGGCACACCCAATGTACCAGAAATTCCGGTAGGTAGATTGGCCGCTCAAAGCAATGCTGAGGTGCTTGATTATTTAGATAAGGTTATGGCACACGAGTTGGCACTTTCAGATTATCAGGCTCCAGGTAATATTTCTGAAGAATTATGGCATAAAAATGTATTGCATTTTGGGGGTGGAGGAGATACTTCTGAGCAAGCCCAATTCAGAAATTATCTAGAAAATTATGCTTCTATTATTTCTGATACATGCTATGGAGCTAATGTGCGCTCTTTTTATAAATCTACAGCTGATCCCATAGATTTTAACCTCTCTGACTCAATCAAAACCATCATCAATAACGGAGCAGCTTTTTTAAGCTTTTTCGGACATTCTTCAGCCGGAAGTTTTGATATTGCTATTGACAATGCAGCGAGTTATAACAACCAAGATAAATACTTCTTTTTACTCTCAAATGGATGTTTATCAGGAGACATTAGCCAAATAGGTAGTGGTAGTTTGAGTGAAGATTTTGTACTTACTCCAAACAAGGGAGCCATTGCCTTTATCGCTCAAGCCGATCAAGGGATTGGCATATATTTAAACAGTTTAAGTGTGCCTTTTTATCAAAACTTGACAAGTAAACATTATGGTAAACCCGTAGGCCTTGCCTTGCAAGAAGCTTCTAAACAGTTGGTTTTAGAAAACCCTTCTCATAATTCATTGAGAGCAACGGCATTTGAAGCGGTCTATCACGGCGATCCTTCAATGTGCATGACCAAAAATACCCAAGTTGATTATGCCCTGATTGAGCCTGCAAAAGTGTGGTATACCCCTGAAAACATTTCAACGGCCATGGATAGTTTTCAAATGCATGTAGTCGCTCACAATATTGGTAAGATTGATACCAGTGATCTATTGCAAATCTCAGTAAGAAGGTTTTTTCCTGACGGAACAGACACGCTTCACAATTTTGGTATTGATCGCATTGTATATTCTGACACCTTACATTTCACTTTTGCGGTCAATCCTGAAAGTGGAGTAGGCAACAATCAATTTGAAATTCACATTGATCCTTCTGGATTTATTCAAGAGCGTTCAGAGTTTAACAATAAAATTGAGGTGTCAGACATACCCAGTCTTTCAATTACCTCTAATGATTTGGTTCCGGTTTACCCATCTAATTATGCAGTGATTGATTCTGTTGGTGTGACTTTAAAAGCATCTACAGCTGATCCTATGGCGCCTTTAAGAGACTATATCTTTCAAATTGACACGACAGATTTATTCAACAGCTCCTTGTTGCAACAACAAATTGTTTCATCTGAGGGTGGAGTAGTAGCCTTTACACCAAACCTACCCATTACAGGTGATAGCATCGTGTATTTTTGGCGTTGTGCAGCCACACACCCTGATCCTGATTCGGTGATTTATAGAGAGCGTTCTTTTCAATACATCAATCAGAAAAATGGCTGGGGTCAAGATCATTTCTTTCAATTCAAAAACGATCAGTTTAACGGGCTAAACTACATCAGGCAATCAAAAGAAATTAGTTTTGATACCACTGGGGCAAGTTTGTTTGTTAATCTTGTGGGCAATCAATGGACCAAAGCAGACTTCAGTGCTACTGAATATAAAATCAACGGTGTTCGACAAGGTCAAAGCACTTGTGGATGGGGTGCAAAGGCATTTTTAGTTTCAGTGATTGACCCTGTAACTTTAGAGCCTTGGTATGTAGCCGATATTTTAGACAATGGTGACACAGTTAATTACCCGCAAAATGATTTTGGTAATGGCAACAACCTTGATGAGCCCAACTTAAATAACTGTAATTATGCCAGCCCTGGTCAATCTCACCCTGCACATACCACTCAGTACTTTAATTTCATGACTCCAAGTGCAGAGCAAATGGATTCTATGGCCTCTATGCTTAACAACAAAATTCCCAACGGGCACTATTTGTTGATTTATACTGTTCAGCGCCCTGCGTATCAAAGCGATGCAAACATTCAAAATTCAGGCATTAAAGCAGCGCTGAATAACTTAGGATCATTTGCTTTAGATACCTTACCTGACGGATATCCTTGGATCTTTTTCACTAAAGTGGGCGATCCTTCAACTACCATAGAATTGGCTGGCAGTAAAATGGATACCACCTTGGTTTTAAACACAGCCATGCGCGGGCTAGACGATCAAGGATCGATCACTTCAACCTTGATAGGGCCTGCTCAAAAATGGCATAGCTTAAGTTATAATTATCCGAGCACTGAAGGTGTGATGAGTGATTCAGTGGAGCTTCAAATTTTATCTGAAAACAATCAAGTATTACACCAATTAACAGCTTACAGTGCCATAGACACAGATATTTCTGGCATTGTAAACGCAGATCAACATCCATACATCAAGTTGCGCGTAAATTTAAAAGACGATCAATTTAATTATCCTGCTCAAAATGACAGTTGGCACGTACTCTTTGATGCCGCCCCAGAAGCAGCCATTGATTTTTCGGGTGGATTTTATCTTGAAAAAGACACCTTGAACCAAGGAGATAGTTTAAGATTTGCAGTTTTAATTCAAAACATCGCAGAGGTTGATTTTGATTCGTTACGTGTAAGTTATAAGATTGTGTCAAATGCCTCAGGTAACTTTGATGTGCCTTATGCTTTGCAAGCGCCTTTGTTGGTAGGAGAAAACCTCTTTGATACGGTAGTTATATCCACCCAAAACATCAGTGGGCTCAATCAATTATTTGTTGAGGTGAACCCGCAAGATTCGCTCTGGCAGATTGAGCAAGAGCACTTTAATAATTTATTGAGTATTCCGTTTTTCGTACGAGAAGATCGCGCCAATCCGATCTTAGATGTGACTTTTGATGGAATGCACATCATTGATGGTGAAATTGTTTCTCCGCGCCCTAAAATTGACATTTCTTTAAAAGATGAGAACACCTTTTTGGCTTTAGATGAGATTGAAGATACGGCCAATTTTCAAATGAGCCTTACCTATCCAAACGGAACAGTAATGCCTATTTACTTTAGCAATACTTCTCAAAATTATGCCATTGATTATAATTTAGCTTCAACTCAAAATAATGTGTTTGATATTCAGCTGATTCCAAATCTTTCTGAAGACGGAATTTACACTCTGTCAGTGCAAGGGTGGGATAAGTCAGGAAATAAATCAGGAAAAGTGGCTTATGAAATATCTTTTGAGGTCATCTTAGAGTCAAGCATTACTCAGGTGATGAACTATCCGAACCCTTTTACCACAAAAACTCAGTTTGTATTTACTTTAACGGGTTCAGAAATTCCTGAGGTCTTTAAGATTCAAATTTTAAGTGCTACAGGTAAGTTGGTTAGAGAAATCACTAAAGAAGAATTAGGTGCTTTGCGCATTGGTAGAAATATTACTGATTTTGCATGGGATGGCACTGATCGCTACGGTGATCGATTGGCCAATGGCGTGTATTTATACAGAGTGATTACAAGTATTAACGGAGAAAACATCAAGAATAGAGCAAGTAATGCTGATCAATTTTTTCACAAGTCTTTTGGAAAGATGTATTTGATGAGATAAGTTTGGCATTAAATTTGTTTAGCAGTTAACAAACAAACCTTATGAAAGCAATTAAATTACTCGTTTTAGGATTTATTTTTTCAAGTTCACTTCTCGCACAGCGTTTTGCTTATGTAGATTCTGAATATATTTTAAGCCAAATCCCTTCGTATACTGAAGCGCAGAAAGCTTTAGATGATCTATCGGTGAGATGGCAAGAACAAATAGAGGCAAAGTATTCAGAAATTGATAAACTATACAAAGCTTATCAAGCCGAACAGGTTTTATTGACTGAAGAGATGAAAGCGAAAAGAGAAGAAGAAATCATTTCAAAAGAAAGATCGGTAAAAGATTTTCAAAAAGAAAAATTTGGTGTTGATGGTGAGTTGTTTAAGAAAAGAAAGCAATTGGTAGAACCCATTCAAGAAGAGATTTATGAAGCTCTAAAATCAATTGCAAAAGCTGAAGGTCTATCTATGATTTTTGATAAATCTACTGAGAGCAATATTTTGTTTGCTGATCAAAAGTATGACAAGAGCGATCAGGTGATTCGAAAATTAGGCTACAAGTTGAAATAGTTTTTAATATATTTGGCTCATTAAAATTTATAAGATGAAAAAACTTACATTATTAGCCTTTGCAGCGATACTTTCTTTGGGCACTTTTGCTCAAAAAATCGGATACATCAATTCAGGAGATCTATTAGCTTTAATGCCTGAGCGTAAGACGGCTGAAGGTGACCTTCAAAAAGAAGCTGAAGCGTTACAAAAACAACTTCAGACTATGACTACTGAGTATCAAGGAAAGCTTTCTGAATTTCAAAATGGTCAGGCGACTATGTCTGATTTAATGAAAGACACTAAGGTGAAAGAATTGACTGATTTAGAGTCAAGAATTAAGACCTTTCAAGAGAGTGCACAAGTTGAGCTTCAAAAGAAAGAAGCTGCTTTACTTGAGCCCATTTTGCAAAAGGCAAGAGAAGCTGTAAAAGAAGCTGCAAAAAAAGCTGGTTATACCCACGTGTTTGACACTGCTTCAGGAATTTTGATTCACGCTCCTGAGGGTGATGATATTCTTCCAATCGTTAAAAAATCGCTGGGCTTGTAAGTTTATAAGTCAGAAAAATTTAGAAAAGCCTCCAACTCATTTGGGGGCTTTTTTTATTTTAGTACTATGTCAATTCGAATAGGTGTTTTTGATTCAGGTATCGGAGGTTTAACGGTAGCAAAACAAATTAAAGCTCAGATTGCCTCAGCTCAGATTATTTATTTCGGAGATACTTTGCATTTGCCTTATGGTGATAAATCAAAAGAGGCTATCGTTTCTTATTGTATTAAGATTGGGGAGTTTTTAGCCTCAAAAAAATGTGATTGTATTGTAATTGCTTGTAATACAGCTTCAGCTTATGCTTATAAGAAATTAGAAAAGCATTTAGATATACCTATTGTTAATGTGATTGATCCGATCGCTGAATATGTTGCAAGCCATTTTTCAAACCAAACCATTGGTGTAATTGCAACAAAAGGCACCATTCAGTCTCGAGTATATCCACGAAAAATTAAAGCGTTAAACAAAGCCTTGACTGTAAAAAGCTTAGCAACTCCACTTTTAGCCCCTATGATTGAAGAGGGATATTACAACAATAACATCAGTAAAACCATCATTCACGCTTATTTGAGCAAAAAAGAATTGAAAGATATTCAAGCTATTGTTTTAGGCTGTACGCATTACCCCTTAATTGAACAAACCATTAAATCTTATTATAAGCAAAGAGTTCAAGTGATTAATTCTGCTTTGATTGTGGCAAAATATATTCAAAAAAAGTTTGCTAATAAGTCAAAAATTTCTAGAAAAAATTTAAAAGATCAGTTCTTTGTTTCTGATTTTACAACTTCTTTTCAGCAGAGTGCAGCACAGTTTTTTACTGAAGAAATTGCCTTGAAAAAGAAAAATATTTGGTTAGATTAAATTCTACCATATTATATTTTAAATAAATCTCAGATCTTTCATCTTATTTATCGTATATTTAGCGATTAACGAAAAGAGATGAACAAAAATCGCACATTATTTTATGTTTTTTCGATCGTTTTTACGCTCTTTGTGCTAGACTGTTCGGCACAACAAGTTGTTTATGAAGATGCTCAAATTAAAATTACGAGTATTGAAACTTCATGTTTAGATGCTTCTAAAGGAAAAAATCAAACCAACCTTTTACTCAGTATAGAGAACTTAACTTCACAAGAAATTATTGTGCAACATCAGTTAGAATTAGACTATCAAAGCTATTGTATTGGTTGTTTTCAGAACGAGCAAACAACTGTTTATGAGAATAAAATACTTGCCCAACAACAAATTACTGGAGTGTGTTTTGATAAAACTTCAGGATTGAGTGTTGTTTCAAAAATTAACTTGCCGGGATCTAAGTCTCAATTGCAAAATTTGAAGGTTAAAAATATTGTTATTCAGTGATGTTTTATTACGTGAGAACATATCTGATTTGCGCTATTTTGATTCTGATTTCAACTCAGGCAATCACTCAGTGCACAGTAGTAGCCAATTCTAATATCTCTGAAATTTATTGTGGGCAAGAAGTTGAACTTTCTGCATTCGGAACCTCTTCTACACCTTTATTAGACAATGATTTTAATGCTTCAGGCAATCAACCTGGTAACGGCTGGGCTGCTACAACTGCTGCGATGTACACGAATCCTTGCGGGCCTAGTCCTGATGGCACAGCACATCTTTGGATGGGTGATTTTTCTTCTCAACCCAGAGTGCTTGAGACCCAAACTTTTGATTTATCTCCCGGCGGAAGCATTTGTTTTGATCTAAAATTTGCGACTCAAGCAGGTACTTCACCTTGTGAAGGTCCTGATGAGCCAGATGAAGGAGTGTATTTACAGTACTCTACTGATGGAGGCGTAAATTGGAATACGATAAACTACTTTGACCCTAATGGAGGATATGATGCTACTCTAACTGAGTGGAACAATTACTGTTTTGATTTGAATTCAGCAGCTATGACCAACAGTGTATCGATTCGTTGGTTTCAAGATGCATCTACTAGTGATGCCTATGATCATTGGGGTATAGACAATGTTTTAATTACTTTAAATGATGTTTCATATTATTATGAGTGGTTGCATGATGG
>JAHDHZ010000058.1 GCA_020631045.1 Flavobacteriales bacterium | reverse complement strand
GTGCTTTTGGGTGCATTCAAAGTTTATCTTTGTCAGCACCCAAAAGCACTCCCTCCCTCTCAGGGGAATTGTGGTATAATTTTTGAACTCTACTTTAATATGAAAAAGTTTAAAGTAGCCTCAATCTTTTTATCTGTTCTCATATGCTTTCAATCAATTGCTCAAAAACCAAAAGTGGTTGATGGGTTATTTACACCTAGTGAACGAGTTGTTAAACACGAATCTTTCAATGAAGTTGACGTAGTCTTCTCAGAGCGCGTGCATCGTGAAATAGATCTAAAACAAAAGAAAAATCAAGCACTCTACCACCCTGTCAAGCCAAATAAAATGTATAAAAGCATGTTTTCTATAATTAGAAATGCTCTACTAAAAACTAAAGAACTTAAGGCATACCCATTGAACGATAGCGTTCAAAAAATGAGCGCTACAAAAGAACTTACCCTTACACAGATTAATGGTATTTTATCTGACACTTTTCACCTTAAGCTAGAAACAGACTCTGTAAGTGGAAATATGATTCAATGGTACTACTACTTTATATTCTACTCAGAGCACATCACCAAATACGAAATAGTAGAAGACTGGTACTACAATAAAAAAACAGGCAAAAGACAAGTGCGAATTGTAGGGGTTATTCCTATGGGACAAGATTTAGATGACAATGGTGAATTTAATGGTGGATACAGAAAATTATTTTGGCTTAACTTCAAAGAATTACTTCCACTACTTGTAAAGCAACAAGTCTTATCTAGGTTTAATCACAATAATGAAACACTTGCCGATATCTTTCTAAAGCGTAAATTTAGCAGTGTGATCATAAAACAATTTGATGAAAATAACAGAGAAATTCCTGTTTTAGGAGCACATACACTAGATGCTATTTTTCGTGCTGAAGATCTTGAAAAGGAGCGTTTAAACCAACATGAAGATCAATGGCAATACTAAGAAACTATTTCTATGAATCAGTTTGGCAAAGTAACTTTTAACAACGGGTTGTCTCTCATCGCTTGTTTAATTGCCCAAATAGCTCCCTTATTTTTTGCCCATCCTCTTCTAGCAATGCCATTATTGACATCCCAATGCAACATTGAGGTTAGGCGCTTTTCTGATTGAGCGCTGCCATCGATTAACATGCCAAATCCACCATTGATTACCTCTCCCCAGCCTACTCCTCCACCATTATGAATACTGACCCAAGTGGCTCCTCTAAAACTATCACCAATGACATTTTGAATGGCCATATCAGCAGTGAAGCGAGATCCATCATAAATGTTTGAAGTCTCACGATAAGGCGAGTCTGTACCTGAAACATCGTGATGATCTCTACCCAGTACAATGGGCGCTGAAATCTCACCATTTTTAATGGCATCATTAAAGGCTTTGGCTATCAGCATGCGCCCTTTTGCATCAGCATATAAAATACGAGCTTTTGAACCTACTACAAGCATGTTTTCTTGGGCGGATTCTACCCAATGTAAATTGTCTTGTAATTGCGTTTTAATTTGCTGATCAGCTCCTTCAAGCAACTGAGCTATCACCTTAACTGCAATAGCATCTGTTTTTTGAAGATCTTGATCATTGCCAGAAGTACAAACCCATCTGAAAGGTCCGAATCCATAATCAAAGCAAAGGGGGCCCAAAATATCTTGCACATAAGAAGGATACTTAAACTCTTTCTCTTTTGCCTTTACATCAGCGCCAGCACGAGAGGCCTCCAACAAAAAGGCATTGCCATAATCAAAAAAGTACATGCCCTTTTCGTTCAAAGCATTGATGATCTGTACATGTTTGACCAATGTTTTTTGCACTTCTTTCTTAAACTTTTCAGGGTGTTCACGCATTAAAGCACCAGCTGCTTCATAGCTATACCCCATGGGGTAATATCCACCCGACCAAGGATTGTGCAGTGAGGTTTGATCAGAACCCAAATCAACATGAATGTTTTGATCTAATAAAGCTTTCCAGAGCTCGACAATATTGCCAACATATGCAAATGAGGTGTTTTTTTGCTCATCTCTAGCCTTTTCAACCTCACCAATCAACTGCTCAAGATTTGTATGCAGCACATCAACCCACCCTTGCTCAAAACGTTTTTGAGCGGCCTTTTCATTGATCTCAGCGGTAATACTTACCAAACCTGCAATCTTTGCTGCCTTTGGTTGAGCACCACTCATTCCACCCAAGCCTGCAGTGACAAACAACTTAGAGCGTGAATTGTCTTGATTTTTAATCATTCGTGCTGCATTTAAGACTGTAATGGTTGTTCCGTGCACAATGCCCTGTGGGCCAATATACATATAAGAGCCTGCGGTCATTTGTCCATATTGGGTGACCCCCAAAGCATTGAAACGTTCTAAATCATCAGCCTTAGAATAATTCGGTATCATCATGCCATTGCTTACCACCACACGTGGTGCATCTTGGTGTGATGGAAACAATCCTAATGGATGGCCTGAGTTCATCACCAAGGTCTGCTCATCTGTCATTTCGCTCAAATATTGCATAGTCAGTAAATACTGGGCCCAATTTTGAAAGACAGCTCCGTTGCCTCCGTAGGTAATCAGTTCTTCAGGGTGTTGTGCCACAGCAGGATCTAGATTATTTTGAATCATAAGCATAATCGCTGCAGCCTGTTTAGACTTGGCAGGATAGGCATCAATGGGCCGAGCATACATATCATAAGAAGGCTTAAAACGATACATGTAAATGCGCCCATAGGTTTCAAGCTCATTGCTAAACTCTTGTTTTAAAGTCTCGTGCAATGCCGGAATGAAATAGCGCAAGGCATTTTCAATGGCCAATTGCTTTTCTTTATCGCTTAAAATATCTTTTCTTTTAGGCGCGTGATTCACTGTAGCATCATATACATATGCCTTTGGAAGATCATTGGGAATACCTTGTTGTATTTGCTGAGCAAAATTCATAAGCCAAAGATATGAAGCTCAAGAAAAAAATTGTACTATTATCTATCAATATAGATTCTATGAAAACAATTTCTTCATTTCTCTTTTCTTTTTTCTGTTTTAGCATGTTCAGCCAAACTACTTTAACAACTGCCATGAACTTTTATTCAAATACCATTGATGGCCAGTACTTTGATTTGTTTGAAACCTTAGATGACGGCCAGCATGTATTGGTTGATTTTTTCTATGTCGATTGTGTGCCTTGTCAAGCAATGGCACCTTCTTTACAATCAGCATATGAGCGCTATGGATGCAACAATGCAGATGTTTTCTTCTTATCTGTAAATCTAAATGACAACAGTTCACAAATCACACAATTTGAAAACGCTTATGGCGTACATATTCCTGTAATTGAAGGAGCAGCTGATGGATACCTCATAAATCTTCTGTATGATATTCAGTCATATCCTTCAACAGTTTTAATTGCACCTGACAGGAGCATTTTAAACCAAACCATTAATCCTTTTAGTTCTGGTGTTGATGCTGCAATGACCAGTGCAGGAGTTTCACAAAATCAAGCTGCTTGTAGTTTTGCTACTTCGGTGCCTTTAATAAAGGTGTTTTCTGATCTAAAAATCTTTGTAAATGCTTCAAACCTTCAGGTAAACTTAACACAATATGAAAATAATATTACCACTTTTGAAATCTTTGATCTTTTAGGTAAACGCATTTTAAAAACACAAAAACTATTGTTTAAAGGAAATCAATACATTGCTTTAAACATTGCTGATGTACCAGCTGGAAATTACCTGTTAAAAGTTTCTGATCAAAAAGGCAGCGATCAGAGTCTTAAGTTTCAGGTGCAGTAAAAATTATGCCTTTAGATGGTTTTCAGTGCTGACAAACTAAAGTTTGAATGCACTGAAAACCATCTAAAGGCATAATTTTTACTAATACATCAACTCAACACCTTCAACTTAGCATACTTCAACAATAACTGCTTCTCTCCAACCCCTTGAAAGAACACGGTTGCTTTTTTATTGGCATCTACCCCTTCAATATGTAAGACTTTTCCCTCACCAAACTTACTGTGCTCAACACGCGACCCTACAAACAAACTTGATAAATCAACCGGAGCATAATGACTCGATGTAGCACCTACTTTTACTAAATTGCGTTTCACAACTCTTGGTTGTGTTGTTACATTATTTTGTGTTTTAGGTTTTTGATTTACTTTGGCTTTTGAGGATGTTTTCCACCCCATTTTACGACTTTCAAGGGTCTCGTTTCTTTGTCGGTGAATGTTTTTGTATTCTAGTAAGCTCTGATCAATTTCTTCAATGAATCGCGAAGGCCTGTTGAACACCAAATTGCCCCATCTGTAGCGCGTATCAGCATAACTCAACGTAACGCTTTGCTCTCCGCGCGTAAGGGCCACATAAAACAAACGGCGCTCTTCTTCTAATTCGTCTCTTGAATGTGATGAGAGTTCTGATGGAAACAAATTTTCTTCTAAGCCCACAATAAAAACATGTTTAAACTCAAGGCCTTTGGCCGAGTGAATGGTCATTAAAGTGACTTGATCTTCGTTTTCATTTTCTTGATTTTCAATATTGTCGGTCAACAAAGAAATCTCTTGCATGTATTGCTCAAGTAAAACAGGATTGTTTTCATCTTGCTTTTTTTGCTGAGCCTCAAAGTCTTTCAATCCATTCAACAATTCTTGAATGTTCTCGTAACGCGACAATCCTTCGGGTGTTTTATCTGTATAGAGATCTTTTAACAGGCCTGTTGATGCTGCAATGTGTTGGGCCAGTTTTTCAGCTTCAGTATTTTGAGTCATAGAGGCAAAACTCTTGACCATCACAACAAATTCACCAATTTTTTTCTGTGCTCCTGAATTGATCGCTGCTTGAGCAAGCATGACAGGGTTTGAAGCTACATCCCAAATTGTGGTGTTCTGTTGATTGGCAACGGTTACCATTTTTTCTACTGTAGTCTTCCCAATGCCACGTTTTGGATAATTGATTACCCGAGCAAAAGCCTGATCGTCTTTCGAATTTAAGGTCAGTCTAAAGTAAGCCAGAATATCTTTGATTTCTTTTCTTTGATAAAACGACAATCCGCCATATATGCGATAGGCAATGTTCTTTTTTCTCAAAGCCTCTTCAATTGCTCTTGATTGAGAGTTGGTGCGATACAAAATGGCAAAATCTTTGTTAAAGGCTTGCTCATTGATCTTGGTTGAGAAAATCTCTGCCGCTACAATCTTGCCCTCTTCATTGTCAGTCGATGATTTAAACACGGCAATCTTCTCTCCCATAGTGTTTTCTGTGAAAACATTTTTCTCAAACTGATGCTTGTTGTGCTTAATCACACTGTTGGCTGCATGCACAATGTTTTTGGTAGATCGGTAGTTCTGTTCGAGCTTAAAGGTAGCTACATCAGGATAATCTTGCTTGAAGTTTAAAATGTTTTGAATGTTGGCCCCACGAAAGGCATAAATACTTTGTGCATCATCACCCACTACACAAATGTTTTCGCGTTTTGCACAGATCATTTTTACAATATTGTACTGCGCAAAATTGGTGTCTTGAAACTCATCGACCAGTAAAAACTCAAAACGATCTTGGTATTTGTGTAACACCTCCGGGTAATCTCTAAACAAGATGTTTGTTTGATACAACAAATCATCAAAATCCATGGCACCAGCTCTAAAACATCGTTGAGAATAGGCTAGGAACAGTTTGCCTAGGTGGGGTTTCTTTGATTGGATGTCTTCTGATTGGATGTTGGTGTTCTCGATGTATTCTTGGGGGGAGAGCAAATTGTTTTTAGCCGCCGAGATGCGATTGAGCACTAAATTGGGTTTGTATATTTTATCATCTAAGTTGTATTCTTTGATGATGGATTTGATCAAACTTTTAGCATCGTCAGTATCGTAAATCGTAAAGTTGGATGGATAGCCCAATCTGTCGGCTTCGTATCTTAAAATTTTAGCAAACACAGAGTGAAAAGTTCCCATCCATACATTTAAGGCATCAGGGCCTATTAAGTGAGCAATACGCTCTTTCATTTCTTTGGCTGCCTTATTGGTAAAGGTCAAAGACATGATTCTAAAGGGATCTACTCCTGAATGAATCAAATGAGCAATGCGGTAGGTCAACACTCTGGTTTTACCAGAACCTGCTCCTGCCAAAATCATCATCGGACCTTCAATGTGCTCAACAGCACTTCTTTGTATTGGATTTAAATCTTCTAAATACTGCATCTATTCAAATATAAGTGTTCTAGGGTCTTTATTTGTCGATTGTTTATAATTAGATGTAACATTTTTTTAATCAAAGAAGTACAACAAACAACTGCACCAATAAAATCCCTTTTCGATGAAGCTGAACAGCTCATGAAAAATAAAAAAGGCACCCTTTCGAGTGCCTTTTTTAGCAAATAAAATAAAACAATTTCAGATTTTACCCAGAGCACATCTCACAGCTATCTGGATCATCTAAAGAACAAGCTATTTCAGCTTGTCTTTGCTCTTCAAGACTTTTGAATTTTCCGTTTGGAGTAATTACTTGGCCGTTGGCAATAATTTGACCTTCTCCTGCTACTGGAGCCGTTTGAACTACAGGTGTTGTTGCAACAGCTTGTGCCGGAGCTGCCTGAGCTATTGTTTCAACAGTTGCGCTCTGAGAAGTCTCTTCTGCTTTTGGAGCTGAGATCTTCGACTTATCAACTGTAAACTTAATGGCATCAGAAGCTGCCTTGGTTCTCAAGTAATACATACCTGTTTTTAAGCCTTTCTTCCAACCGTAAAAGTGCATAGAGGTAAGCTTAGCAAAATTGGCATTTTCCATGAAAATATTCAATGACTGAGATTGGCAAATGTATGCGCCGCGATCAGCAGCTAGATCAATAATCTTCTTTTGAGAAATTTCCCAAGAAGTCTTGTAAATAGCCTTTAAGTTTTCAGGAATCTCTTCGATTTGCTGTACCGACCCGTTGGCTGCAATCAGCTTGTTCTTCAACTCTTCATTCCAAAGATTCAACTCTACTAAGTCTTTCAACAAGTGCTTATTTACTACAATAAACTCACCTGAAAGGGTTCTTCTCGTGTAGATGTTTGAAGTATATGGCTCAAAACATTCGTTGTTGCCCAAAATCTGAGAAGTTGAAGCTGTGGGCATTGGCGCCAACAACAATGAATTTCTAACACCATAGGTTTTCACCTCTTCTTTGAGTACATCCCACTCCCATCTTGGGCTTGGAGTTACACCCCACATATCAAACTGGAATTTTCCTTCTGATACCGGAGAACCTTGATAAGACTCATAAGGGCCTTCTACTTTTGCGATGTCTTTTGAAGCCGTCATCGAAGCGTAGTAGATGGTTTCAAAAATTTCTTGATTCAATTTTCTCGCCTCATCAGACTCAAAAGCCAATCTGAGTTGAATAAACACATCTGCCAAGCCTTGAACACCCAATCCGATTGGACGGTGTCTCATATTAGAGTTCTCTGCTTCTTTTACTGGATAGTAATTGCCATCAATGATCTTATTCAAGTTTTTGGTAGCCACATAGGTCACATCAAATAACTTTTGGTGATTAAACTCTCCATCAATCACAAACTTAGGAAGCGCCAGTGATGCCAAGTTACATACCGCTATCTCATCAGGAGAAGTATATTCTACAATCTCTGTACAAAGATTCGATGATTTGATCGTACCCAAGTTCTTTTGATTAGACTTCTCATTACAAGCATCTTTATATAGCATGTAAGGAGTTCCTGTCTCGATTTGTGATTCTAAAATTTTAAACCATAAATCTTGAGCTTTAACTGTTTTTCTTCCTTTATTTTCTGCTTCATACTTCTCGTATAATGCTTTAAACTCATCACCATGGGAATCAGCCAATCCTGGGCATTCATTAGGACACATTAAGGTCCATTCACCGTTCGCCTCTACCCTTTCCATGAACAAGTCAGGAATCCACATTGCGTAAAATAAATCTCTAGCACGTTGCTCTTCTTTTCCGTGATTTTTCTTTAAATCAAGAAAATCAAAAATATCAGCATGCCATGGCTCTACATAAATAGCAAAAGAACCTTTACGCTTTCCGCCACCTTGATCTACATAACGTGCTGTATCGTTAAACACCCTCAACATCGGTACAATGCCATTTGACTGACCATTTGTACCTCTAATGTAAGAGCCTGTTGCTCTGATGTCATGAATAGAAAGGCCGATTCCGCCCGCAGACTGAGAAATCTTAGCAGTTTGCTTTAGCGTATCGTAGATTCCATCAATACTATCATCTTTCATCGTAAGCAAAAAGCAAGAAGACATTTGAGGTTTTGGCGTGCCTGAATTAAATAAAGTGGGCGTTGCATGTGTAAACCAACGCTCAGACATCAATTCATAAGTTTTAATTGCTGCATCGATATCTGTTTTGTGAATACCAATTGACACACGCATCAACATATGCTGAGGACGCTCAACAATGTCACCGTCAATTTTTAATAAGTAACTACGCTCTAAAGTTTTAAACCCAAAGAAATCATACCCAAAATCACGATCATAAATGATGGTAGAATCCAAACGCTCTGCATGTTCTGTGATAATGTTATATACATCATCAGCAATCATAGGTGCTTTTTGATTGGTCTTAGGGTTGATGTACTCATACACCTTCTTCATGGTTGCTGAAAAAGACTTTTCTGTATTCTTATGTAAATTAGAAACAGCAATTCTAGAAGCAAGTAGTGCGTAGTCAGGATGCTTTGTAGTCATCGTTGCAGCAACCTCAGCAGCTAAATTATCTAGCTCTGTGGTGGTTACTCCGTCATAGACTCCTTCAATAACCTTCATAGAGACCAATACAGGGTCTACAATTGGGCTAAATCCATAACATAACTTCTTAATACGAGCCGTGATCTTATCGAACTTTACGGCTTCTTTTCTACCATCTCTTTTTAATACATACATAGGTTCAGTGTTTTTCGGTGTTTAGATTGATCTTGTTAATAAAATACTATTTAATTGTGGTTTTTGCAAATTTTATTTGGACTAAAAATCTTCATCCATTTTAAAAACTTGCTCTTCTTTATTGCCCATTACGCCTGCCTTTTGATATTCAGCTACACGTTTTTCAAAGAAATTTGTTTTTCCTTGAAGTGAAATCATTTCCATGAAATCAAATGGATTACTTGCATTGTATACTTTCTCATTGCCCAACTCAACCAACAAACGATCAGCAACAAATTCAATGTATTGCTGCATCAATTTAGCGTTCATACCAATTAAGTCTACAGGCAAGGCATCAGTCACAAATTCTTTTTCAATTTCTACGGCATCAGTAATGATCTTTTGCACTTTCTCTTTTGGCAATTTGTTCACAATATGATTATTGTATAGCAAACAAGCAAAATCACAATGCAA
This sequence comes from Flavobacteriales bacterium, assembly GCA_020631045.1. Taxonomy (GTDB): domain Bacteria; phylum Bacteroidota; class Bacteroidia; order Flavobacteriales_G; family JALEGO01; genus JAHDHZ01. The sequence goes on along the minus strand of JAHDHZ010000058.1, from coordinate 1,666 downwards.
GCCTTCATCTCTTGAGATTAACTCATTAGAAAAACTCAATCCTGGCAACAAACCTCTTTTCTTGAGCCAGAAAATTGAGCAGAAGCTTCCTGAAAAGAAAATTCCTTCAACTGCCGCAAAAGCGATCAAACGCTCAGCAAAATTTCCGTTATCAATCCAGTCAAGTGCCCAAGAGGCTTTTTTCTTAACACAATCTAAGGTCTCAATTGCTTTAAATAAGTGATTTTTCTCAGCTGTATCTTTAATGTACGTGTCAATCAATAAAGAATAAGTCTCAGAGTGGATGTTTTCAATGGCTACCTGAAAACCGTAAAAGAACTTTGCTTCTGTGTATTGAACTTCTGATAAAAAGTTCTCAGCCAAGTTCTCATTTACAATACCGTCACTGGCGGCAAAAAACGCTAAGACATGTTTGATAAAATGTCTCTCGTTATCATTCAACTTTTGATCCCAATCAATTAAGTCAGGACTCAAATCAATTTCTTCTGCCGTCCAGAAGCTTGCCTCGGCCTTTTTATAAAAAGCCCAAATGTCATCATGTTGAATCGGAAAAAGCACAAATCTATCAGGATTGTCTATCAATAAGGGTTCGTTTTGCATTTCGTTACTCATAATTTGTTATTTAGAACCGGACTTTTTCTTTCTCAGATCAGATTTAAGCGCTAAAGCACAAAAGAACATTTGACCAGTGCGATTGTTTCAAAATAAGAAAAAAAAAAGCAGTTTTTCAATGAAAAGAAATTAACAAAACAGGGTTGTTTTCAACATGTTTATTTCTTGTAAAAATTGTTAACAAAATGAATCCCTTAAATCACCTTACCTGTACCCTAAATTTGAATCAAAAATTACTTCTCACGGATTTTTTTTGCTTTTTGGATTAGGGATTTTAAAAATAAATGTTTAAGTAAAGAGTAATGCTTTCTGCTAAGGTGTTTGGGTGCGGCAAAGCTGGGCTTTGAATGCACCCAAACACCTTAGCAGAAAGCCCTATTACTTACTTATTCTTTAAATTTCGATACACCGCATCAAGAGCCTCAAACCACTCGGATCCAAACTTTCTGACTAGAGCACTTTTTAAAAACTGATAAACCGGCACAGCGAGTTTTTCTCCGCACACGAAAGCCGCCTTACAAATTTTCCATTCATGAAAGTTGACCGCCATAAATTTTTCGTACTGCTTTAAACGTACTGGATATAAATGACAAGAAATAGGCTTTAAAAAATCAGTTACTCCGGCCTTGTGCGCCTGTTCAATGCCACACTTTAAGGTTTTGTCTTGGTCATAGACTACATAAGCACATTCTTTTGTAGGCATTAAAGGCGTTACATAATCGCCATCACTGTCTAGCTCGTACTTACCTACTTTTTCAATATGCTCAACCGCTTTAGGTCTTAAAAAGGCCTTAATGTGTTGAAAGTCATCATCTAAAATACTGAGCTCTGCCTCTTCTAAAGGTGCTCCACCCTCGCCCTCAACACAACAAGCACCCTTGCAAGCTGAGAGGTCACAAACAAATTTTTGATCTAAAAGATCTTGAGAGATTAAAGTGTCGTCAATTTGAATCACTGAACACAAAGGTAATATCTTTTAGCCCGGATAGTAGAAAGTAGCTTGTCGCTTTGAGAAAAAGTGATTGGAAAGGTTAGAGAAAGTCTTTTTGAGTGC
>JAHDHZ010000057.1 GCA_020631045.1 Flavobacteriales bacterium | reverse complement strand
AAGTGATCGCCAAACTCTGTGGCCAATTGATTATCGGTAAAACCGCAGTTGTTCTTATCACAAACAGTAAGTACAACGATTTGATTTGAGCTTTCAAGTGCAAATTGTTCTAAATCTTTTTCAATTTGATTGATAAAATGAACATCTAAGTTTTGATCAAAATCTTCACAGTAATTAAAGAAAAACTGGGGTTTACTTAAACTTTTAGTTTGATCTAAAATGCATTGTTCCCAAGAAACGATGGGAATACAAAGAAAAAGAAATAAGAAAAACTTACTGAAAGTCGACATTGTTAAGACTTAAAATATAATCTCCGTTTTGGTCATCAATTTGGTGGTATTCCCAACGTTTAAGATAAGAAGGGTCAAATTGAAGTACCACATTGGGAGAAATAATACTCAACTCTTTGTTGGGAACTGTGATGAATCGTTCTTGGTAACTTGAAGCACTGCCAATAGATTCATGTAAAAAAACAACTTGCTCTTCATTTGCTTCAATTGTGAATTCTTGTACAGGACTATCGTAACTATCACGGGCAGAACGAATGATCAGCATATGATCAGAGTTGTTTTGTACAATGTATCTAATTGAAACTAGTTTGTCACAGCCAATGAGCAAAAAGGTAAGGCTGAAAAGCAAAAATCTTAAAGGGTTAATCGTATGATATTTCATTTGAGAGTTCGTTTTGATCATTTTTTTGAGTTGGAAAGTAAGCTTTAAGCTTTTCGGAACACTTCAAAATACCTTTTTTTAGCCCTTCAACAAAATTTTCATCTTTAAATTCTTGAATACACACCTCTACAATTTCGTGCCAGAAATTATCTTCTACTTTTTCATGAATGCCTTTGTCTGCAAATACAGCAAACTGATGTACTGAAGGGCAGAGTAAGAATAAAATACCATTGCGCAGCTTGGTCTCACGCATTTTTAGGCGCTCAAACATGTATTGAGCTTCTTGCTGAGGAGTATCGTGCTTCAGTTTTTTTGAAATGTGTACGCGAATCTCACCAGATGTGTATTGCTCTGCTTTTTGAATAGCCGCTTTGATTTCTTGAATTTGCGACTTTGTGAAAAAGTGTTGGGTCATTAAAATTGTACTTCAGGGGCTTTTTCTGAACCAGCTTCTGCTTTGAAGTATCCTTTTTTCTCAAAGCCAAACATGCTGGCAATTAAATTTTTGGGGAATCTTCTAATGTAGGCATTGTAATCTTGAGTCATTTCATTGAAGTCACCTCTGGCTTTAGTAATTCTGTTCTCAGTACCTTCAAGTTGAGTTTGTAGATCTAAAAAGTTTTGATTGGCTTTTAAATCTGGGTAAGCTTCTCTTAATAACATTAGTTTAGAGAGTGCACCTGTTAACCCTGATTGTGCTTTTTGAAAAGCCGCAATGTTTTCAGGGGTAATATTTGAGGCATCAATCTTCACACTCATGGCCTCGGAGCGAGCTTTAATAACGCCTTCTAAGGTTTCTTTTTCGTGTGCAGCATACCCTTTGACTGTATTTACAAGGTTAGGAATTAAGTCGGCTCTGCGTTGATATTGATTTTCGACTTGAGCCCACGATGAAGCAATGGCTTCGTCTTTGGTAACCATTGAGTTGTATCCGCATGAAGAAAAAAGGAAGCTGGCTAAAACAGCTAGAAAAGAAAGTTTAATTGTTTTCATAGTTTTGTATTAAAATCGCACATGCAAACTTATAAATATTTAGGGTCTTTAGCCTGTTTTTTCATGCTTACATCTTGTATTTGGGCTCAAAGTGCTTTTGAATCTTTTACTGCTAAAACACCAATTGTGGTGCGTTTTCAAAAAGAGCAAAAAAAATTAGATCAACTTAAAGGAGAAAAAGCTGAGAAGTTTAAAAAGCAAAAGTTTGAACAGCATATGAGTTATTACAAAGCTTTTCAAGATTCTTTTAACTTAAACCCACTGTTTTTCATGTACGCTGAACATTCTGTAAAGTTATTAAAGGGGCAGAGAAAAGGTATTTTTTTAGATGACCAGCTTTTAGAGTCACAGACCATAGAGTTAAATACAGATACATTTTTGATTGCCGATATTGGACAGATGAGCTCTGATCGAATGGGATTTGATGCTCTTTTTTTAAGGGATCAGAATTTAAAATATCCTGAAATACCTTTTCCGTATTATGTTAAAAAAAGTAGTGCGCCATTTATCGGAACATTGCTCAATGCGATTACTTTTGGCGCTGTTGAAAAAGCAATGAAAAGCCCTGGTGAGGTTGTTGAGATTTTTGAGCAGAAATTGAAGAGGTATCTATCAACACAATAGTCTTTAGCGATAAAAATTGACATGTAAAGGCTTATTTTTCATCTTTGACCTTGATGAAAATTCCCATATTTACATATGTTGCAGCAATTCTATTGATGATAAGTTCTGCATCTTCTTGTAATGTTGGGTCTTGTGAGGGGTGTGATCAATATCCTGTATATGAATACAGTTTACAGGCAGTAGAAGATGTTAATCAAGTATTTGAGGCGATTTTTCAAGATCAGTTAGGTAAGGCTTACGACCAGCCAAGTGTAGAATATTTTGAAAACCAGGTTTCAACTGCATGTGCACAGTCAAAGTCACATCCGCATTATTGCCCAAGTGACAACACCGTATATTTAGACATCCCTTTTTTAAATCATACGTTAAATAAAGTACAAGCGCCTGGAGAGTTAGCAGTAGCCTATATCATTGCACATGAAATGGGGCATCATATTCAAGAACAATTGGGTATTGTGCAATCTGTTTTTTTAGAGAAAGATGCATTATCAAAAACACAGTATTCAAATTTGCTAAAAAAACTTGAATTGCAAGCAGATTTTCTGGCAGGGGTATATATGCATCATAGCTATCTACAAGGTGGTCTTGTTCAGAATTTAGATGACTTAGAAGGTGCTGTGTTAACTGCCGGTATTCTAGCTGAAGACTATTTGTTTCCGAATATGCCTGAAAGCCAACATACTCATGGTAGCATGCAAGAGCGCATTACATGGTTTTTAAAAGGTGTTGAATCAGGAGATTTAACCCAAGGCAACACCTTCATGGATTTTAATCTTTAGAAATCGTTTAAATTTTAGTCATTTTAAGCTTCAGTCAATCAACTCAATAGAGCGGTCAATAAACTTAGTAAGCTCTTCACCTTGCAATAAGTTTTGAGATAAAAGCGCCAAATCGGTTACTTGTTTGGCTATTTCTTGCTTTTTATCACTGTCTTTTTCTTTGAGCATTTTGCCAATAATGGGATGATTTTCATTAACTACTAAATTGTAGCTTTCAGGCAAATTGCCCATGCCCATCATGCCGCCGCCTCCCATGGCGCTCATTTCTTTCATACGACGCATAAATTCTGGTAGTACAATTGTAGCGGGCCTATCTTTTTCGTGCATAGACTGAAACTGTACGGTGAATTTTTGCTTGTCAATTACCTCTTCAATAATGGGTTGTAACACTTTTTTATCGTCTTCTGATAGTTTAGAAGGAATATTTTCTTCTTTTTCGATAAGTTTATCAATGGTATCGCCATCAATTCTGGTAAATTTCGTTTTTTCAAGTTTTTGCTCGAGTTTTCCGATAAAGTGAGGTGCGGTTGGCGTATCAAACAAGACAACTGAGTAGCTTCTGTTTTTAGCCTGCTGAATTAAGCTGTGCTGTGCTTCAAAATCATTGGAGTATAAGAATACAAGGTTGTCGTTCTTATCTGTCTGGTTGTCTTTGATTTTTGCTTTGTACTCTTCTGTGGTATAGAACTTTCCATCGTTTGCTTTGTAGAGGTAAAAACTTTCGCATTTCTCGTAGAATTTTTCATCAGTAAGCATGCCGTATTCAATAAATACTTGAATGTCTTCCCATTTTTCTTCAAAGGCTTTACGGTCTTTTTTGAATAACTCTTCGAGCTTGCTAGCTACTTTTTTAGTGATGTGCGAAGAGATTTTCTTTACATTGCCATCACTTTGTAAGTAAGACCTTGAAACATTCAATGGAATATCAGGAGAATCAATTACCCCGTGTAAAAGGGTTAAGAATTCAGGTACAATTCCTTCTACAGAATCGGTTACAAATACCTGGTTGCAATAGAGTTGAATCTTGTTTTTTTGAAGCTCAATCTTACCTTTTAGTTTCGGAAAGTATAAAACTCCTGTAAGGTTAAAAGGGTAATCAACGTTTAAGTGAATGTGAAACAACGGATCTTCAAAAGTCATGGGATAGAGCTCTCTATAAAACCCTTTGTAGTCTTCGTCTTTTAACTCGGCTGGTTTTTTTGTCCAGGCAGGAGTAGGGTTGTTGATGATGTTATCAACTGTTTGCTTCACTTTTTTAATCGTTTCATTGCCATCTTTGTCTTTTTCTTTCGCTCCTTTTGGATCGTCTACTTCGATTTCTTTGGTGCCAAACTTAATGGCAATGGGTAAAAATTTAGCGTACTTATCTAAGAGTTCTTTAAGCTTGTATTCTGATAAGTAGTCTTTGGCATCATCAGATACATGCAGCACGATGTCGGTTCCACGTTCTTTTTTCTTAGATTCTTTCAAGTCATACTCTGGGTTTCCGCTACAAATCCAATGCGCTGCGGCATCGCCTTTGTAGTTTTTAGAAATGACTTCAACTTTATCGGCTACCATGAAAGCAGAGTAAAACCCTAATCCGAAATGGCCGATAATACCTTGTGCTTGATCTTTGTATTTTTCTACGAATTCTTCAGCGCCAGAAAAAGCAATTTGTGCAATGTACTTTTCAATCTCATCGGCGTTCATGCCAATTCCATTATCGCGAATGGTAATGGTTTTTTTCTTCTCGTCTAGCAATACTTCTACTTGCAGGGCATCGTCATTGGTTTCAGCCTCGCCTAATCCTCCAAGTGTTTTGAGTTTTTGACATGCATCTACCGCATTACTGACCAATTCTCTTAAAAAGATCTCTTGATCTGAATACAAGAATTTTTTGATGATCGGAAAGATGTTTTCTGCCTGTACATTGATTTTACCTTGACTCATAATGTTATTTTTTATTTGATCTTATCAATCGTTATGCCAATTTAAGAATTACAGTACTTAGGCTGTCAGATTGTTCTATTTGGCAAGTAGGTTTGAAAATTTGTCAGTTTTTGTCAGTTTTAATACTTTGTGAAGCTGATTTTTGCACGTAGATGTTACATACTTGGCCTGAGTGTTGAAAAGATTGAAGTAATTTTAAATCAGCGATGTTTTGTTGGATTTGTTGGTTGACTTGCTTGCTGTCATGGTAAGATGAACTGATGATGAGATCAGCATCGTGTAAATTGTCACTAAAGTTTTTGTGTTGGAGATTGTTCCACCCTGCACATTCAAGACTTAACATTTGTTTGAAAATAAAGTGAGTGTAGATTGTTGATTCAGGTGAGATATTGTTTTGAATGTATTTCATGGCATTTTTTTGAGCTTCGATTAAGCTGTTGTGTCCCATAGACGTATCAAGAGCATGCGATGTGTTTTGCAATCTAACGTATTGACTAGCAATTACAGCAACAATAAGTAGCAAGCTGTATTTGCTTAATGTTAAAATATATTTTAAACCTTCGGCACAAAAAAGCAGTAAAAATGGAATGCACATAATGATGTAACGTGCACTGTAAAAGTTAATGCTGCAAAAGATGATGTATGCAAAAAGAATGATTAATGAGAGCAGAAGATGTTGAGAAAGTTTAAAGCGTTTTTTAATGACTACAATGATTGAAATACTTGATAAAATCAGTAAATAAACACCCATGGCAGGTCTTGCCAAGTCTAGTAAACACGATTTTACTTTCACGAAGATCTGTATGATGTTTAATTCAATTAAAGAAGTGTGTAGTGGAAACAAAATCCACCCAAAATAAATGTATTGAGCACTAAAATAAAGCACTAAACTAAGTAGGCTAAGCATTAAGGTGATTAGTATTTTTTTGTCGAACTTACGCACAATAAGCATGTGTAAACCAAAGCAGAAGGGCAGAACAATGGCTGATTCTTTTGAGAGCAAAGCAAGGCTTAGGTAAACCAATAAAAGCAGGTGTTTTTTTGACAGGTAAGCATGAAAACTTAAAAGTGTAAAAAGCCCCATCCAAATTTCAGGCAAGAAAAATGTAGCTTGAGTATATACAATTTCATGAAGCCCCAAACAAATAGTTAAAAATAGAGCAATGTTGTGGTCGTAGAGGCTCTCGCAAATAAAGAAAAATACGAGTAAAAATATTGCGTAAATAATTATAGACCCCATTTTTGAATTGCTTTTTGTAAGCCCAAAAAACTTATTGAAATTGGCTGTGAAAAAGTGGTAGGCAATAGGGTGGCCCCTTGAGTATTCAGGATCAATGCATTGCGGAGCAAAGCAAATATCTTTAGATTCTAGCTCTTCGATAGCGCATCCGTAGAGAATTTCATCCCAGAAATAGACCTGTTGAGCGTCTTTAAGCTTGAAAAAAAAGCAAGTGACTACAAATCCGAGCAATAAAATTACAGCATGTACCCTGCGCATACAGGCAAATTTAAAGAGTTTCTAAGGTTTTCACTTATATTTGTAATATGCATTTAATATTTATTACGTTTTTATTGCTTTCATTAGGTTTGGCAGGAATTGCTATTAAAATCTTAGTGAAGAAAAACGGTAAATTTTCAGGCACTTGTGCTAGTAATAGTCCGTTTTTAAATAAAGAAGGAGAGGCTTGTTCTTTGTGTGGAGCGCTACCCGACGAGCAATGTCAGAACAATGAGGCTTAGAACGTTTCAAAAGACAAACCAAAAATTAAGACATCATCAATTTGCTCTTGAGAGTCTTTGAAGTTTTCAAAGTGTTGCTCTATTAAATTGTTTTGTGTGTCAAAAGCGTGATGATGAATGTTTAACAAGAGGTTTTTAAAGGCTTTAGAGCCCATTTTTTTGCGTGGATGCCCACCAAATTGATCGGCGTATCCGTCAGTGAACATGTAGAGTTTCATGTCTTTTTTGATTGCTTGTTCAAATGTTTTAAAACTAGGTAAAGCCCGTTTGAAAAGTCTTCGCCCGCCAATACTTCTTAAAGAGGTTTGCAGTACACTGAGTTTGTCATTTTCAATTATATAAGCTCTGTTTTTAGCTCCGGCGTAGTGCATTGTTTTGTTTTTTTGATCGATGCGCACCAAAAATAGATCCATGCCGTCTTGAGATTTTCCTTTAGCCTCTTGTTTTAGGTCACTTACCACACCTTGATGTAAAGCCTCTAAAATTTTAGCAGGTTCATAAATGCTTTTTTGAATGATGATCTCATTGAGTAATCTATTGCCCAGCATAGACATCAAGGCGCCAGGTACTCCATGACCCGTGCAGTCAACAGTGGCTAAGAAAAGGTAATCGGTGGTTTGGTGGGTCCAGTAAAAATCGCCTGAGATGATGTTTTTTGGGCGGTAGAATAGAAGGTGGGAGCCGATTATTTTTTTTAGCCGCTCGGGTTTAGTGAGAAAGGATTCTTGAATTTTTTGAGCATATTCAATACTTTCTTGTGTGTTTTTTTGTTCTTTCTCTAAATCGCGGGTTTGAGTTTCAATGATTTGGTTTTGCTTGATGCGCTTTTTGATTAAATAGCTTAAGTAAGCTAATGCCAACAACATAATTAAACCCAGTAAGATGTATATTTTGTTAGTCTGTTTTTGATGTTCAAGCTCTCGTTCTTTTGAAAGAATCTCTTTTATTTTTTGCTCTGAGGCGTATTTTTCTTTTAAATCAGAGATGATTCGAATGCTATTCTCTTTTTCAAGCTTTTCTTTGTTGAGTCTGTAGCTTTTAAAATCTGTATAGGCTTGCTGAAAATTACCCAGTTCTGCGTAACACTCAGAGAGGTGTTTGTCAACTTCAATGATGGCATTTTCAGAGCCCGTTTTGCTATGAAAGCTTTTGGCAGTGTCAAAAAGTGCAATGGCTTGCTTTGGAAGTTTGTCTAGAAGCTTTAATTGAGCAAACCCTTCGTAGATTCCAGCCCAAGCATAGTTGTTGATGCTTTTAAGAGCTTTGGCTTGGTTTAGATAATTGTAAGCTTGTTCTTGCTGACCTTCTTCTCTGTAGGCTTCAGATAAGTTGATTAATGCGTACGCTAAAAGTGTCTGATTGTTTAATGCTTTATATAATTCAACAGCCTTTTTAAGATAGTTCTTAGCTTGAACATATTCTTGCATGAGAATTTTTAATCCACCAAAATTCAAATAGGTAGTAGCTAGGCCCAAAGAATCATTTTGTAAAGTAGTTTTGATGTCTAGCGCTTTTTTATAGTTTTTTGAGGCTTCTTTGTAATCTTCTCTATTCTGGTGCAGATAGGCAATGTTCATGTAACTGTTAGAGATTTCTGTTTTCTCGCCTAATTTTTGTCTTAGTTGCAAGGCTTTTAAATGGGCATCTAGCGCTTCATTGTGACGATATAAGCGATTGTAAACTATGGCTACATTGTTATAGCATCCGGCAAGCTCTCTAATATTGTTGCTTCTTAAACGAATTTCAAGTTCTTTTTTTCGGTATTTTAAAGCTTTTGAGTAATTGACATTTTGTATGTAGTAATCACCTATAGTTCTGTAGGCTAAAGCTTTATCTGAGGCTTGTTCAATGGCATTTAAAAAGGCTTTCTCGGCTTCAGTAAATTGCTCTTTTTGTTCGTAAGCAATTCCTAAATCAATGCTTAATTGAGAAATTTTTTCAGCATCGTTGCTTGATAAGATCGCTTTTTCAATTGAATCAATACTTTGGGCAAATCCACCCACTTGAACTGAATAGAATGCCAGAAAAAGAAATGATATGTTGATGAAATAGTTCATGTTAAAACGAAAAGGCACAGATGATAATATCATCAATTTGAGCATAACTTTTTTTCCAATTTTCAATAGAGAGCTCAATGTTGATTTTTTGTTGTTTGATTGGCTTTTCAGCTTGCTCAAGCAATAGTTTTTTTAAACGAGTACTGCCGAATTTTTTTCTAGAGGTGCCCCCAAATTGATCTATGATTCCATCAGAAAACATGTAGATGGTAAAAGGCACATCTAGTTTTATCTCATTGCGTTTAAAAGCAATTTTATGTTCATTGAATTTAGACTCACTACCAATTGATCTTGGAGTAGCTTTGAGTTGATGAATTTGATTGTTGTATACCAAATAAGCTTTGTTTTTTGCACCAGAATATTCTAAAGTTTTTGTTTTTTGATCGTAGCTTGCAATGAAAAGATCCATGCCCTCTTTTGCATTAAGCGTTTTGTTTTTTGTAAAGTCATTGGTGATGATGCCATGTAAAGTTTCTAAAATTTGGTCAGTTGAAGTGATTTGTTGGTTGTTGATGATTTGGTTTAAAGAGCTGTTGGCAAGCATAGAAATTAAGGCTCCAGGAACCCCGTGCCCCGTACAATCTATAACGGCCATAATGACCTTGCTGCCCACTTTAGTGATCCAATGAAAATCTCCGCCAATGATGTCTTTAGGTTTAGAGAGAACAAAGCTTTTTGAGATAATTTGTTGCACTTCTTGTTCGCTCATTAAAAAAGATTGTTGAATTTTCTCAGCATATTGTATACTTTGATGGGTATTGTTTTTCTTATGTTCTAAATCTTTTTTTTGTGCCTGAATCAATTGGTTTTTTTGTTTGCTCAAGCGGATGTTGTAAATCAAAAAAACAAGTGCTAAAAAGATTAATAAGGCTGCGAAAAGTAATGCATATCTAAGTGCTTTTTGTTGCGAAAGTGCTTCATCTTTAAGTTCTATTTCATGCTGTTTTTGTTCAGATTCATATTTTTCTTGGATTGAACTGATGATTTCTTCGTTATTTATTTTTTGACAAGAATCTTCAATAAGAGCTTTAATCTTTAAGGTTTGATAGGCTTGCATGTAGTTTTTTTGACCAAACTCTATGTCAGAAATATTGTCGTAAACAGAGATGATCTCAGTGTAATCATTCATAGATTCAAAGTGGCTAAGCGCCTTTTTGTATTGCTCAATGGCTTGGGTGGATTGCTCTTTTTCTTTAAATAATTGGGCTTTTATTAATTCTATGTGGGCTTTGGGTTTTAAAAAATCATATGACTGATTAGCAGCTTCTGCCTTCAATAAATAATCAAAGCAAAGATCGAGTTGGCCGAGATTGAAGTTGGCCTCAGCAATATTGATTAACGTGTAGATTTTTAATTCATCTTCTTTGAGGTTTTCAAAGATGTCTAAAGCCTCGAACAGTTTGCTTAAGCCTTTTAGATTTTTATTTTCTTTGATTAATACGCAACCAATAGACATTTGGGTCATGCCTACGCTGTAAAGGTCATTCAACAATTTAAAATGCTCTAAAGCTTTCTCATAACTAAGTGTCGCTTTTTTGAGTTTGTCTTGATCATCATAGATGCTTGCTATATTAAAGTAGCTGTCTGCAATGCCCATTGTATCATCAAGGTTGATTCTAATGTTTAAGGCTTTTAAGTGAGTGTTGATAGATTCTTCATAACTGCTCATTCTTAAAAAAGTGACGCCCATGTCATTGTAAGATCTTGACAGGTTTTTTAAGTCATTGTTTTTAATTCTAATAGAGATTTCTTGCTGAAAAGACCCAATTGCCTTTGAGAAATTGTAATCCAGTAGATTTATGTTGGCTTGGTTATAGTAAAAATCAGCTTTTAATAATGGCTCTTTGATTTGTTCAAAAAGCTTTTTTGCCTGATCTAGATGAAAGAATGCCGAGTCTAAAAGATTTTTTTTGGCATTTGTTTTAGCCTGCTTTAAATGCTCTTTGAATACTTGCTCTGCATTATTTGCTTTTATTGAAAAGCTTACAGCCAATAAAATCAGTATATTCAAAAGCTTTTTCATAGTTTGATTCCGATCAATGTGCAGTCGTCAGTTTGTTTGTTGTCTTGCTTCCAGTTTTGAAATTCTTGGGCAATTGTTTGTCCTTGGTTTGCAAGTGTCTGATCTTTCATTGCAAACAACATTTCTCTGAGCTTCTTTGTGCCAAATTTTTTCTTGAATTCTCCGCCAAATTGATCAGCATATCCATCAGTAAACATATACAACAAAGCTTGTTCTTTAAGGT
>JAHDHZ010000013.1:25724-53481 GCA_020631045.1 Flavobacteriales bacterium | reverse complement strand
TCAAGCCTGCTGTTGCTGTAGGTTCATCTGATTTTCTTACATACACGCTGTCTAGATCTGAACATACAAAATTTAAGCCTCCTGAAGCATTGGTATCAAATACTACTAATTCATAACCGTAAACTCCACCAGTAACAGCAGAAGATAGATCTAAAATTGGATTAGATGTTGCTGTATCAGAAAAAACACCCACACTACCTGTCCATGCGTAACCAAATGGTCCTGTACCTATAGCAGAGGGACTAGAACCCAATTGGATTTGGCCAGAAGTACATAAAGTATCTGGACCACCCGCCATAGCAGTTGGTTCATTCGCTTTTATGACAACTACACTGTCTATATCAGAGCAAAATCCGGCTGAACCTGAATCAACAACCTGAACAAAATAAGTTGTGTACTGATTTGTTGGGGTTGCAATTGGATTTGAACTAGTAGAATCATTTAATGTTAACGAAGGCGTCCAAGCATAGCTAAAGGGCCCTGTACCTCCTTGAGCAGTAGGGTTGCCACCCAATTGAATGTTACCCCCTGTACATACCGTATCAGAAGTAGAAGCAATAGCTTTAAAAGAGGTGTCAAGCTTTACAAAAATACTATCAAGATCAATACATCCATCAGCATCTGTAAGCAATAAATAGTAGTATTCACTTGTATCAACACTTGTTATAGGATTGGCAATTGAGTCGATAATATTTTCAGGCAAGGTATACCATAAGTAGTCAATTGGGGCAACTCCTAAAGAATCTGAACCAGTCAATTGCACTGTACCTGCTGTACAAATTGTATCACCTCCGGCATTAGCAAAAGGTCCGTTGGCTTGTCTTGTAAACACACTATCAATATTAGTACAACCTGCAGCATCAGTTACAGTAACATAATACATTTGAGAGCCCGTACCTGAAACAAATGGTCTATCAGAAGTTGTGCTACTTAAGCCAGCAGCTGGTGACCAGTTGTACGAATATGGAGGTACTCCGAAAGTAGCTGTTCCAGAAGGAGAACCTAATTGCGCTGTTTGAGCATAACATAAAGTATCAGGCCCTGCATTGACGAGTGGTCCTGTAGAACGTTCAACATAAACTGAATCTAAATCTTGACATTCATCTTGATCTATAACTTGTACCCAATAATACCCTGTTGTATCTGGAGTAATGAATGGATCTTCTGCGTGTGGATTAGAAAAAATTGTAGTGTCTTGCCCCCAATTGTATGTATAAGGAGAGGTGCCCCCAGTTGCTGTAGAAAATACTTGTGTTGTTCCGCCTGTACATACACTTGAACTATCGGCAACGACTTTAATATCTGAATTGCCAATTACCGTTACAGAATCAAAGTTTGTACATCCCAAAGAATCTGTAACCTTCACTTCATAATCTTGAGAAGCGCCACTGGCTATAGTTACGATGGGATTAGCGACTGAAGTGTCATTGATGTTGATGTTCGGAGACCACTCATATATAAAAGGTGGATTCGCTCCATCAGCAGTAGGATTACCCCCTAAAATAGCTGTACCACCAGAACAAATGGTATCATTTGCTCCGCCTCCAGTAACAATAATCGGATTTGCAGGATCTATATTTACAACAACTGTATCGTATTTTGAACATCCACCCGCAGCATTGTCGGTAACAGTTAAATAAAAACTTGTTGTTGCTGTAATGTTATTCACTGTTGGATTATCAATAGTAGTATTGATAGGATCATGATTTGCGGGATTGCTTGAGGCCCAAGTATAACTTACTGGCCCTGTAGCGCCTGAAACATATGTAGGCGATCCACCAATAATTACATTACCCCCTGCACCTGTACACAAAGCGCTTAAAATACCACCACCAGCATCAATTTGTAAAGGATTTGGACCTGCAGTAACGCGCACGGTATCAGAAACCACACAACCGCCTAATCCGTCTGAAACCTCAACATTTAAGGTAATGCTAGAATCAGCTGTTACTAAAACTGTATCGTTTGTTGGATTGTCAACTGCACTAGCAGGAGTCCAATTAAAATCTGTATAGGCTGCAGAGTCAACCTGAGCGACAAGCTCAAGAGAGGTGCCCTCACAAACAGTCGTGTCGTTAGGAAGTGTTAAAGTAGGACCATTTTCAACAATAATATCTCTTGCTGCCCAAGCCTGGCAAAGCCCTCTTTTATAAAAGAAAAATGCTGGGTTATTTCCCAAGGTAGCCGCATCTGGATCAAACATACCGTTTGAATCTAAATAAGCGGGCGCAGCAGTAAATTCAAAACCAGGGTTTGGTGGAGCAATCGGCGGAACTAAACTAGCACCGTTTGTTGCATTGTCTGCCCATGTACCTAAAGAAGTGTAAATAGGAAAGTTGTTACCTGAATTATCAGAAACCGTAAGCTGAACAGGTGTAGACCCTGTACACAAAGCACCCGGGTCATCGATGACTAGCTCTGGCTGCTCGTACTTAACATCAATACAAAAAGTCTTTGCCGATGTAGCAAAATATTGCTGACCAGGCAAACAAGGGGCTTGATCATTAAAAGTTGCTACAAAACAGTATTTACCACCTGTGAATAAAGAGTCAGGTGTCCAATTAATTTGCAATTGAGGATTTGTAGTGCCGTTACCAATAATTGTTAAAGAATCATCAATGATATTCTGAGGTAAAGCTGGAGTACCTGGATCTATCTTTACATTTACAATAGTGCCTTCAGGATCTTCAAACTCAAAGGTATGCACCAATCGCTCTTCAGGACAAATCGTCGTGTCTACTGCACTACCATCTAACGAATCTTGCCAATCTGTCATTAAAGGCGGTTCGTTATCACATGCAATCACATTGATTTGTATATCTCGAATCACAGAACCTACTTCTACCCCATTGCTGTCAAACTCTGTCACACGAATAGCGATAATGGTAATCTCTGCTTGAGTAGGCTGTACACAAAAATCTCCTAAGTCACGATCAAGTTGAATGTTCCCTACTCCCGTGAAAGGAGCTGTGTGTGAAAGTCCAGGATTCCAACCAACATACCCTAAAGCACCAGTATTGGGATTAAAACTATTTGCAGGCTCGACAATTTCCCATACAATAGAATCTGAACTAATGCCGTTTGCATCAACATCAATTGAATCAATTGCTAAGTTGTTGTAGCAAAGGGTTGCTCCTAAGCACAAAATTGCATTGGGATCATTTACAAATTTTGGCGAACTGTTATGATGGGTTGCATTATTTAATGTAGAAACCACATACATACTGCCTGAGGGTCCTGTTGAAATGTTTCCATTACGCGCATTGTCTCCTACCACCATTTGCCAATCGGCGCAACTCGGAAGATCAACTAAGGCTTGATATTCGAAGACTTCATAACCATGAGCATTACCACCACTACATATCGAATTTGCACCTATACATGTAGGAGTGATATCTCTACCTAAAAATCGATGTTGTGAAGCTTGTTGTGAAGAGCCCTGATCAGTAGCATTAGCTGGTATAGTAGCCAATATTGGATCTGATGAACTCATTACAACTGGCATGGCGGGAGCCGTACCACAGCTGTTCGTTAAATACAAATCATAAAAAGACCGCACTCCTACCCCCGCACAATAACGTACAATTTTCAAGGTAACCAAGTACTGATCTCCACTACCTGTATACTCATATGTCAATTCCATGCCCGCATAATGCGAAGCCCTTGATATATTAGAGGTAAATAAAAAACAAATAAAGAAAGTAAAGAATGCTAGTAAGGCAGTATTCAGTTTCATAAGCGCTTAAAATAAGTGTACTATAGTGCCCTAAAGATATATTTTTATTAAATAATAAAAGAAAGAAGGTTGAACTTTCTTAATTTTTGTTAAAAACTCACCCTAAGACATGAATATGACGCTTACATAAAAAAAGGGTTGCCCAATTCTGAACAACTCTTTTTAAAACTAAATTTAAAAACTAATTATCTAAACAGCTGAAAGTATCCTTTCAATAAGTATTCTTTATTGTCTTTACCCGTACCTGTAAAGATGTAATAGTAAGTACCTTCAGGCACCTCAATACCACTGTAATTTCTACCATCCCAAGAATTGCTTAGTTCATCAAATGAGTACAATTCTGTGCCCCACCTGTTATAAATTTGACATTTATACTCATCCATTCCTACTTCTTTTATTAAGAATAGATCGTTGTAATCATCGTTGTTCGGCGTAAATACATTCGGGATGTTTACTGCAGAGGGCTCATACAAGATAATTGTAAAAGCAAAAGTATCTGAACACAGCAAAGATTCATCGGTAAATCCGACTAGCTCAACAGTGAGCTCACCACCTACTTGATACAAGTGTACAGGATCACTCTCTGCTGAGAAAGGTGAAAAATCTCCGAAATTCCACTCGTAAAAGTCAGCTCCAACTGAATTATTTTCAAACAAGACTTCAGCAGGCACAATTTGATCTGTAACAATTGGTGTGAAGGCAACATCTAAAGCAACGTGTTCTACAAAAACACTGTCAAGATCTATACACCCGTCAGCATCTGTTACAAAAACAGTATAGGTCGTATCTACTGCAATTGAAGTGGTTGGATTGGCCAATGTGCTATCATCTAAACCAATACCTGGCACCCAATTGTAAGTAATAGGTGCTACTCCACCCTCAGCGGTAGGATCACCTCCCAAGACTTGCTCCTCTAAAATACACAAGGTATCAAAACCAAATCCTGCCTCAGCAATCGGAAACTCTCTAAAGTCAACAAAAATTGTATCAAGATCTTTACAGCCTATCACATCTTCTACAAACAAGACATAATACATATCATTTTGAGGTTGAGCAATCGGATTGGCAATTGAAGCAGAAGAAATATTTAAATCTGGAATCCACTCATAGGTAAATGGACCGTTCAAACCATCTGCAGAAGGATTGCCTCCCAATACAATGGTTCCCGCAGCACAAATACTGTCGTTTTCTCCACCTGCTTCTGCCCACGGACCATCTTCAGTGTAATTGATAAACACACTATCAACGTCTCTACACCCTTGTGCATCTTCAATAAAGACCGTATAGATTGTATCAATAGATGTTGTAGTAACAGGATTGGCATCATCTGCATCTTGTAATTGATAATCAGGCACCCAATTGTAGGTATAGGGTGGAGTTCCGTCAATTGCTGTAGGATTGCCTCCTATCACTACCGTTCCGCCACTACAAATGGTATCTTCACCAAAACCAGCTTCTGCTTTGGGCCCAAACTTATCAAAGGCTACCGTTACAAAATCTATGTCTGAACAACCATTTGCATCTTCTACATAAAGCTGATAGGTCACCGTATCTTGAGTTGTTGAGAATGGATTAGCCACATTGGTAGCTGTCAAATCTGTTGAGGGTGTCCAAACATAATCGAAAGGAGCCGTACCAAAATTAACTGTAGGATCTCCTCCCAACTGAACCGTTCCGCCCGAACAGATCGTATCATCACCAAAACCAGCTTCTGCAATTGGTGCTTTAAAGCTATAAAATACCGTTACCGAATCAACATCAACACAATTCACAGCATCTGTAACAATCAACTGAAACGTTGTTGTATCAAATAAATTTGAAGCAATTGGATTTGCTATAGTTGAGTCATCTAAGAATTGTCCGTTGGTCCAGTCATAAGAATATGGAGTAGCTCCTGCACTTGCTGTTGGATTGCCTCCCAAAATAATGTCTCCGCCAGTACACAGAGAATCTGATCCTTCAGAAGCCTCTGCATTTGGTCCTGTATTGACCAACACAAAAGTAGAATCAACATCTTGACAGCCTGAGGCATCTGTCACTGTTAAAACATAATATTGAGAACTCACTGGAAAAACTGCTGGATTGGCACTTGTAGCTGTATTGATCGATTGATTAGGAGCCCATTGGTAATCATAAGGTGCATTGCCTCCTTGAGCTGTTGGGCTACCCCCTATAAAACGCGTACCCCCAGTACAAAGCGTGTCTCCTCCAGCATCTGCTGTTAAAGTAGAGTTACGATCTATATATACAGAGTCTACATCAATACATCCATTTGCGTCTGTCAATACCAAAGCATAATACTGAGAATTAGGCGGGCTTACAATAGGATTTGCAATGGTATCATTATTGACAAACTGATTGGGAAACCAATTGTAAGTATAAGGCTGTAAACCATCTTGACCTGTTGGATTGCCTCCAATTAAGATACTCCCACCAGAACATAAAGTATCTTGACCAAAACCAGCTTCTGCTTTAGGGCCATTAGGATCATAATTTACCGTTACAGAATCATAGTCTAAACATCCCTCTGCATCAGCAACAATAAGAACATAATCTGTAGAAGTTGCTACAGGGCCGTTGTTGTTGTAGACTGCATTGTAAATAGTATCTGAATTCAAGTAAGTAGAGGGCGTCCACTCAAAAGTATACGGAGCTGTGCCCCCTAAATTTGTTTGATCACCTGCGAGAATTACTGTTCCTCCAGTACAGACTGGATTCTCTCCAAATGGTGTAGCATCAGCATTGATAGGCGTCACACTCGGGGTAACATGCACTGTATCATAATTGGTACAGCCATTGGCATCTTCAATCATAACCACATAAGTAATGGGTACATTAGAAAATGTGAATGGATTTGAAACATCATCAGCACTTAACCCTAGATTTGGGGTCCAGGTATAGGTGTAAGGACTTGTTCCGCCTTGAGCGACTGTATCGCCTCCCAAGAGTAAAGAACCTCCATTACAAAGCGTGTCTCCGCCTGCATCAACGATAATTTGATCATAAGTGACATTAACAGAATCAACATCAACACAACCATTGGCATCAGTTACAAAGAGTGTGTAAAGTTGATTGCTGGTAATTGTTGTAATAGGATTTGCCACTGTATCATTAGATAAACCTACTGAAGGAATCCATAAATATTCATAGGGCTGCACACCTAAATCTGCTGTAGGAGTACCGCCTAAGATTTTAGTACCTCCTGAACATACATTTGTACTTTGAGCGGCTGTTGCTACAGGCCCTGTAACGCGTTGAACAAATACACTATCTCTGTCAGTACAGTTGTTTGAGCTATCACGCACAATTAAAATATACAATTGATCAGAAGCAGGAGAAGCAAAAGGATTACTTACCGTTGCATCAGACAAGAAATTAGTAGGCATCCACGCATAAGAAAAAGGTCCGGTTCCTATTGCTGAAGGATTGGCTCCCAATTGAATGGTACCCCCCGTACACACTGTATCTTTAAATGCTGCTTGCGCAACGGGTGAAATGGCTTTTCTTACAAAGACTGAATCAAGATCTGAACAGCCTTCACTGTCAGTAACTTTCAATACATATAGCCTGTCTGCTGGAGGACTTACTACAGGGTTTGCCACCATGTGATCTGTAATGTTTTGATTGGGCATCCAAAGATACGAGTAAGCTCCTACTCCACCCTGAGCTGAAGGATTGCCTCCCAATTGAATGTCTCCACCAGTACACAACGTATCATCACCAAAGCCTGCTGTTGCCATAATGCCTGAAGAACGATCAACAAATACACTATCAATGTCGTAGCATCCATCGGCATCTTGAATCTCAACCACATACCATGAAGAGGTTGCTGGATAAACCACCGGATTGGCAATTGTATCGTTGTTGATTGATGCATTAGGCGTCCATGAATAACTAAACGGACTAAGACTACCCGTTGCAGTTGGATTACCTCCCAATTCAATGCTGCCACCTGTACACAAAGTATCATTGCCGAAACCCGCTTCTGCAATAGGCTCAGATCGCAAGTCAACATAGGCAGAGTCAATGTCTGAACAACCATCAGCATCAGTTACCTTTACGGTAAACCACCCGCTTGTGTTTACTGAGGCAATGGGATTAGACAAAAATGCATTGTTCAAAGGCAATGACGGAGTCCACTCATAGATGATCGCACCAACTCCTCCTATTGCTGTTGGATCTGCGCCCAACTCTACACTCCCACCCGTACATAAGGTATCATTTGGTGCATTGGTAGCATCTGCAAGAGGACCAGTAGCTTTACGAACGTAAACAAAATCAACGTCACTACATCCATCAGCATCGCTGACCTGTAAAGTATAATACTCACCTGGAGCATTTGGCGTTGCAATAGGGTTAGCAATCGTATAGTCATTTAAGCTCGCCGGGGGAGACCATAAATAGCTGTATGGAGCCATTCCGCCTTGAGCTGTATTAGTGGTGCCTAGCACAATGTTTTCTCCTGTACACAAAGAATCATTTGCAGCATCAGAGGCATTGGCCATTACACCATTCGGATCGTATTCAACCGTTACAGAATCATAGTCTAAACAGCCATCAGCATCAGTGACAATCAACTGATAGGTGTTGGTTTGTGGCGTAATTGAATTATTTGAATACAATGGATTATAAATATTGGTAGAATCTAAATGAATTGCCGGGCTCCACTCAAATGTATAACTTGCATTGTTGCCACCTAGTGCATTGATGTTGCCTCCTAAAAAGATGTCTCCACCTGTACATAAACTATCAGAAACACCTCCTGCATCAGCATTAATTGGTGAGATACTCGGATGTACAACTACTGTATCAGTGTTAGAACAGCCTTGTTGGTCTGTTACTGTTAGAATATAAGTGCTCGCAGTATTGGCAAAACTAAAAGGATTGGGCACTGCACTGTTTGAAAGATCAGTTGATGGAGACCAAGCAAAATTGTAAGGTGCACTACCCCCAGAAACCGTGGGCGATCCACCCAAACGAACAGTTCCTCCACTACAAATAGAATCATTTGCTCCGCCACCTGCATCAACAATTAATCCAATGGTATTGACAAACACCGAGTCAAGATCAGAACAGCCTTCGTTATCAGTTACTTTTAAAACATATAACTCAGGGGTAGTTGTTGTAGAAATCGGATTTGAAATCAAAGGATTGTTTAGGCTTGCAGAGGGAGTCCAAAGAAAATCAACCGCTCCAATGTTATTTGAAACACTAATCGGAGTGGCTCCTAGAGTCACAAACCCACCACTACAAAGCGTATCATTGGGAGCATCAGAAGCTAAAGCTTGAATGGCTGTTTTACGCACAAACACCCAATCTAAATCAGAGCATCCAATCGAATCAGTGACCAATAAAAAGTAAGTCTTATCACTTGAGGGAGAAACAATTGGGTTAGGCAGGTTAGCATCAAAAATATCGCCATTATCAGGATACCAAGCATAAGTCAACGGGCTTACTCCTAAAGAAGCTGAAGGGTTGCCCCCCAACTCGATTTGACCTCCAGTACACAAAGAATCATTGGCTGCAGAAGAAGCATCTGCCAAAGGCCCATTGCCTTTGATGACAAATACAGAATCTAAGTCTGAACACCCTTGATCATCGGTCACCTTAACAGTAAATAAAGTATTTGCTAGCACCGTTACAATTGGAGCCTCAACTGTATTGTTAGCCATGTTTAAAGAAGGCTGCCACTCATAAGTGTAATTAGGCTGACCTAAGCTTGCTGTAGGATTGCCCCCTAGTTGAATGTTTCGCCCTGTACATAAAGTATCTTGAGCAGCGGCTTTTGCAATAGGTCCTGTCACCTTTCTTAAATAAACACTATCTAAATCAACACAGCCGTTGTCATCGGTCACCTGAACCACATAATAGCCTGAACTTACTGGAGAAGCAATAGGGTTTGAAACGGTATCAGATGAAAGAAAATTTGAAGGAAACCACTGATATGTAAAAGGATCAAAGCTACCTTGAGCGGTAGGATTGCCTCCTAGCTCAATATTCTGGCCTGTACACAAGGTATCTGAACCAAAGCCTGCTTCGGCTGTAGGCTCTCCTGGAATGTACTGAACAAAGACACTATCTCTAGAGGTACATCCATTAGCATCACCAACAATTAGTTCGTACCATCTAGAAGTTGATGGAGTTGCAACTGGATTTGAAGTAGTAGCGTCAGAAAGTTCAGTTGCAGGCATCCAGTTGTAAGTAAATGGACCAAAATTTCCTGCAGCAGAAGGATTGCCTCCTAAGATGATGCTACCACCGGTACATAAGGTATCAGTACCATCTGCTGCAAATGCTGTTGGAGCATCATTGGTTACAGTTACTGTTACGGTATCTTGTTTAAAGCAACCACCTGTATCTGAAACTGTTAAATAGAAAGTCGTGGTGACCGTAACATTGGCAATGGGATTGGCCACATTTGCATTGTTTAATAAGGCAGCTGGAGTCCAAGTATAGGTTACTGATGGAGATACTCCTGTTGCGGTAGGAGCACCACCCAATTCAATAGCTCCACCACTTGTACACAAAGCATTTGACGCACCACCTCCTGCATCAACATTAATAGAATTAGGATTTACAAACACCTGAACTGAATCTGTCGTCTGACAGCCTGTACTGGGAGTAGAAACGTTTAAATAATATACCAAGTCGCTGCTTGGATGAACAGTAGGGTTTGCATTGCTAGTAGATGAAATATCAATAGCAGGAGTCCAAGTGTATGTGAGTGCGCCTGAGCCTTGTGCGGTGGGTGATCCACCCAAAAGAATCGTTGTACCATCACAGATTGTTGTATCTCTGAACATAGTTACTTCAGGAATAGAATCTACCTGAATGCTCAATGAAGTGGTATCAGAACAAAATCCAAAAACATATGAAAATTCAACACTTGTTGCTCCAGGACCAGTCAATGATGGATCAAAAGTTCCTGCTATAGAATCTGTAATGCCTAATCCTGACCATTGAAAATCTCCCAGCTTAGGTGATGCTTGTAAATTAAATGCAGGTGCATTTTCACACACGTCTGCCACCGAGGTAATCACAGCATCTTGATCGTCATAATCAATTGTAAAACAATACTCTTTTGAAGTTCCTGCAACAAAATCACAACCTGCATCTTTGTCAAAAGCATTGAGAATAAAACAATAAGGTACATCAGAAGTGTCGTCAAAAGTAGGTGTCCAAGAAAATTGTACCGTAGGGTTTGTTGTGCTGTCATTTAAAATGTTAATTGAAGCTGCAGCAGGTAAATTTGAAGAAAGTAAGTCTACTTGAACAATTTGATTTGACGGGTCAACAGCATCGATATTAAAATTCATAGCCACACCAGGACAAACCGTTGTGTCAATTGTGTTACCTCCTAGAGAATCTGCTAAATCATCAAGCTCTGGTGGAGGGTTAGAGCAAATAAATGACTTGATCTGCATATCCCTGATAATTGAACCCACCAGCTGACCTGCACGATACTCTTTAACCAAAACTGAAACAATGGTCACTTCTTGCATTCCAGGATTTACACAGTAGATACCATCTTGATTTATTGCAATCGAATCGCCTGAGCAAAAAGGCTTTTCTTCTGCAGCACAAGACAACCAATTCACCGGAAATAAGTTACTAAATAAGTGTTTTTGTTGGTAATGCTGAGTCGGGTTAAAGCCCATAGGAGATCTTGAATAAGGTGTGTGTATTTCATATACAATAGAATCACCATCAGCTTCAATTACACTGTTGTCAATACAAAGCTCTGTACCAGCACATACTGCAAACACAGGATCATTCTTAAATACAGGTGAATTGTTACATGCTCCTGTATTGTTAATTTGAGCATAGGTACACAATGAATAGAATCCACCACCACCATTGACGGTTGAAATTGAATTATTTCTTGCATTCTCGCATACCATAATTCTCCAATCTGTTTCTTGTGAAGGCAATTGAATAACTCCAGTATATAAGTATTTAGAATATCCGTCAATATTACTGCTATCATCAGAACATCGAGAAGTTGCCCCTAAACACAAAGGTGTGATGTCTTCAAAGAAGTTTGTGTCTCTAAAAATTTGCTGAGTAAAGTCAGTGCCAGCATTGGCAGACTCCATGGTAATTAAAAAAAACGGTCTAATATTGTTTGCCTCTGTAGTAGGCTCACAGGCTCTAATAAAGTTTAAATTCACTCTAAATGAGTCTCCCCCAAGACATTCATAAGTCAGCTCCATACCTGCCATATGTGAGGCATAAGCTTGTTGTGAACATAAAAACGTAAAGAAGAAAAAAAGCGATGCAAATAAATAGTATAGTTTCTTCATAATAAAAGATCTTTTCTGAAATAAAATTGCGAACTACACGCAACCTGGCAAATTTAATTATAAATCACCTTTTTGTAAAGTTTTTTTAATAAAGGCGGCTTCTTTCTTGGTGAATCAGATGTTTTGACTGATTAAAAACAAAATTGCCATACGAATGGCTACCCCATTTTCTACCTGATTAAGTATGATTGATTGGCGGGCATCAGCCACTTCAAATTCAACCTCAATCCCTCTATTTATAGGGCCTGGATGCAAAACAACCAGATCTTTGTACATCTTCAAATGTGTCGACTTAAGACCATACAACTCAACATATTCTTCTGTACTGGTAATATAAGCTTCATTTTGTCTTTCAAGTTGCATTCTAAGCATGTTTACTGCCTCTGCCCATTTCAAGGCCTTATTAAAATCAGTTTCTATCTCTACATCATACAGCTCATCTATTGATCTTGGCACCAGTGTGTACGGAGCGCACAACTTAACCTTTGCTCCCATTTTCTTTAAACACCTAATGTTTGAAAGCGCAACCCTACTGTGTAAAATATCTCCTACAATCAATATTTTCTTCCCTTTTAAATCAGAAAATTTGTCTCGTAAAGAATAAGCATCTAAAAGCCCCTGGGTAGGATGCGCATTTGTACCACTACCAGCATTTACTACTGCACAATTTGTATGCTGTGCTATGAATTTTGCAGCCGATACAGAAGCATGTCTCAACACCACCATATCAACTTTCATCGCCAATATGTTCTGAACGGTATCAAGCAATGACTCCCCTTTTTTTACTGATGAATTAGAGGCAGAAAAGTTGATGACATCTGCCGACAAACGCTTTTGAGCCAATTCAAAAGAAAGTTTTGTTCTAGTGGAGTTTTCAAAAAAAACATTTGCTATAGTCTTATCCCTCAAGGAAGGTACTTTTTTGATCTGTCTGTTCAAAACTTCTTTGAATTGATCAGCTGTTTTAAAAATCAGTTCAATGTCTTTTTTAGAGTAGTCTTCTAGACTAATTAAATGCTTATGTACAAACTGCTGTTTACTCATTCTATAAATGCTTGAGCTAAAGTGTATGTTTTATTCCATTCAAGGCTAATCTTTTCTTTATCTATGCTGTCTATTTTTTTACCTATATAATTGGCTTGAATGGGCAATTCTCTTTGAAATCGACGATCAATCAAAACCAACAGCTCTATTGACTTTGGTCTACCGTATTTCAACAAAGCATCTATAGCCGACCGCACAGACCGCCCTGTAAACAACACATCATCAACCAAAACAATATCCTTATCATCAATCAAAACATCCATAGAAGTCGCATTCGGAGTCAACACTCCTTGCTGATTTCTAAAATCATCTCTAAAAAAAGTATGATCTAACATGGCTTTTTGCACATGCTTCAAACCCGTGACCTCTAAGAGCTGTTTTGCCAGCACCTCACTCAAATAAATACCCCTAGGCTGCAAGCCCACCAGCACACTATCAGCACTAAAGTCATGATGCTCTAACAACTGATGCACCAACCTTAAGCTCAGTGCTTTAAAGTCATTGGTTGAGATTACTTTTTTTCTTGCCATAGCCTGTTTACCATAGGGTCAAAAAAAAGCCCCTTGCGGGGCTTTTCATTTTATTTACCTTCTTTCGAAAGTTTTTCTTTCAACGATGAAAGGGCAGATAAATCACCCAAGGTGGTTTTCTCTATTTTATCGTTGATACGCTTCACAGCTTTTCTAGTATTTCTACCTTTTGTCTTTCTTGCTTCAGAAGCTTCAGCTGAACGCTCTCTGCTGGCATCTTCATGAATTCTCGCATGAGAAGCAATGATCTTACGTGCGTCTTTGTTAAACTCTATGATCATAAAATCAAGTTTATCATCAACAGAAAGTTTTACACCATCTTCTTTCACTCCATGCTTTCCAGGACAGAATGCTTCAATACCGTAAGGCAAAGCAACAGTATATCCTTTTTCAGCTTCTTTCACAACTGTTCCTGCATGAATTGATCCTTCAGTAAACACAGTCTGGAAAGTATCCCACGGATTCTCTTCTAATTGTTTGTGCCCTAAGCTCAATCTTCTGTTTTCTTTGTCAATGTCTAAGACAACTACATCAAATGGCTCACCTACTTTGGTAAACTCATTCGGATGATTCACCTTCTTAGACCAAGAAAGATCAGAGATGTGTACCAATCCATCGATGCCTTCTTCAAGCTGAACGAACACGCCAAAGTTTGAAAGGCTTGATACTTTTCCAGTAATCTTATCTCCAACAGGAAACTTCTTTTGAATGTCTTCCCACGGATCAGGAATCAACCTTCTGGTAGACAAAGACATCTTACGCTCTTCACGATCTAAAGTCATCACTACAGCCTCAATGTTATCTCCTACTTTAAAGAAATCACTTGCAGTTTTCAAGTGTTGAGACCAAGACATTTCAGAAACATGAATCAATCCTTCAACACCTGAACCAGTAATATCTATAAACGCTCCGTAATCTTCAAGCTTCACAACTTTACCTTTCACAGTGTCTCCGACTTTCAGTTTCTCGTCAAGTGCCTCCCACGGATGCTTATCTAACTGCTTAAGACCTAAAGCAATACGCTTCTTGTTGTCATCAAAGTCTAAGATTACCACATTGATAGTCTCATCTAACTTTACAATCTCTTCAGGATGCGAGATTCTAGACCAAGAAAGATCGGTAATGTGAATCAATCCATCTACTCCACCCAAGTCAACAAAGACTCCGTAAGAAGTAATGTTTTTCACAACACCTTCTAATACTTGACCTTTTTCAAGCTTAGACATGATCTCTACTTTCTGGGTTTCAAGCTCAGCTTCGATCAATGCTTTATGAGAAACTACAACGTTTTTAAACTCGTTGTTGATTTTCACTACTTTGAATTCCATTTTCTTGCCTACATAAATATCGTAGTCACGAATTGGCTTCACATCAATTTGAGAACCTGGCAAGAAGGCCTCTATTCCAAATACATCGGCGATCAATCCTCCTTTTGTTCTGCACTTGATCAATCCTGTTACGATCTCACCGTTTTCTAAAGCTTCATTTAAACGGTTCCAAGCCCACATCACACGTGCTCTTGTGTGAGAAAGTTGCAATTGACCGTACTTATCTTCTTGCTTTTCAACGTACACCTCAACGATGTCTCCAATCTTAAGCTCTGGATTGTATCTAAATTCGTTTAATGAGATCACTCCTTCAGACTTGTAACCGATGTTGATGACTACCTCACGGTCAGTCATTTGAATGATTTTACCTTCGTAAACATCATGCTGATCGATGGTCACAATCTTTTGATCATACATTTTTTCTAACTCAGCACGCTCTGCTTCTGTATAGGCGTCTACAGATTTACCTACATTGTCCCAGTTAAACTCTTCTTGTTTCTGGTGTGCTAAAATTTCGTTCTTAAACTCTTGTGTATCTTCAGATTGAAAAGAATCTTCAACCTTTTGAGCAGTCGCTTTTTCTGACATGCTTTTAAATTTTGTATCTCAGTTCCGAGCCATGAGAGCAATTTTAATAACGGCTTCTCGGAAAGCCTAATTCGTGCACAAAGTTAGCACAAATATTAGATGTATACAAATGTTTTTTTGGGCGTGCCCCTAACGGGTCGGGCTTTCTCGGGGTACGCTTCGCTCCCGTGCTTTGCACCGCCTCGCTTCGCTCGTCGCCCTACCAATCCCTCACGCAACTTAGTCATGTTATTTTACTCGTAACGAATCATTAAAAAAAGGGCAGAAAAATTGCAAAGCAGCGAAGGCCTGTGCGCCAAAAAAATCAGGCGAAGCATTCTGATTTTTTAGGAGGGTTTGCTTATTTTTCTAGACATTTTTTTTCGATGAGTGAGAGTAAAATGACATGACTAGGTTTCATGAAACTACTTCACATACACCTCAACCCTTCTATTCTGATCTTTCTGAAAATCATTCAAAGGTCTTTTAAAAATCATTTGCTCTGCACCTCTGCCTTTTACCTCAATTCGATTGGCCTCTATACCTCTTTGTACCAAATGATGCTTTACTGCTTTGGCGCGCATTAAAGAGAGTTTTTGTTCGTTGCCCTTAAAGTTGTAAGCTTTTGATTTGTCTTTATTTTCTTTCTTTTTTTTGACCCTACCCTTACCATTGGTGTGGCCCCTAATTTCAATGTTTAACTCTGTTCGTTGTTCTAACAAAAGAAGTAATTCATGTAAAGTCTGTTGTGCTTCTTGCTTAAAGGCATAGGTGCCTGCATGAAAAAAGATATTGTCTAAATTAAACTTATCACCTGAAATTACAGGTTCTAATTCAATTCGAATTTCTTTGGTAGAGATCTTATCATTTGAAGCGCTTTGCTTAAGTGTCTTAGCAATGTACCCAACTGATCCGAAGGTGAATTCATGCGCTGTTGAGGCATCAATTGCAATGGCATCATCTACGTTTTTATGCACCAATACTTGTGCCCGCTGCCCTTTATCATTATATACTAAATTGGCATTGATGCGCTCTTTAGTAGAGGCGTCAAATACCTGAACATAAAGCAATAAAATAGATTGCAGGTCTTTGAGTTTTGAAAGATCTACACCAGGTGTTTTTAAACTTGTGGCTTGGTGTTTTTTAAGCAAATGCAATGATTCGGTGTTGCACTTTCTTTGAGTAGAAATAAAATGTGACACAGAATTGTTTAGTAAAAAATCAAGCTTATATCCGCACGCATTGCCTTTCACTCTGTAGACGTTAATATAATATTTACTGCCCTTTTCAACTCTCAACGCTTTTTGATAATTTGAATTGTAGGTATACCCCCAAGTATTGTTAGTATCGGCAAAATCAGTTGATATACCAAGCCCCAAAGCATTAGAACTTTTAAACAAATTAGTACGCACTGGCCTTATATTCTTAGTATACAACAACTCACAAAAATCTGCTTGCACATCTGCCTTGTAAACACAAAAATTAAAATGATCTTGCTCTAAAAGTGGTCGAATCAAAAATTGAAAATCAGTTTCAGAGTCAAAAGAAATACCATACCAAAACGATTTAGTTTGAGCATCTTGATCTAAGGTTACATATTGTTGTTTGCCGTTTAAATAAAGATCTGTTGTGAGCTTATCTGGAACCAAACCCTGGCGGTCATCAAATCTTAACTGCTGAGCAGCTTTACATCTGTTGTAATCTTGTGCATAAGAAACATTGAAAAACAACAAGATCAACAGAGATAAACAAAGAACCTTAGACATCATCAATACTCTAACAATTGAGCAATTGCCTTGCTCACTTTATCTGCACTAGGCAAATATGCTGCTTCTAACTCACTATTTAAGGCAATGGCTGGAGTATTCTCAGCACCCAACACCTTAACAGGAGCATCTAAATGTTCAAAACAATGTTCAGAGATCTTACCCGCCAAGCTTTGAGCAAATGAATTACCTACAGGCTCTTCGCTAACAATCAAACATTTTGCATGTTTCCCAACTGCTCGAAAAATAGCCTTTTCATCAAGCGGAACCAAGGTTCTAAGATCAAGAATCTCAACTCTTTTATCAAAATTTTGAGCAGCCTGAGTAGCCCAATACACTCCCCTACCATAAGTCACAACAACCAAACTCTCTGCCTTTTCGACAGCTTGCTGGTCAGCTTGCATAACCACTCTAGCTTTTCCGAAAGGCAAGACATAGTCGGCATCAGGCTCAATGGTTTTGGCCCCTTCAGTACCCTTTATTTTTGACCAATACAAACCTTTGTGTTCAAGCAACACAACAGGATTGGGGTCAGCATAAGCTGCTTTGATCAATCCTTTTAAATCAGCTCCTGTTGAAGGATAGGCAATTTTAATGCCTCTAATGTTGGTTAGTACGCTCTCTACACTTGAAGAATGATAAGGCCCGCCACTGCCATAAGCGCCAATAGGTACTCTAATGATACAGCTCACTGGCCATTTGCCATTTGACAGATAATTTGACCGACTTACTTCTGTAAAGAGTTGATTCAATCCTGGCCAGATATAATCTGCAAATTGTACTTCAACAATAGGTTTTAACCCTACCGCACTCATGCCCACAGTACTGCCTATAATAAAAGCCTCTTGTATGGGCGTATTAAATACGCGCTCATCGCCAAAAATTTGAGCTAAGGTAGCAGCTTCCCTGAAAACACCTCCCAGCCTTTTGCCCACATCTTGACCGTACAACAAACACTCTTTGTGAGCTTGCATAAGCTCTCGAATACCAAACAAAGCTGAATCAACCATCACAGTAGGTTTTTTGCCAGCAGGGCTACGCTCGCCTTTCTCTTCAGTAACAGCACTTTTGGCAAATACATGATCATAAATTGAATCAACATCAGGATCAGGGCTTTGCAAAGCCTTCTGATAATCTTGCTCAACCAATACCTTTTCTGTACTTTCAAGATCACTGAGCTGCTTTGTTGAAAATCCCTGGTCTTGCAACATCTTATACATCAAATCATAAGGATCTCTTTTAGCCGACTGCTCTAAATCATCTCTATACCATTCTTTTCTTACCCCTGAGGTATGATGGTTCAACAAAGGACAAGTGGCATGTACCAAAAAAGGACGACGCTCTTTTCGAACCGTATCAATGACCTTTTGCAAACTTGTATAACACTCTAAAAAGTTAGTACCATCAATAGAGATACGATCTAAACCTTTAAACCCAGCTGCATATTCATAGGCATTCCCGCTTCTTATTTCATCTGCACTGGCAGAAATATCCCACTCGTTGTCTTGAACCAAATAAATAATCGGCAACTGCTTTAAAGCAGCCATTTGAAAAGCCTCAGCAACTTCGCCTTCAGTAATTGATGCATCACCCAAAGAACACAATACAAGAGCTGATTCTTCTTCTTTTGAAGCAATGCCTACTTGCTGTTTATACTGCAAACCCATGGCTACTCCCGTTGAAGGAATCGCCTGCATACCCGTAGCACTTGATTGGTGTGGAATTTTAGGCTTATCATCGTCTTTTAAACTGGGATGTGCATAATAGGTTCTGCCCCCTGAAAAAGGATCATCTTTCTTAGCCAACAATTGCAACATCAAATCAAAAGGACGCATGCCTATAGAAAGTAGAATACTGTCATCTCTATAATAAGCACTTAGGTAATCTTTTGGCTCTAAGAGTAAACCCGCAGCAATTTGAATGGCCTCATGTCCTCTTGAAGTGGCGTGTACGTATTTAGAAGTTACCTCTTTGTTTGCCTCATAAAGCTCAGCCATAGATTTAGCTCTACAAAGCAATTGCCATGCTTTTTCAAGAATACTCTTTGAAATTTTTTTTGCCATTTTACCACCCAAAGATAACAAAGAAAGCGCAAAAGATTTTTTAATTTTGAACCAATGAACATCAGAAAACTCATCTATATTTTTTTTATTGCAGCGACCTTGTATGCTTGCAGTAAAAACTTCTTCTTTCAAGAATTCCATGAATTTAAAAATCCATGGAAAGCCAAAGAAAAAGTCAACTTTAAAGTAGATGTATCTGAAAATCTTCTACCCTATCAATTCTTTATTGATGTGCGACATTCATCAGACTATGCCTACCAAAATCTTTGGTTATTCATCACCACTCAAACTCCATCAAACAAATATTACCAAGACACTTTAGAATTAGTGCTTGCTACCCCTCAAGGAAAATGGCTCGGAAAATCAGCCAGCGGCAATATCGTACACCACCACATCTTATTTGAAAAAGATTTTATGTTTGAAGATTCTGGCACCTACACCTTCAGCTTTGAACAAGCTATGCGCGAGCAAGAAGCCCACATTGATCAGCTGGGTTTATTGATTCAAAAAGGCCCTTTAGAACTTTAAAGTTGTCGTAAGAGCGTAATGATCTGAAAGCAATTCATCGTCGATCACTTTGGTTCGTTCAGAACGAATGGCTTGATCGTGTAAAATGTAGTCTATGCGCAAAAACTTTCCAAGGCCTGCATAAGTAGCTCCAATTCCAAACCCTGATTCTAAAAAGGCATCGCTCAATGAAGCGCTCAAAATATGATAGGTATGCGAATTGGGTGTGTCGTTGAAATCTCCCATTAAAACCACCTTGTGTGGCGCCTTTAAAATGTGTTTTTTCAAAATACCAACTTGCTCACGGCGCCTTTGATAACCTTTAATCAAACGCTTGATAATTTTAATGCCTCCCACGTCAATAGAGACTTGTTGATTCTGATTTTTTAGATCAGAGCTGGCGTATGAATCAATAAATGCATAATCTTCTTTACTAAACTTAAAAGAAGCCAAGTGAATGTTATAAAAACGCACCGTATCATCACCTAAATCAAGATCAGCAAACATGGCTAAATTTGACCCTTTGCCTGAAAATAAAATTTTACCCTGATTGACAATTTTATATTTAGAATAAATTGCCAAT
Organism: Flavobacteriales bacterium; assembly: GCA_020631045.1. GTDB lineage: Bacteria > Bacteroidota > Bacteroidia > Flavobacteriales_G > JALEGO01 > JAHDHZ01. Next base: position 33,054 of record JAHDHZ010000013.1, on the reverse strand, counting down.
CCAAAAAAGTGATCTTCTTTGACCGTGTCACTAAATTGTAGAGCATGATCATAACCTTTAAAAACATCTAAAATCTCTGAAGTTGTCTTAAACTCATTTGAACGGCTTGATTGATGGTAATACTCTTGAAAAGTCATAACATCAGCAGACTGTTTCTTAAGCACCTGCATCATTTTCTCTTTGGTTTTGGTATTTTCTGACCAATTATACAAATCAAACAAACGTACATTCCAAGTCAAACACTTAAGACTTTGACCATGCTCAACTTTATTTGAAGTGGCAGCAAAAGCAATGTTTAATTTAAAGGCATTAAAGTGTATAACAAGGCCCACAACTAGTACCAATCCCTGCCATGAAAATCCAATAATCAATAGAAGAATCATCAAAACAAATGCCCCAACATAAAGAAAAGGAAACCCCAAAGAAAAAAAAGCTGCAAAAGCAAAATCATCGACCCACACATAAGCCCTTGCTGAAATAAACAGAGCACAGAGGAAAAATAAAGTCAAAACCCAAATGAGCTTCTTCAAGATGTACGGTCTTTACTTTGTTGAAACAAAAAGGCTTTCTCTTGCTCAGATAAACTATCGTAGCCATGAGCGCTGATCTTATCTAAGATCTGATCTATGTTTAGAATCGATTTTGATGCAAAGGGGTTGGTTTTAGGGGTTTTTATTTTTTTTTGCCTCACCAGAGATGATAAATAGCTCAGGGCTTTATTGATGCCAACAGACAGGTCTTTACCTTGCTTGAGCCTGTAAATGAAATACAATCCCATCAGTGCTCCGCCGATGTGACAAAGGCTACCGCCCAGGTTATCAAAAGCATTGATGGCCATCAAATCAGTCAAGAGCTTAAATGCGGCAATGTACTTGATTTTAATGCGTCCTAAAAAAAGCAACATAAACTCATAATCAGGAGCCAATAGTACTGCTGCAAATACAATGGCATTTACAGCTCCTGAGGCTCCGACCAAATAGGCTGAATGGCCATTTAACGTATAGACAAGTAAAGCCAAAACGGCACCGAGTATTCCCCCCAAAAGATAAATGGCGTAGATCTTGCTCTCTCCGATTAAATTCTCAATGATTCTGCCAAACCAATACAAGAACAGCATATTAAAAGCAATGTGCAAGATCGAATCTAAATCATGCATAAACATGTAGGTAATCAGTGTATGGGGCCTATAGATAAATTCTGAAAAATTTAAAGGCATAAATAGCAAATCTGCAATGATGAGCTTGCCGTTAGAAAACAAGATGTTTAGCACTATGCTGCTTAACAAAGCTACAACCAAGAAGATCACGTTTAAATAAATCAAACGAAGACTTGCTGAAGCCCTATCGTATCTTGCTCTTAAGTCTTTGATCATCTGTTTCTATAAAAGTTATTGCCCCAAATTTTAATGAGTATAAACCCAAAAATCATACCTCCTAAATGCGCAAAGTGGGCAATGTTGTCGCCCGGATTGTTTGACACACCTGAAAACAACTCATACGCACCGTAAAGCAAAACAAAATACTTGGCCTTGATGGGAAAAGGAACGAAAATAAAATAGATCGGTCTGTTGGGAAACATCATTCCGAAAGCCATCAAAATACCAAACAAAGCACCAGAGGCTCCGACCATCACTGAGCGCTCTGCTTTCAACAATGACAGTTGTGATGAGACAAGCGAAAGCTCATGAATCTGATAGTGCAAATAGGCATAATGCAAAGCAGCCGCTCCTAAGCCAGTTAACATGTAATAAATCAAAAACTTTTTACTGCCCCATAAATTCTCAATGGCAGAACCAAACATCCAAACAGCAAACATATTGAAAAACAAATGCGAGAAATTGGCGTGCATGAACATGTGACTGATAAACTGATGGGGGTAAAAATTACTTGAAGTAAAGTAGTGCAAACCCAGTAAATCATCGAGATGAATGCCCGTAGAAGTCAATGTATTTTTAGCTAAAAACAGCAAGCCATTAATGATGATTAACTGCTTAACTACTTCAGGAAGCATTGAAAAACCTGTTGCTCTATATTGTTGCATATCTAGATTCTAAGTTAGTCAAAAAACTGCTCAATTGTTTGTTTTTCTAAGCGATAAATGATGCGTTTTTTATCAGCAGTAAGGCTAGGGTTAGAGGTCAAAAAGAGTTGCTCAGTAAGCTCTTGAATCTCAGGTTTTGAAAGTACCTTTTGCTGATCAATACAGCTGCGTTTCACTAGGCGCACAACTTGTTGTGAGAGGCGTTTCTCATCAGGTAAATTTTGGCTCAATAGATTTAGATAATCGTCTAAATAAGCATCAATCGCACTGGCTTTAAAATCAATGGGAACTGCCCTTAAAACAAAGGTGTTTTTACCAAACTCTTCAAGCTGAAAACCCAACTTTTTAAGGTGCTCTAAAGATTCACCTAACAAAGCAAAATGTTGGGCAGAGAGCTCAACGGTTTGCTCAAAGATCAACTTTTGAGATGCAACAGCATTGTTTTTAAGCGCCGATTGATAGCGATCAAACAAAACTCTTTGGTGCGCTCTAGACTGATGTATAATCATTAAACGAGCATCCATCTTACACAAGATATAACCAGGGGCAGCCTGAAAAAATTCAGGAGCATGAAATACTGGATTTTGCTCTGCAGGCTCGGCTTGATCAAAAAGTTTTTGTAAGCCTTGGGTTGTAGCTTGCTGTATCTTTTGAGCATTCAACGACAATGATTTGTAATTGTTGGCAGAGGGCTTGGGCTGTTTTTCTGCTTCGAATGGATTAAAGTGCTTGTTACTTGTAATGGTAGGTTGCACCACTGGTTTTGAAGCATCAAAAAACGGAACCTCGAAACTTTTTTCTTGATCAAAATCAAGTGAAGGTGCAATTCCGAATTGAGCTATGGCTTTTTGCACAGAAGATTTCACAATGGCATAAATCATCTTTTCTTCTTCAAACTTGACCTCTGTTTTGGTTGGATGGATGTTTACATCGATTTTTGAAGGATCAACCTGCAGGTTCAACACATAACCTGGGTGAGCCTTAGGGGCAATGTATTCTTCAAAAGAGCTTTTAATGGCATGATGTAAATATGCCGATTTAATGAATCGATCGTTGACAAATAAATACTGATCGGCTCTTGTTTTTTTTGCCATTTTAGGAGTAAAGACAAAACCTGTAAGGTGTACCACATCGGTTTGTGCTTCAGTACCCATCAATGCTTTTTGGTAGTGCTTGCCAAGCAAAGCAACAATGCGTTGTTTCAAAGAGGCAGAAGGCAAATCAAACAATACATTCTCATTGTCTAGCATTTGCATTTCTATCTGGGGATGAATCATCGCCACCCTTGTAAACTGCTCAATACAATGTTTCAATTCAACAGCATTTGATTTTAAAAACTTACGACGAGCAGGAATATTGAAAAACAAATTTTTCACCTCAATGCTCGTACCTTCTGCACAGGCTACAGATTCTTGTTTTGGCTCATCATCACCTGCCACCGTGATTTTAGTACCCATTTGAGCAGCTGTTTTCTTACTCATCAATTGCAGTTGAGCAACTGATACTATTGAGGGCAAAGCCTCTCCTCTAAACCCTTTGGTCTTGATTGAGAAAATGTCTTCAGTACTCTGAATTTTAGAAGTCGCATGTCTTTTAATGCTCAATAAGGCGTCTGCTTTGTTCATGCCCACACCATTGTCAATGACAGATATGCGATTTTTTCCTGCTTCTTTTAAACTTAAAATGATTTTACTGGCTCCTGCATCAACAGCGTTTTCAAGTAATTCTTTCACTACAGAAGCAGGGCGTTGAATCACCTCTCCTGCAGCAATTTGATTGGCAATGTGGTCTGGCAGTATTTGAATCACAGAACTCACAGTAAACTACGCAAATAAAGAAATGCTCCTAAAAATAAAGCTGTTAGAATAAAAAACACAAAAGTAAAGACCTTTCTAGACAAAGCCTTTTCTTTAGCTCTACGCTCAAAATGTAAGGTTTGATCTTTTTGTCTTGGCCTACTCGACTCAGCTGAATGAGCATAACGCATCTGAAAATCAAATGATTTTGGTTTGTGCGGCTTAAAAAAAGAAGGTATTCTCATGCATTACAATTGACCAAACAAGCGCTTGGCAAATGCAAATTTAGGCTTCCAATAGCGAGATTCCAACAAATTTGTAAGAATTACGCCCTTTGATGAAGAGGCATGTAAAAAATAACCCTCTTTCACATAAATGCCCACATGTGTAATGTAATTTCTACTAGAATAAGTACCCTGAAAAAAAAGTAGGTCACCTGGCTTTAAATTCATTAGTGAATCAACACTTAGGCCATAAAATGCTTGTGCGTTAGCAGATCTTGGCAAGTCTAATGCTAGGTGTTTAAAACTAGCCCAAACCAGGCCAGAACAATCTGTACACTTTGGTGAAGATCCACCCATGCAATGTTTGGCCCCTAAAAACGTATGTGCCTTCACAAGCAACTTTTGCACTTGAGTAGTATCAAAGTAACACCTTGATTTTAAGCTATCTGAACTGTATATTTGATGATCTTGTGCCCTGAGTGAACTAAAAACACTCATCCACCCAAAAACAAGAAGAAAAAAAACACTGCGCACTAGACAAAAGTGCGAAAAATAACTAAATTTGCAATCCGTTTATATTTTTTTGTACACGCATGAAATTATCAAAGTTTAGATTTGAGATCCCCAAAGAGTTAGTTGCCCATCATCCAACCGAAAATCGTGACGAATCACGCTTAATGGTTCTGCACAGAGAAACAGGAAAAATTGAGCACAAAACCTTCAAAGATGTCATCGACTATTTTGACGATGGTGATTGCATGCTGTTGAACAACACCAAAGTATTTCCCGCAAGATTATACGGAAACAAAGAAAAAACTGGTGCTAAAATTGAAGTTTTCTTGTTAAGAGAGCTTAATAGAGAAAGCTTTTTGTGGGATGTATTGGTTGATCCGGCTCGTAAAATTAGAATCGGAAACAAGCTTTATTTCGGTGAAAACGACGAATTGGTAGCAGAAGTCATTGACAACACTACTTCACGTGGTAGAACCTTGAGATTCTTGTATGAAGGCACGCACGAAGAGTTCAAGGCTGAAGTTATGAAAATGGGAGAAACTCCAATCCCAAAGTACATCAACCGCCCTGTTGAGCCTCAAGATGAAGAGCGCTATCAAACCATTTTTGCTAAGAAAGAAGGGGCTGTTGCTGCTCCTACTGCTGGCCTACACTTCTCAAAACACCTTCTTAAACGCCTTGAAATCAAAGGCATTAACTTTGGAGAAGTGACTCTTCATGTTGGTCTTGGAACCTTTAGATCTGTTGAAGTTGAAGATTTAACCAAACACAAAATGGATTCTGAAGAAGTAGAGATTTTGCAATCTACTGCCGATTTGGTAAACAAAACAAAGTTGGCCAAAAAGAATGTTTGTGCTGTGGGAACTACTGTAATGCGAAGCATTGAGAGTTCTGTATCAACTGATGGATTGTTAAAACCTTTCGAAGGGTGGACCAACAAGTTTATCTTTCCGCCTTATGATTTTTCGATTCCGAATCGTTTGATCACTAATTTTCACATGCCTGAGTCTACCCTTTTAATGTTGGTAGCAGCTTTTGCTGGGTATGATTTAATGATGGAGGCTTACGAATTGGCCATCAAAGAAAAATATCGCTTCTACTCTTACGGTGATGCGATGTTGATTCTCTAAAAAATGCAAAACTACGCCCTTATTGTTTCGGGTGGAAGCGGCCAGCGCATGCAAAGTGCTTTGCCCAAGCAATTTATAGAAGTTCAAGGACAAACAATCTTAGAGCACACACTTGACAAATTTCTGGCATTAGACCTTAAAATTGTACTTGTACTGCCCTTAGGGCACATTGATTTTTTCAAAGAAAAGCACTTAAAAGCACAAATCATTTCGGGTGGATCAACGCGTTTTGAGTCGGTCAAAAATGGACTGGCAGTAATCCCTGACAACGCACTTGTAGCCATTCATGATGGCGTACGCCCTTTGGTAAGTACAAAACTCATCGAAAAAGGATTTGAATTGCTCAGAAAACATGATGGGGCGATTCCTTGTGTGGAGCTTAAAAACTCTATTCGAAAAAAAACTGCAACAGGGTCTCAAGCACTCAACAGGGCTGAATACATGGCTGTTCAAACGCCACAATTCTTTAAAACATCAAGCATTAAAGCTGCTTATCAACAGCAAACTGACGCTCGTCAATTTACCGATGATGCCTCAGTATTTGAAGCCTCACAGCAAGACGTTTTTTGCTTTAAAGGAGAGGCGCAAAACATCAAAATCACAACTCCAATAGACTTAGCTGTTTTTAAAGCATTGCTCAAAACATGAAAAAAGCAGATGCAATCATCATTGGCGGAGGCATCGCAGGATGCTTGATGGCCTATGAATATCTCAAAAGAGACTTGTCAGTTCTTCTTTTTGATGCAAATTTCAAGCAGTCTAGCTCAAGGGTTGCAGCCGGAATCTTCAACCCTATCATGCTCAAGCGCTTTTCAAAAGCTTGGATGGCAGAGTACACTTTTGAGTACTTACAAAGCTACTACCCAGAACTTGAAAATTTTTTAGCGTCTCAATTTTACCACCAAACAGGTCTTGTCAAACTATTCAGTCAAATCTCAGAGCAAAACAAATGGATGAGCCTAACTGAGAAAAATAAAACCAAGGCCTTTATCTCAATTGAAAAACCTGATTTAAACGAGGAGGTGAATGCAGCATTTTCTGGAGGAAAAGTCTTACAATCAGGGTGGGTAAACACACAAAAGCTCTGTGAGGCCATGCACCAAAAGCTCAAAGAAAACTACGTTGAAAAACATGTTAACCAGCAAGATATTCAGCTCAAAGCTCAAGGCATTGAAGTGCATCTTGAAAATGAAATCTATTGTGGCAAGCAGCTTATTTTTGCACAAGGGGTATATGGCACACACAATGCTTTTTTTGACAAAGTACCTTTTACGCCTACCAAAGGAGAGGTCTTAGAAATTAAAACAGAGCTCAAAACAAGCCAAATCTTGCACAAAGGTGGCTTTATGGTACCCACCCAAGAAAACTGTTACAAAGTAGGCACAACCTATAACAAAACACTTGACAGGCTCCCAAGCTTAGAAGGAGAAAAAACGCTTTTAGAAGTCGTGAAAAAAATTACGTCACTTGATGTTCGCATCGAAGGGCATTTGGCAGGCATTCGACCTAACATTCGAGATCGTAGGCCCGTCTTGGGAAGAAGCCCGAAGAGTGATGATGTATTTATTTTTAATGGTTTAGGGTCTAAGGGGGTGAGTTTAGGGCCCTTTTTCGCCGATCAATTGTA
>JAHDHZ010000013.1:3144-25624 GCA_020631045.1 Flavobacteriales bacterium | reverse complement strand
ATGGTTTAGGGTCTAAGGGGGTGAGTTTAGGGCCCTTTTTCGCCGATCAATTGTATCAGCATATTGCTTGTAATAAACCATTAAATTCAGAGGTAGATTATGCTCGGTTTTGAAGAAACTGGTTTGAGTTTTCTCGTAAAAATTCTTATGAATCCTTTTTCGCCTGGTCTCGAAACCTTCTCCTCAAGTAGCTAGGCTATTATCGTTGAATGTTTCATCGATAGCCAAAAAAGTCTTAGCAACAACAATTTTCACGAGAAAACTCAAACCAGTTTCTAAAAAAAACGTACTTTTTAAGTTGATAAAAGCAACCTATTGATTTTTATGGGCGTTAAAGAGATAAAGAAGCAGTTGATTTATAAGTTTTTTGGTACGTTTTCGCTTATTTGTCTGAGCTTTATAAGTTTGGGACAATGTGCTGCGGGAGAAACTCCTGGAGCAGCTGAAATTTCTTTCAACACAGGTGCCATTACAAATTATGCTACAAAGAATGCATCTCTGCCTTCAGATCATATTGCTTTGTGTTGGTGTGACGTGTATGAAATCAATGTTATATCTGATCCTGACAGTTTACCGGATCCCATTGCTTTTGTGCCAGGGCCTGGTCAATCTATGCCTGTTCATGGTTTTCAGTTTTATGCAGAAGCAGGTCCTACAAGCGGTTTTGAACAAAGCATTGGCGACCCTAACCTGGGGTTGAATGATGCGATCAATTCTCCCAATTTCAATGCACTGCCTTATGTGCAAAACAAAGATTTTTTTGGTTTTCACTCGATCAATACCATAGACGTTTCAGACCCTCACCCCTCCACAATAGTTTTTAGAGCATTTACTTTTGACATCAGTGGTTCAGACTGGGCCTCTGTTCCTGGCTCACCTTCTTCAAATGCTGCTGACGCAGATTCTGACGGATGTTACGACTTTGGAGACGATGTACTCAAAGTCTCTTATCTAGATTCTATCACTACAACCACTACAATTGTAGACCCGCCATCATGTGAAGAACCTGGCAAAGTTTGGGTTCGATTAAAAATAGAGGGTGGATTCCCTGAACTGTTTGACAATCACAGTTATGGTTATGGCGATATTGCCTGGTATAATCTAACAAGTTCTGCAGACGGTTATTTAGATACAAATGTCGTTGAAGATCATGGAGGTGAAGTACTCATTAAGGGCTTGGCTCCCGGAGCGACCTATTCAATTAACATTGCTGATAACAACGGTTGTTTAAAAACTGTGTCAGGCACTATTCCCTTAAGTGTTAATGTTGCCCCAGACCCCAACATTATTGCTCTTACTGGATTATGTGCTGGTGCTTCTCCTGCTACCTTAACTGCAGACTCTTCAAACGGCACTTGGTCTGCGCCTTTGGGTTCAAACTATTTGGTTTCAGCCAATCAATTTGACCCAGGTCTTGCAGGATGTGGCGATCATTTAATTTATCACTCTGTAACATCAGCTGGAGTTACTTGCCTAGATACTGCCTTAATCACAGTGTTATGCCCTAAAATTGATAGCATTATTGTAACTGACCCTTCGTGTTTTAATGGCAATAATGGAACCATCATCGTATATTCATCTGACACCATTTCAGATGGCATTACCATATCTGGAGGCCCTTATTCAAACAATTCTTTCACCTTTCCTGACGCACCATCAAGTGGTAAAGTTTCTTTTGGATTCATCGAAAATGATCCAGACAGTTTTTCAATTTCACTTACTTCTTCAAGTTGTTCAGGCTCTTCCCTTGACACAACATTTTTTGTAGACCAACCTACTTTATTAGTAGTAGATACATTAATAGAAAACATCAAATGTAAAGGTGAGACAAACGGAAAAATCACCCTCACCAGCTCAGGAGGCACTCCTCCCTACTCTTATGCCTGGGCAGAAGGGGCAACTCCTTTAAGTGAAACTTCAAACATTTTAAACAACCTCTCTGCCGGAACATATTCAGCAACCATTACAGACAACAATGGCTGTGACAGCGTTATCTCAAACATCATCATTGATGAACCTTCTACTTTACTCACGATAGATTCTTTAGTCAAAACTGAGATTAAATGTTTTGGTGATCTTAATGGAGAAATCTCAACTTATGTTTCGGGTGGATCGCCCACTTATGTTTACCAATGGACCAATGCCATCAACAGCAACAATCAAAACCTCAATGGCCTGGGTGCTGGCACATATGATCTAAAGGTAACAGATCAAAGAGGATGTGAAAAAACACAAAGCATCTCACTGACAACTCCAAGTGTAGCCTTATCACTTACACCTAGCCCCACAAACATCACTTGTAATGGATTAGACGATGGCAAAGCAGCGGCAAGTGTTGTAGGTGGAGAGCCTTCTTATACTTTTCAATGGGATGCATCTGTTGCTCCAGCAAATCAAAACGATTCATTGCTCACCAATCTTCAGGCAAACACCTATTCTTTAACAGTTACAGATGCCAGAGGTTGTGAAAAAAACACATCAGTAGACGTCACTGAACCTTCTGCTATTGTTATTAGCAAAATAATTGATCCAATGACCTGTAATGGCGATACAGACGCAAGCATTAGCATTTCTGTTTCAGGCGGAACAGGCTCATATTCTTATAACTGGAACACTTGCCCTACTTGTACCGATAACATTAGTTCGATTTCAGCAGGCTCATATTCTGTTACAGTTACCGATCAAAATTCATGTGTAGTAGATTCAAGCTACACACTTGTCGACCCACCAGTGCTTTCAATTACAACCTTAATTGACTCTACTTCTTGCATTGATGGAAACGACGGAAAAGCCATTGTACAAGCAACAGGTGGAAACACTGCTACAAGCGATTACAATTACAATTGGGGGCCATCCTATCCCATTAACAATGACACGCTAAATGGTTTACAAGCTGGAAAATACCCAGTTACAGTCACCGACAATTATGGATGCGCCATTACCGACTCTGCAGTGGTTGAGAATCCACCCACCATCATTATTGTCATTGAAGATGACTCGCTATCGTGTTTTCAGAGCAATGACGGAAAAGGCACAGCAATTTTATCAAATGATGGCATTGCCCCGTTCACCTATCAATGGCAAGACGCAAACAGCCAAACACTCTCAGAAACTGACTCTATTCTTGACGGAACAGTCTCTGCCGGATGGTACTCCCTAACAGTCACAGATGGTAGCATTCTAGCTTGTGAATTCACTGACAGTGTCTTCATTGGTGAGCCACAGGTGTTAAGCTTTGATTCGCTTAATTTTAAAAACACCATTTGTCCTTTAAACAATGGAGAGATCGAAGTGTTTGCCTCTGGCGGAACTCCTTTTTCAAATACCTATAACGACTATACATTTGAATGGACAGACCTTGCCCTAAATAACTATTCAGGATTCAAGATTGAGAATTTACGTGGTGAGACTTACACCCTTGAATTGAAAGATCAAAACAACTGTCAACTTGATACAACAATTGAAATTACCGAGACTGTGGTACTTGACATCACAAGCAATACAACTGTAAAACAAGTGCGCTGCAATGGTGAGGCTAACGGGCAAATTAAATTTAATCCAACCAACGGTAATCCGACCTTTACTTACAATTGGTCTGCCAATGCCCCTGCCGGCACAAATGGCCTTGCCCTGAATCTTACAGCCGACACTTATGATGTTACCATTACTGATAATGATGGATGTTCAAAAGACACTTCAATCACCATTTCACAACCTCCAGTTTTAGCCTTTGTGGTCTCTCAAGCTCAAGGAGTTTCTTGCTTTGATTCTTGTGATGGATCTTCTACGATTCTGGCGACTGGCGGTGTTCAGCCTTACAAAGTTGATTGGACAAACTCAGGGGCTTTCTCAGGAAATTTCTTAGTAGATACTACTTATAACGATTTTTGTGGAGGATTTCATCCCATCAGTATAGAAGATGACTCTGGTTGTACAGCATCTGCAACAACAACTATTTATGAACCCTCGAAACTGATCTTTGACAATTTTGCATTTACCAACCCTACCTGCCACAACTACAGTGACGGAACCATCATTGCAGGTGAGTCTGGCGGAACTTCTCCTTACACATACAATTGGAGCAACAATGCCTCAACACCTAGCATCTCATCTCTTCAGGCAGATACATTTAGTACAACTATTACCGATAAAAACGGATGTGTGATTGACACAGGGGTCACACTTTTAAATCCAGAAAAAATAAAAGTTCATCTCAATCCTATTGCTGTTTTTCAAGATACGTGTGACCAAGAGAAAGGACAAATCATTATTGATTCTGTTTCAGGAGCAGGTTCAACCTACAGCTTCTTGTGGGACAACAATGCTTTGAATCAAACCGCTCAAAATCCTATCAATCTCAATGGACCACAAACCTACAGCGTCACTGTAACTGATAACTTTAACTGTTTTATCGATACATCAATCTTTGTAGATGAGCTTTTAGGCCCTCAAATCACAAGTTTAACAGCCACGTCAGTCAGTTGTTTTGATTCTACAGATGGCTCTACGATGGTTCAAGTCACCGGCGGATCACCTTTTTTATCTGGTACTGATTACACTTACAGTTGGCAGTCAGGAAGTAATTCTGACACAGCTTCTAGCCTTGCTGCGGGAGTATACGGGCTAGTTGTTTTAGATCGATTTGATTGTAGAATTGACACCACCATTGAAGTGCCTTCTCCCTTAGAGGTTATCGCTAATGTAAACATGTTTGAAAGCATTATTTGTGAAGATTCAATTGGCAACTTGATTGTTCAAGGCTCAGATGGTGTAGGATCTTATGCATATGAGTGGATGAGCGGGCAAAATTCACAGCAAATTAGTCTTAATCTGGGGCGCACAGATACACTAATAGCCAGAGTAATTGATCAATCAGGCTTGGGTTGTGCTTCAAAATGGGATACGCTTATTCCTAATTTTTATGACACTACTAACCTAGTTTTAATTGCAGACACACAAATTTGCGACGGAACAACTTTAAACCTTACAGCTTTGACCACTGGCGGCAATACATCTATTAACCCAACATTTAACTGGTCTAACGGCGATCAATCAGCTGAATTTTCTGAAACTCCTTCAAGCTACCCCATGCCAAGCACATACTATGTTACCGCTTCAAGAGGTTGTGAATCTGTTATAGATTCTATCTTTGTTGAGTTTTTTAATAATCCTGTAGTGAATTTTAGCGCCGATGTTACAGAAGGGTGTGCCCCTTTAGAGGTAAATTTCACCAACAACACGCAAAATACAGACAGTTGCTCTTGGAATTTTGGCAATGGTGAAACTTCAAGTTTCACTTGCGCACCATTTGTATTTTACAATACAGAAGGCTGCCACGATGTAACTTTAACAATTTACACTACTGATGGATGTGCTGTCACACAAACAGATAGTTGTAAAATTGATGTCTATGACATTCCTGTTGCTGATTTTAGATTTAACCCAGATTCTTCAACAGTGATTGATCCAGAAATTGAGTTTGTTGATCTTTCTTCATCGGCGGGTGATGCGGCAAATATTTCTAATTGGCAGTGGGTATTCAATCAAACAGATACTTTATTAGGCATTCAAAATCCTACTTATTTCTTTCCTGGAGAGGCCGGAAGCTATCCAGTGCAGCTAACCGTTACAGATTTCAAGGGTTGTAAGCAAACCAAAGACACCACTTTTAGAGTAGTAGATGTCTTTAAAATGTTTGTGCCAAATGCTTTTACTCCGGGTGGAATTTGCGATGGTATCAATGATCAATTCTGCCCTACCATTATCGGATTGGGTGATTTCTATGAATTTAGAATCTACAATCGCTGGGGCGAGAAAGTATTTGAAAGCTTTGACATTAACAATTGCTGGGATGGCTCTTTGAGCAATTGGTTAGGTGCAGGCAGTGCTCAACCAGACACCTACACATGGATCATAAGAGCAAGAAGCATGGTGACCAACCAGACAGTAACAAGAACCGGAACAGTACTTCTTTTAAGGTAAAAGGCTTACTGGTCTTCTTCTTTAGAGGCATCTTTGAATTCGCGAATTCCTTTGCCTAGACCTTTCATCAATTCAGGAATTTTTTTTCCTCCAAAAAGTAACACTACTACTAAAAGTATAACGATGATTTCAGTAGGACCTGGTGAAAAAAGTAGAGTTGGCATAACAATGTTTTTATCAAATTTACAAAAAAGTCGTGCAACCCACTACCTGATCTTTAATCGTTAAGCATTTCTTTGCTTAGCCAGTTCTATGGCTAATTCAATAGCACTTATCATAGAGTACTCTGAAGCTTGATTTGTATGAGCTAAATCATATGCTACACCATGATCAGGTGAGGTTCTTATCTGTGGCAGCCCTGCAGTAAAATTTACTCCTTGATCAAAATACAAGGTCTTAAAAGGAATCAACCCTTGATCATGATACATTGCTAAAACTCCATCATACTTTTTAAATTGCTGAGTTCCGAAAAAACCATCAGCCCCAAAAGGACCATAAAAAAATTGCTCAGAAACATTTAAAGCATCAAGGGCTTCTTTGATAATAGTTTGTTCTTCAAGACCAATTCTGCCTTGATCTCCAGCATGAGGGTTGAGCCCCAACAAAGCAATTTTAGGATGTTGCACCTTAAAGTCTTTTTGTAAGCTTTGCTTAAAAAGCAATGCTTTTTTAACAATAAGGGCGCTGTTCAAATGATCAGCAATTTCTCTTACAGGTACATGATCAGTAACCAAAGCAACTTTCATTTCAGAACATGCCATTACCATGAGTACCTCATCTAGTTCAAAAGCAGCCTTTAAAAAATCTGTGTGACCTTTAAACTGAAAGTCTTCGTGATGGATTGTTGCTTTATCTATTGGAGCGGTAACTAATCCATCAATCTTTTGTGTTTTAAGATCTTCTGTTGCTTTGACAACAGCATGAAATGCGCATTTTCCAGCATTTTTTGAAGGCACGCCAGGGCTTAAATCTAAATAGTCAAATGCCTCAATAAATTTATAATCATCTAAAGAACATGACAAACCTAGTAAATCGTCATAAAAGCTGAATACATGCTTGTGGCCGTATAAAATAAAATCACAGTCTTGATATCGATGTTTAATGCCCTTTAAGGCCTTTAATATAATCTGAGGACCAACACCATGAACATCTCCGCAAGTAATTCCGATGCGCATGACTCAGTTATGATGACATCTTACACAAGAAATCATACATCAACCTGACACCATAGCCCGTACCTTCTTTACCTCTGTAAGAATCTTTAGACGATAAAAAAGCAGGTCCGGCAATGTCAAGATGCATCCAAGGATAAGCAGCCTTTCCGTTTTTATCTTTGGTAAATACTTCTAAGAATTTTCCGGCAGTGATAGCACCTGCAAATGGTCCTCCGACGTTTTTCACATCAGCAATTGTAGATTTAATCATATCTGCGTATTCTTGCCAAAAAGGAAAGCGCACTACCCTTTCATAGGTTTGTTCTCCAGAATCTGCAAGCTGATCAAAGAACTTATCGGCTGCAGTACCCATCGTAACCGAGGCTGCATTGCCAACAGCACGTTGAGCTGAACCCGTCAATGTAGCAAAATCTAAAACCAATGACGGATCATATTTTTGAGCATAAGCCAAAGCATCAGCCAAAAGCATGCGCCCTTCAGCATCTGTATTGAGCACTTCTACTGTTTTACCGCTATACATCTTAATCACATCTCCTGGTGCATAGGCATTTCCGCCTGGGCGGTTATCTGTTGCCGGAACCAATCCAATCACGTACAAGGGTAATTTATTTTTGGCCACTGCATACATCGCACCTATAACCGTTGCAGCGCCCCCCATATCACATTTCATTTCATCCATAGAGCCCTTAGTTGGTTTTAAGCTCAATCCACCCGTGTCGTATACAACACCTTTACCCACTAAAACAACAGGTTTTTTATTCTTAGCATTCTTTGGCTTCCATTGCATAATGTTAAAGGTCGGAGGGTCAATACTGCCCTTGTTTACAGCCAATAATCCACCCATTTTTAAGGCCTGAATTTTCTTTTTTGAGAAGACTTCTAAGTCAAAACCTGACTGCTTAGAAAGCGCCTTCATTTCTTTTGAGATTTGAGGCGCAGTAAGATAAGACAAAGGCTCATTGACTAAATCTCTTGCAATACTTACCCCAGAGGCAACATGTTGTATTTTTTCAAGATCAGCCTTTGAAAAGCTACTTTTAACCAATAAGGTTTTCAGTGTATTTAGTCTTTTTTGTTTGTCAGAAAAATACTTTAAAAATTGATAGTTGCTTAGCACCATAGATTCAATAACAGCCATACATACTTGCTGATTATCTAACAAATCAATCAACTGCACCTCTTGATGCTTTTGTGCATTTAAAAGGTCTAAAACCTTGCTTGCTTGGGTGCGATACCACTCAAGATCTAAATAACTTTTTACTTTTTTAAATGCCACAAAATAAAGATCTTGATCTAAATTTTGAATTCTGACAAAAGCACTAGACTTGAGTGTTTTTGAAATGTATTTTTTTTCTTTATCGGTTAATTTTATTTGCGATAAACTATTTTTTTCACCCAGCAAATACACGCTTGTTTGTGTAAGTTTTGCCTTTAATAGATTTTGAATTTTTAAAGCCATGAGAATATTAATTTCAGCTCTAAGTTAAAAATTAATTTTCGTAACTTTATTGCTCTTGAGAAAGCTTTACGCATACCTATTTGTGCTTATTTTTATGTTGAATGCTGTGCAAGGTTATTCAACACACAATCGAGCGGGTGAAATCACTTACTGCCACATCTCTGGATTGACCTACGGCATCACCATTACAACTTACACACGAACCTCGTCTTGTCAGGCTGATCGATGTGAATTAGAAGTTCATTTCGGAGACGGTACTCTAGACACCATTCAGCGCGTTAATGGTTCACCATGTACCACATGCGGGCAATGCAACAATTGTGGTGAAGAAATTGCGCCTGACATTAAAAAAAACATCTACTACACAGAGCATACCTACTCTGGAATTGGCACCTATGTTTTACATCTTGAAGATCCGAACAGAAATGCCAATATTGACAACATTCCAAGTTCAGTAAATGTGACCTTTTACATAGAAAGTCAATTGGTTATCTTTCCAGGGCTGGGTGACAACTGCTCTCCTGTTTTGAGTAATCCTCCGATTGACAATGGTTGTCAGGGAGCTCCTTATTTGCACAATCCTGGTGCTGTTGATCCTGATGGAGACAGCTTGGTTTACAGTCTAGTACCTTCTTTGGGACTAGAAGGCAATGTGATTGATGGATATGTTTTCCCGAACGAGATTCCTGGTTGTGAAAACAACAGTAATTTAAGCATAGACCCTGTGACAGGAACACTAACCTGGGATGCGCCTCAATGTGCCGGTCAATACAATGTAGCCATTCGCATTGAAGAATACAGAAATGGTCAAAAAGTAGGTGAGGTTGTGCGAGATATGCAAATCGATATTTTGGGCAATTGCCCCAATGATCCGCCCCAAATTACTTTGACAACACCTCAATGCTTAATTGCTGGCGATTTATTGACCACAACAATTTTGGCTGAAGATCCAAACGCTGGTGAGATTATATCACTCACAGCAAGTGGTGAGCCCCTTGAGCTTGCAAGCAATCAAGCGCTCTTTAATCCGGTAAGTGGCATCAGCCCAATTACAGCAAATCTTTTATGGCAAACCAATTGTAACCACATTAAAAAAGACCCTTATTTAATCAATTTTAAAGCAGAAGATGACAATTCTATCATTTCTTTGGTTGATTTTGAAACTATGGAAATTCAAGTGATTGCTCCGGCCAATACTCTGAACCAGGTCACTCCAATTGGCAGTAGCTTTCAGTTAGACTTTTCAACTGCCCCTTGCGATCAAGCAATTGGGTATAAAGTTTATCGCAGGATTGACTCTTCTGGCTATGTGCCTTCTGGCTGTGAAACAGGTGTTGATAGTTCATTAGGATTTACCCTTGTGGGTAACACGCTCTCTGGTGTAGATACTTTGTTTGTTGATTCTAGCCAAAATTTACTGCAAGGGCAGAAATTTTGTTATTTGACTACTGCTTGTTACCCTGATGGTAGTGAAAGCCAAGCCTCAAATGAAGTGTGTAGTGCTTTGAAAAGAGATGTGCCCATTATTACACATGTAAGTGTTTTTCAAACTGATCAGAATGCAGGAAAAGATTCTGTGATTTGGACCAATCCAACCGAATTAGACACCAACATAATCTTGCCACCCTACACTTATAAAGTTTATAGAAAAGAAGGTGTTAATCTTGCCGATCAATTGGTTTACACCTCTTCTAATTTTAGTGATTTCAACCTTGCAGACACTGTGTTTATAGACTCCAACATCAATACCAAAGACACTGCGCACAGCTATAGAATAGAACTTTTAGGCCAAAATCAATCAGTAGGTTTCTCATCAAATGCAAGCTCGATTTTTTTACAAATCAGTGCCACAGATGAACAGTTGAACCTTTCTTGGATTGATCAAACACCCTGGACAAACCATCAATATATTGTTTATAAACAAACTGCAAACTCTACTTTTGCGCCCATAGATACAGTCACTGATGCCGAAAGTTCAGATCTTGGATTGATCAACGACAGCACTTACTGTTATTACATTAAAAGTATAGGCACTTATTCATTAGAAGGCATTGATTCTCCGTTGGTAAACAACTCTCAAATTGCTTGCGCAAGTCCTTTTGACAATGTAGCTCCTTGCCCGGTTTTAATCAAAGATAGTTTAGAAGATTGTGAAGCATTTTTCACGCAAATTCAAATAGGTTTATCAGACTCAATTTGCAATGAAGATGCGGCTTATTTTAGAACATATGCAACTTTTATAGAAAATAGAGATTTCACCATAATCCAAGATTCTTTTTTACTTTCTGACTCAATATTAAACTTTGTTGACAGTACAAGCATTGCTGCATGCTATTATTTTACCGTATTAGACTCTAACATGAACGAAAGTAGCCCCTCAGATACTGTTTGTTTTGAAAATTGCCCTATATACACCTTACCAAATGTATTTACGCCTTCTATTGATGGATTTAACGACCTGTTTAGACCCATGCAAAAACGCTTTGTTGAGCGCATACGCATGCGCATATACAACCGTTGGGGTGAGCGGGTATTTAAAACCAACAATCCTGATATTCTTTGGGATGGAGTACATTACCAAAGTCTTAAAAATTGTACTGAAGGGGTCTACTATTATACTTGTGATGTATTTTTCATTACATTACTTGGCCTTGAAAAAGTTGTTTTAAATGGCACTGTTACACTTTTAAGAACAGGTCAAAAAAACCCATCAAATTAAACGCTTTATATGTTTACTGGAATTATAGAATCTCAAGGAATTGTTCGTGAAATTGAGTGGCAAGATTCAAATATTGAGCTTACCATTGAAAGTACACTAACTAAAACCCTTAAAATCGATCAAAGCTTAGCACACAATGGAGTATGTCTTACAGTCACAAAAATTGATCTCGACAAACAGACCTATTCTACAGTTGCTATTAAAGAAACCCTTGAAAAATCAAACATAAAAGATTTAAACATCAATGATGCAGTCAATCTTGAACGCTGTATAAAGGCAGAAGCAAGAATGGATGGTCATTTTGTGCAAGGCCATGTTGATACAGTCGCTCAGCTTATTGATGTAAAAAACCAAAACGGAAGCTGGGATTTATCATTTAAAATCAAAGATCAAATGCCGCATCTTATTGTAGAAAAAGGATCTATTTGTATCAATGGCATTAGCTTAACAGTTGTTGATGAACATCCTGACCACTTGAGTGTGAGTATTATCCCCTACACGTATGAGCATACCAACCTATCAAAACTTGTGATCAATGACTGGGTAAATATCGAGTATGATATTTTAGGCAAATACCTTCAAAAACACTTTAAATACCTGAAGAACTAACTGCTCTACTCTTTAAAAGTGTTTCAATCATCTTATGGGCTTTATTGATGTTTAATCCAACCTTACCTTGTGCATCAGAGAATCCAAAATATTCACCAGAAATCTCTTTCACAACATAGAAGTGCATGAAAGACTTTGATTGATCTGGCAGAGTTGACTCGTATATAATAAAGTCATTGTTCTGCTCAACAATTTTATTATCATACAATAGGTCTTGTTTCAAATCTTCTTTTTTGAGCGCAAGATCAGCGTCAAATTCTACATTTACATGATACCTCTCACTAAGAAACACATTTAACCCTTCAGGTTTTTCTTGAATGCTTACACTTTGGTCTGTTGTATCAATTGTTGCCAATTCAATCGGATAACCATATTGATTTAAGTTTAAATAAACCTCTTTGCTTACTTCTTGTTCTGGTTCAACATGTTTTGATGTTTCAGTCATGTTACAAGCCTGAATAATTGATAAAATACTTAACGATAAAACGAATGTCTTTAGATGCATACTTTTGTATTTAATGATTTTATAAAAACTTCTACCAGCAGAAGATATAAAATAAGGTGATCATTTTCAGTATATTTGTAAAAAAAATCATATGCGCCTTTTACTTCTTTTTGTTTTTACACTTAGCCTTTCTAATAACATCAGCGTTGCTCAAACTACCATCAATATGAGTAACGGCTCTTCTGAGAGCTGTAATGCCATTCTATTTGATGCAGCAAACACAGCTGATTATGGTCCAAATGAAGATTTTATTTATACCATATGTCCTGCTGTTGATAGTTTAAAAACTGAAATAGAATTCACAAGTTTTGACTTACACCCCTCTGATTCTCTTTGTATTTACGATGGTGTATCTACTTCTGATTCTTTGGTTGGATGCTTTACTTCTACAACACTACAAAATGTCTCTTTTACTGCAAACGATAGTTGTTTAACCTTTCATTTTTTCAGTGATACTAGTGATGAATCTGCTGGATTTCAAGCCAATGTTTCTTGTTCTGATTGTCAACAAATCAATCCATCAACATCAAGCTCAATTGCATCGACAAATGGCGTGTTAGATATTTGTGTAGGTGATCAGATTGCCTTTACAAACACTACTACTTACCCTCAGAACAATTGGTTCTATAACCAGAGTAACGCCACAAGTACATACAATTGGGATATGTTTAACTCAAGTTCTACTGACGAAAATACAACTAAAACCTTCAACACTCCTGGTTATTATCCTATCAATTTAGAAGTTACTGATGCTAACGGCTGCGAAAGATCTGCTCAGGTTATGATTGTAAGAGTGAGTGGAGCACCTGATTTTTCTGCAACCACGGCAATGCCAACAGAGCTTTGCGTAGGAGACAGTTTCTTTCTAAACGGAAGCGCTATTCCCAACACTTATTCTTTTACTTACGGTACAGTTGGTGATTCAGCTTTTTTAGATGACATTCCTGGTGGAGAGTTTGAAGTGAGCATAAATGTAAATCAATTCAACGCAGGGCAAACAATCAGTGCTGCAAGCGATATTGTATCTGTCTGTGTAAACATGGAGCATTCGTATATGGGTGATCTAATCATTAATTTAACTTGTCCTGATGGCAACTCAATTGAATTTCATAATGATGAAGGCTTCGGTACATTCTTAGGAGAACCCATTGATATTGACGGAGACAACACTCCAGGAGTTGGGTATACTTATTGTTGGGATATGTCTTCTTTCATTACTTGGGCTGATTTTACAGATCTTTTTACTTCTAATACACTTCCTGAAGGAAACTATGCTCCAAACGAAAGTTTTTCAGGCTTGGTAGGCTGTCCTTTAAACGGAGATTGGGTGCTTAGCGTTGAAGATGATCAATTCTCAGACAACGGCTACATTTTCAATTGGAGCATTAATTTTGATCAAAGTATCTTTCCTAATCAAAACCAAAATGTTTCTTTCACACCTCAAATTGTAAGTGATCAATGGTTAGAAAACTCCAACACACTCACAACAAATTCAACTTATGCTCAAAGCTCAACAACAGTAGGCTCAAATACCTACACCTACGAAATAGAAGATGATTTTGGATGTACATTTTCAACAGATTTTCAAATTGAAGTAGGTGAGCCCATTGTATTTAATATTTCTGACGATCTTGACGTGACTTCTGAAGCACCTTTATTTGTTAATTTCACTAATAATAGTACTCCTAACAACGCTTCTTATAGTTGGTTTTTTGACAATTCTAACTTTTCAAACAACTACAATCCTATTCCACTTAATTTTGAAGAAGGCGGAGAATTTGAAATTAAAATCATCGCCTCTTCTGGGGCCTGTATAGATTCTTTAATTTACCCTATCGCTATTCTAGCTGTCGATACTCCAGCAAATGTATTTACACCAAATCAAGATGGTTACAACGATGCTTTTTTTCTTCCCGCTGTTGGCATCAGAGACTATTCAGCAAGAATTTATAATAGATGGGGCAAGCAAGTATTTGAATGTGGACCTGTAAATTCAACTCAATCTTGTAGCTGGGATGGAACTGACAACTCAGGAAAACTACTCAATGAAGGCACTTATTACTATGTCATAGATGTATTCAATGCTCAAGGTGAGGCTATTGAATTTGCACGAAAACAAGGTAGTGTTTTGCTTTTGCTTGACAATTAAACTTGACCGGTCATAAAAATTGACGTAGCTTCGCTGAAAATAAGGCTTTATTACCATTTTTCAGGGGACGGTAAAATAGGTCTACAATACATGAATATGAATTTTACAGACCTAGGGCTCAACCCTAAATTGGTAGCACACCTTAACTCTATTGGCTTTGAGAAAGCTACAGACATTCAACAAAAAGTAATACAGTACATTCAAACTGCCGGAGCGCCTAAGAAAGATTTAGTCGCCTTAGCCCAAACTGGTACTGGAAAAACAGCCGCATTCAGCTTACCGCTTTTAGATCAAATAAATGCAAATGCAAAACATGCTCAAGCTTTGGTGTTAAGCCCAACAAGAGAATTGTGTTTACAAATACAAAAAGACATTGAGGTTTTCAGCAAAGCCTATGATGGCATTTCTTCTATTTCTTTATACGGGGGCACTTCAATTGACAAGCAAATTCAAGGGCTTAAAAAAGGTCCGCAAGTCATTGTTGCCACTCCGGGCAGATGCCTTGATTTAATTAAGAGAAAAAAGTTGAAAACATCTGAGATCACTCATGTTGTATTTGACGAGGCTGATGAGATGCTAAACATGGGATTCAAACCAGACATTGATGCCATTTTAAGCAACATCAACGAGCCTACTATTTGGCTGTTCTCAGCAACGATGTCTAAAGAGGTTAAAAAAATTGCATCGAAATACATGAAAGATGCGCATGAAATTACAGCTCATGCAGAAAATTCAACTGCTAAAAACATAGAGCATCACTATTATGTAGTGGCTGAGAAACAACGATATGCAGCTTTAAAACGTATTTTAGACTTCAATCCAAATATCTTTGGGCTTATTTTTTGCAGAACCAAAAGAGACACTCAAAAAACTGCTGAAAAACTCATTGATGATGGGTATAATTCAGCTGCATTACACGGAGATTTGACACAACACCAACGAGACAGTGTCATGAAGAGTTTTAGATCAAGAGGACTGCAAATATTAGTAGCTACAGATGTTGCGGCAAGAGGCATTGATGTTGATAAGATCACTCATGTGATCAATTACCAGCTTCCTGACGATTTAGAAACCTACACACACCGAAGCGGACGTACTGCAAGGGCAGGCCAAAGCGGTATTTCTATTGCTCTAATCAACTCAAGAGAAGGCAGAAAAATTAAAGATATAGAACGCTTTGCCAAAACCAATTTTGTAAAACAAAACATCCCTGGCGGAAAAGAAATCTGTGAAGCACAACTGCTTGACCTTATTGACCGAATTAAGAACACTCAAGTAGACGAAAAACAAATCGCGCCATTTCTTTTGACAGCATCTGAACGTTTAAACGAGTTTGATAGTGAAGAAATCATCAAGCGATTTTTTGCCGTTGAGTTTAATAAATTCTTGGAGTACTACAAGAACGCTCCTGACTTAAACAACATCAAAGAAAGAGACTCTAGACGAAACGATTCTAAAAGAGGTGACCGAAGAGATCGTCACGATCGAAAAAACAGTTATTCAAGAGCAAAAGATGCTGACTTTGATCGTTTTTTCATTGATTTAGGAGGCAAAGATGACATCAACAAAGGGCTACTCGTCAGAAGACTCTGCGATCTCACTGGGATTGGTTCTCGTTCGATCGGAAGAATTAAAATTCAAGATAATTTTTCATTTATTGACATTGAAAAGAAAGTTTCAAAGAAAGTTTTATCTAAACTTGCACGAGGATTTAGCCTAAGAAACAAACCAGCGAATATTCAACCCGCCAGATCTTAATATGAACATTAAAAACATTGCGATCATCGCCCACGTTGATCACGGAAAAACAACCTTAGTTGATCAAATTTTATATGCTTGTAAAGCTTTTCAAGAACATGAAAAGCCCAAAGAATTGGCCTTAGACAACAATGACTTAGAAAGAGAGAGAGGTATTACCATTCTTTCAAAAAATGTTTCAGTCAACTATAAAGACTTTAAAATCAACATTATTGACACCCCAGGCCACAGTGATTTTGGAGGAGAAGTCGAACGTGTACTCAACATGGCTGAAGGTGTGCTTTTATTGGTGGATGCATTTGAAGGACCTATGCCTCAAACAAGGTTTGTACTTCAAAAAGCACTAGAATTAAATTTAAAACCAATTGTTGTAGTCAACAAAGTAGACAAACAAAATTGCAAACCAGAAGAGGTACAAGAAGCTGTTTTTGACTTGATGTTTACCTTAGATGCAACTGAAGAACAACTAGACTTTATTACTGTTTTTGGTTCTTCTAAACTCGGGTGGATGGGCCCTGATTATAAAAAACCAACTACTGATATTTATCATTTACTAGATGAAATTATTGAGCATATACCTTCTCCTGAGCCTGATCAGGGCAATACTCAAATGCTCATTACTTCTTTAGATTATTCGAGTTACATTGGCAGAATTGCAATTGGCAAAATGCATAGAGGCAGTTTAAAAGTCAATCAGCAGATATCGCTCATTAAAAAAGATGGTTCGATTCAAAAGTCAAAAATCAAGGAACTTTTCATTTTCGAAGGATTTGATAAAGTCAAAAAAGAGCTTGTTCATGCAGGAGACATTTGTGCTGTAACGGGCATTGAAGGTTTTGAAATTGGCGATACTATTGCACATATTGAAAATCCTGAAGCTTTGCCTACCATAGCGATTGATGAGCCTACTATGAGCATGCTTTTTACAATCAATGATTCTCCATTTTTCGGAAAAGAAGGCAAGTTTGTTACTTCTCGGCACATTCACGAACGACTAGAAAAAGAGTTAGAAAAAAATCTTGCACTTAAGGTACAATCAGGAGAAACAGCCGATAAATTTCAAGTTTTTGGTAGAGGGGTACTACACTTATCTGTACTCATTGAAACTATGAGAAGAGAGGGCTATGAACTTCAAATAGGCCAACCTCAAGTGATCATCAAAGAAATTGATGGCGTAAAACATGAGCCTTTAGAAGAATTAACGATTGATGTTCCTGAAAATTACTCTGGTACTGTTATTGAGGCTGTGAGTTTGAGAAAGGGAGACATGAAAAACCTACAGCAAAAAGGCGAACGCTCTATAATAGAATTTGAAATCCCATCAAGAGGCATCATAGGCCTTAGAAACTACTTTTTAACTGCCACTGCAGGAGAGGCTATTATGAATCATCGATTTATAAAATACGTTCCTTTCAAAGGAGAAATTCCTGGAAGACAGAATGGTTCATTAATTTCAATGGAGCAAGGCCAAGCTATTCCTTATAGTATCTTCAACCTTCAAGAAAGAGGTTCTTTCTTTGTTGCTTCTAACCAACCTGTTTATGAAGGTCAAATCATAGGTGAAAACTCTAAACCAAACGATTTAGTCGTTAATGTAACTAAGACGAAAAAATTAAGTAATGTAAGAGCTGCTGGATCTGATGAAAAAGTTAAACTTACTCCGCCTAAAGTATTTACACTTGAAGAAGCCCTTGAATATATTCAGGCTGATGAGTATGTTGAGGTCACACCAACTTCAATTCGTCTGAGAAAAATTTTGCTTAAAGAAAATGAACGTAAAAGGGCAAAAAATAGTTAAATTCGAGTCAGAATAAAACTATTTTATGCGTCAATTCATTCTTTGTCTTTTTGCTTGTACATTCTTGTTTGCCTGTCAGCAAAAAGACACTTCAAACTCTAAGAAGAGTTCAAATACTCCTGTGTATGGCGGGCACCTCAAACTATCATTGAGTGACTACCCTATCAGCTTATATCCACCCGAAATTTTAGACGTAAACTCAGCAGATATAGCATCTCAGATTTACGAAGGGCTTGTTAAATTCTCAGCAAAAGATTTGAGTATTCAACCCAATTTAGCAAAGAGCTGGCAAATTGATTCAAGTAAAACACGTTACACTTTTCAATTAAAAGAGCAGGTCAAGTTTCACAATAGAGCAACTTCATTTGACGCTGATGATGTTGAATTTACATTTAAAAACCTATGTAGATTTCAAACAAAGAATTATACTTATGCAACTTATTTAAAAGACTTTTTAAAAGGCGCTGATACTTTTTTTGAAAATAGTAAAACAAGCGAAAACCCATATGAATTTGAACTTTCAGGGTTAAAGAAAATAAGCAGTACAGAAATTGAAATCACTTTATTAAAACCCAATCCAGATTTTTTAAGCATTCTAGCTACCATCAATTTCTCTATTCTACCTAAAGAATTTAACATTGAAAAAATTGAAGGTACGGGTCCTTTCAAACTTGCTGAAAATGATTTTAGAGCTAGCAATACTATTTTAATTAAACATTTGAAATACCACCGAAAAGACTCATTAGAAAGACAGTTGCCGTTTTTAGACTCGCTAAGTTTTCAAATTTTAAAAAGAAAATCTTCTCAGTTAACGGAGTATAAAAAGCAAAAAACTGACCTTCTTTGGGGCTTAGAAGAAAAATATGCAACAAACTTTTTTCAAGAAAACAACAAGGCTTTTAAAAACGACTCTTTACACCGTTTAATCTCTCAAGTTGAATTAGGCACGAAATACCTTTCTTTTAATTTCAACTCAAAACCTTTTGACAATCCAAAAGTTAGAAGGGCCTTTAACCTAGCCTTAGATAAGGCAAAGATTATTCAGTTAGCAACAGGATCAAATTCAATTTTGACAGCCGATTTCGGAATTACTCCTCCTTCTATTCAAGACTATGATGTAACAAAAATAAAGTCTAATGATTTTGATCTAACTGAGGCTAAAAGCTTGTTAGCACAAGCGGGCTATCCTAATGGAGAAAAATTTCCTGAGATTTCACTTCAGTTTAGCAACGATGGCAACTACAATATTTCTTTAGCCATAGAAATTCAAAAAGCCTTGTCAAGAAACTTGGGCATTAAAAAAATCAACATAGAGGCACTAAGTGTAGAACAACTAATTGAAAATCAACAAAAAGGAATTGGTCAAATATTCATGAATTATTGGGTTGCAGACTATCCTTCTGCTTTCAACTTTTTAAGATTATTTTATGGCAAGAACAGTTCGAAAACTGCACAGAGAAGATATCCAAACACTTCAGGATTTAACAATGACATGTTCAATGAAAAGTATGATCAAGCTTATCAAGAAACTGATGTTGATCGCAGAAATGACTTACTGATCTCAACAGAACAAATTTTAGTTGATCAAACGGTTATCATTCCATTGATTTACAATGAAAATTTTATATTAATGCGTTCAAACATTCAGGGATTTCACCCCAATCCAATCAGATATCTTGATTTTTCTAACGTTTATCTTTCAAATTAATACATGTATAGATCGCACACTTGTGGAGCGCTTTCGCTTACTGATATAAACAAAACTGTCTCACTATCAGGCTGGGTCCAAAAAAACAGAAAACTCGGAAAAATGAGCTTTGTTGATCTAAGAGATCGATACGGAATCACGCAGCTGACATTCAATGAAATAATTGATAAACAGCTTTTTGAATACAGCCTCACACTAAACAGAGAAGATGTCATTCAAATTGAAGGATTGGTAGTTGAAAGAGAGCAAAAAAACGCTCAACTCTCAACAGGAGAAATTGAAATTCAAGTACAAAAATTGAATGTGCTATCTACTTCTTCAACTCCTCCTTTTACAATTGAAAACGAGACTGACGGTGGAGATGAACTCAGAATGCAGTACAGATATCTTGACCTGAGAAGACCTTCGGTACAAGAAAAAATCATTCTTAGAAGCAAAATGGCTGTTGAGATTAGAAATTACATGAGCGCTCAAAACTTCTTAGAGATTGAGACGCCTTTTTTAATCAAATCTACTCCCGAAGGAGCGCGTGATTTTGTTGTTCCATCACGAATGAATGAAGGAGAATTCTATGCGCTTCCTCAATCTCCTCAAACCTTCAAACAGCTTTTAATGGTTTCAGGCTTTGATAGATATTTTCAAATTGTAAGATGTTTTAGAGACGAAGATTTGAGAGCTGATCGACAGCCTGAATTTACTCAGCTTGACTGTGAGATGAGCTTTGTAACGCAAGAAGATGTCATGAACATGTTTGAAGGGCTTACCAAACATATGTTTAAAACATTTTTAAATATCAAACTTGATGATTTTCAGCGCGTCTCTTATAAAGAGGCTATTGAAAACTATGGATCTGACAAACCAGACTTGCGTTTTGATATGAAATTCATTGAATTAAATACTCTGTTAAAAGACAAAGGCTTCGCAGTGTTTGACAATGCTGAACTGGTAGTTGCCATTAACCTTAAGAACAGCGCATCATTTACTAGAAAGCAACTTGATGGGCTTACTGATTTTGTAAAGCAACCTCAAATTGGATGCAAGGGGATGGTTTATATTAAACATAACGAGGATGGATCCATAAAATCATCGGTAGATAAATTCTTTTCTCAAGCACAACTTTCAGAAGCCTTAGCTAAAAGCAATTCATCAAAAGGAGATTTATTACTCATTTTAGCTGGTGAAAAAGAACAAACCAGAACAGCCCTGGGCAAATTAAGATTACATGTAGCAGACATGCTTAACTTGGTTAACAATAATGAATTTAAGCCTCTATGGGTGGTTGATTTTCCATTATTAGAAAAAATCCCTGATACTGACCAATGGCATGCCATGCACCATCCTTTCACTTCACCTAAAAAAGAAGATGAGCATCTTTTGTCTTCTGAACCTCATAAGGCAAGAGCTAACGCATACGACCTTGTGATCAATGGTGTTGAATTGGGTGGAGGATCTATACGAATTCATGAAAGAGCACTACAAGAAAAAGTCTTTGAAGCACTTGGATTTTCAAAACAAGAAGCTTACGAGCAGTTTGGATTTTTGTTAGATGCTTTTCAGTATGGAGCCCCTCCACATGGAGGAATTGCTTTTGGCTTTGACAGATGGGTAGCTCTTTTCTCAAAATGTGAATCTATTCGAGATTGTATTGCTTTTCCTAAAAATAATTCTGGCAAAGACGTTATGATTAATGCTCCTAGCAAACTCGACAAAACGCAACTCAATGAACTTAATATAAAACTCTCTGTTTAAACTTATGAATCACTCAAGTGCTTCATGATCCCACTTTGCATGAGAAATAGGATGGTTATCTTTGAAGAAGAAAACCCCGCCCCAAGCGTGATGTACTTTTTTATAAACCTCTTTACGATCACCAAAACTATAGGTAATTAATGTGATTTTTTTTCGACCAATTTCTAAGTACTCTTCTGTTCTATCATATTCAAGGTCTTTAATGTTTTTAACTTTTCTATAATCTTGATCTTCTATGGCAATGATCTTTCCTCTAGGATCATCAACTTCATAACCCCCAGTTTTTCTGGTTCTAAAATCATCTTCTAGAGCTCCTGAAACTCTTTTGCCTTCATCATCTCCTTCAAAAGCACTACTAGTCTTTTTAGTTTTTTCAGCATCATTAGAACTTCGTGATTTGTTACGTAAATCATTTTCTTCTGTAGCAAGGGTAATATTTCTATCATCATCTTCAAGAGATGCTGAAATAACTTTACGCTTTTCATCTTCACTTGCTTTTGCAGATAATTTTGAAGAGCTTGGTTTGTTTCTCTGATCTTCTGCTTGAGCAGCTGCAAGTTTTTTCTTTTCTTCTTGTTGTTGCTTAAATATTTCAGCTTTTCTTTTTTGATCTTCTAATGCTTCTTTCTTAGCAAGTAATTCAGCTTCTTCTCTTGCTTTTTTCTCAGCATCAGCTTTTGCTTTTTCTTCTGCCTCTTGCTGCTTTTTCTGCTCTTCAGCTTCTTTAGCTAATCGCTCTGCCTCTTCTTTGGCTTTCTTCTCAGCTTCTTCTCTAGCCTTTTGCTCAGCCTCAGCCTTTGCTTTTTCTTCTGCTTCTTGCTGCTTTTTCTGCTCTTCAGCTTCTTTAGCTAATCGCTCTGCCTCTTCTT